>CBIHNR010000004.1:0-65681 GCA_966211215.1 uncultured Pedobacter sp.
TAAAACTTGTCATTAATGGATAAACTAACCTTCTTTATTGCCTCCATCATTATTGACATTATTTTCAATTTGTTTATGGTCGCGGGACATAGCATGTACTTATTTTCTAAGTTTCCCGACTTCTATTCAGGCGTCTTTATCGGCATAATGTTCATTGGCTTATTGGTATTAATGTTTATCAACGGTTTATATACCATATTTGAGTTAAAACAGAACAATGCTGACCCCAAAACGAAAATACTGGTATTCGCTTTATCCCTGGCCGTTTATACTTTTTTTATTCTAAACATGGAGTTAGACATTGAATGGCTGGGGAAAGAGTTTACAAAGCAGTGTAAGCTATCTGCCTTTATCATCTTTGTGGCTACTTCGTTGGGTTATGGGTTCATAAGAACAAAGTTTTTTAACGAACTATAGAAATCTAAAATTCCAGATTTCTAAGGTCCATCATCGTACGCGTTTGCATGTATGAACGACAACCGCGATTTGTATGGTCCAAAGCGAAAGAGAATAAAAGCCTGTTCATGTTAGAAGCAGCAACATTGCTTACAATTAAAGTGTCAATACCTGATCATGCACATTATTAGTTTGAAAATCGTCTTCCCATTGAAGCCTCAGACTTAATTTGTTTGCTGAGCTTTCCTTCCGTGGCCTGTGTCCTCACAGGCCATTGTACCTCGATTAAAATCTCAACAGATTCGACAGTCGCAAATTGGGTCTGTGAGGACGCAGACCAACGAATTAGGCTGAGACATCGAATTAAACCAAAAACACCCCTACTCTATATTCAGGCCAATGAACACCAAAATTATACTCGCAATCATTAAGAGTAATCCTACAATCACTAGGAATTTTTCAAAGCGAATGCCTTCGGCTGTTTTTCGAGACTCTGTTTCTTCCAACATATCGCTGTTATAAAGAGGAAAGCTGTTCTATTACATTTTCTGAATTTAAGCCAGCCGGGATTCCGCTTGCTTTAAAGTGCTCTTGTTGTTTTAAAAGGGACAATGATAAAACCACAAGGCCTAGGCGTTCAAAAAAATCCGTGAACTGTTGCAATTCCTTGGGATGCAGCTTTCCTACTTTACTACTTAGCCCTAATTCAAACCAGCACCATAAAAGGGATTGTGCCTTTTCGGCGGGATAATCTCTAAAGAAACGTTCAATCACCTGGGCAGGCGGCAGGATTTCTATCGGAATATTTTCTGTTGGTTTCAAATTGGATAAAGTTTTTATTGAAGGTTACAGTATTGAATACGTTTTATATGTCTTTCTGGCAAATAAAGCAAGCAATCGCAATGGTATAAAACCACGAAAGGTTGTATCGCACATTACTTTACCTGGTATTATACAACATGTATACTATTGCCGCCATTGCAGCAAGGTCCTTGGCAAAGGTTTTAGGCCGGCTGGCCCCAAGGTCAAGCCTGGGCCGTGCTCCGCGGGCGGGTGACAGTTTGCTTCCTGGCAGAGGCTCTCGCAGAGGATTATCCGCACCCTGGTACAGGCCTTTACGCCGCTTCGCTGGCTGAATATTTTCCCATTCATGCCAGATATTATACTTCCAAACAATTAAGCCTTAACCCACTTCCTAGCAGAGTCTCTCGCAGAGGACTCTGCGCCCCAGTACAATCTACATGCCCCCCTACGGCCATAGCCGTTAACTTAAGAAAAGTTGCCTTCTTTAATCAAAGTATCTTCTTAATAATTAAGGCAGTGCAGTGCGCTTTCTTTCTCTTTCTTTTCCATCGATGAAAAGAAACAATACTTAGCGAAGCGATCTCATGAACACCTCAAAAAAACAATTAACGTGTGAATAAATCTAGTTCCTTGCCGAGGTGCCTTTTTCGCACAATCCTCTGGGCAAATTATTGAGATATTAATTTCTCTATAAGGACTCAATGAGTGCTTCACAGTTTCCTCATCAGCCACGCGGTGCTGCGCCGGCTTTTCCCCAGGCGCTCATTCCCTTGCTTCAGAAAACCCGCCAATGCACCTTCCCAATTCACAAAGCCAGCTGATGAGGAAATTTTAACCCAGGCACTTCGCCAAGGACACGCCTCCGAACCGTCGTTTCTGCTTATTTCGAGGCACCAGTGCCTTAGGTTAACGGCTATGCCCTACGGCTGAATATTCCACACAACCTACCATGTATTTTACATCCAAACATTTGGACCCTAACCCATATTGCTTTAATGGTTTACAGGTTCTGTTTTTTTGTTAAGTTTGAACTATGGAAACCTCATCAAAACCCAATCATATCGGTAAAAAAATATCGCGTTTAAGAGAACTAAAAGGGCTCAAGCAAGATGCAATAGCGATTGAACTTGGTATTTCGCAACAGGCTGTTTCTAAGCTGGAACAGAGCGAAACGATTGAGGATGATGTACTGGAAAAGATTGCTAAGGTATTGGGGCTAACGGGTGAAGCGATTAAGAATTTTAACGACGAGACGGTGTTTAATATTATTGGTAATACGGTAAATAATCATGACAACGGAGCATTGTTTAACTATTATCCGAACTTCAATGCCATTGATAAAATAGTATCCCTTTACGATGAGAAGGTTGCGCTGTTGGAGCGTTTGCTACAAAGTGAAAAGGAGAAAGTTGAAATCCTTAGGGAGAAAACGTAGTATATCTTCTTCTCAGATTAACAAACTTCATTATTCGCTTTCTGCTGCTACAAGTACGCCACGTTGCTAAAGGGTTAAAGTTCGTGAATCCCCCCCTTTAAAAAAGGTCAGGAAGATAGTGCTTGTATTTATCGCGTAAGAGCTTTAAAGCATCTTCATTTTGCTGAAAATTAAGATTAAGTTTCTCTCTTACATAACGATATCTCGCTTTTGCCTTATTTATTACCGTCCCCCATTTTAATACATATACATCAATACTATCGCCATCGAATACATGACCATAATCTCTGTTCTTTTGATTTAACTGAGGTGCTATTTCATCCTTAACTTCTCGAACTAATAAAATAAATAACCATCGAGTATTCGTTTTTGGAAATCTAGCGTCATTACTTACTTTTTGAGCATACGATTGAATCTGATTAAGTTCATCAAACCCTGCGTCAACAGTCGGCTTTTTGAGCTCTACAACTAGATTGATGTGATTCTCATATTTGCCTGCATTGTATTGCTTCCACAGGCAAACATCAGGAATCGTAGTTAGGTCAGAATTATCAGATGAACTTACGACTTCTTCAAAATCATCTCTTCCCAATGCTTTCAGATATTGTTTAAGAACATTTTTCAAAGTAATATCATCTGCACCATAGGTATATTCATCTCCAAAAACCCAGGTTTCATTTACTATAATTTTATGTAAATGTTTCCTTTCCAATACTTTTCTTGAATGTTCCGGATCATAAATTAGTAATTCAAGAGCGTTTAGAAAATCAAGCCTTGTTGTTATTTCAGTCATTGTATCAATAACACTCACAAGACTAGTTTTATCTAACAGCTCCGACAGCTCTTCACGTTTATCTTTAGGAAGCCCGATTACTTCACTTAAAATTTTATTCAATCTAGATGAATCTTGTTCTAAAGCTTCCTTAACTAAAGATAAAGTCAACTTTTTTCCGGATTTATCCTGATCACTGAAAGATGGTAAATACTCGTTTATGTTTAATGCTACAATATCAAATACTTGTCTTTTAGCAACCTCAATTTCTTCATTTGATTGCTCTGTATATGGGTAAATTCCCTCTCGTTTAAGATCCTCGATAAAAACTCTTGAATAAACATGCAATCGTTCCCGCACGTATTTACGAGCTATCTTCTTTGCGTCGTCGAATATTGCACCAAGTACAGAATCAAGTTCGCTTATCGCAAGCAAATTCTGTTTATGCAATTTTTCGATATATGCAGATTTTATGAATATCGAAATTGGAAGACTAGACCGAATACCTAATAAAGCTTCTTTATAAGGTATTCCTATCTCATTGCAAAAGTACGTTCTTTTCGAATTATCGAAATTCCATTCAATTACTTCAATCTTGAATGAATATACCCCACCCTCTGTTTCATATCTTATATCTTCTGCTGTAAACTTATTTTTGATTAAGGAGTCAAATTCTAGTTCTTTTGAGTTTATGAAGATTTTAAAGTTTGGATAACTTATATGATAAGATGCAAATTTCTCTTGTAGTTCTTTTTGGTTGTTTTTTCCGAATACTTCATGTGCATGCTTATCATTAATATTGAAAATTGATACCTTAAACGAAGAAGGTCTACTTTCATCAAATAGTTCTTCATCGCTAATCAGAGGCTTTTTAATTTGATTACGATCAAGGTCTATCGTAAATCTTTTTGTATGACCGTTGTCTTTATAGTAGCTTTCGATATTAATTAAATCACCTAAAGCCAACGCTTTATATCGCCCTTTTCCTTCCTTGCCGTGGAAATACCTACCTCCTGGACTTTTTAAGATCTCCTTCTTTTTTGATCCTCCAATTGTTTCAAAGTCCTTGATAGCGTCGCTATATCTCAACCCGTGCCCGTTATCTGCTATTGTTATTTCTTCATACCCACCTAAAGTTGTTCTCTTATAATCAATATCTATGATACTTGCATCTGCATCCAATGAGTTCCATATCAACTCACTAATGGCTGTTATCCCGTTAGCTCTGGTTAGTGATTCAATGTGATCATCTTCTACTTTAAGTAATAGCTGCTTTGGCATACACTAAAAATATTAGTAAATATCTATATTACAATGCTATTAATTTTTTTTGATTTCTTTCCTAGCTAAACTTTGTTATTAAATACTTAATACCAATCGTTCTGGTTATTTCATTATGCGGAACCAATAAATACTTCCATGCCTTACCGCCATTTTGAGTAGTAAAGTCAGACGCGTACTTGCAAAACTTTTCGGCTGCTGCCTTTTTTGCCAACACATCGGGAGCTTGGAGCTCAGAAACTGACTTCGGCTCAATCATATAAATGGTATCTTCAGTTTCGGCTACAAAGTCTGGTTCGTATTGCTTTGAATTATTATCCCAGTAAATGCGGAATTGTTTGACTGCAGGCCGCAACCACTTGATTACCGAATTATCGTGCTCAAAAACGTAAGCTAAATCTTGTTCTGCCTTAGAATCAAACTTATATTCAAAATGACAGGCTTTCTCAAATCCTCTGAATACAAATTTTGAAATAAGGCTTATCGGTGTTATGACATCCCGATAATCCCTGTAGCCAGCACTTACCAATGCTGAAAAGTTCCAGGGTTCTATTTTAACAAATGGCAGCACTTTAGGTCCGACATAATCAGGGGTGTTAAGCACAAAGTGATCTTTCATCTGTGCATAAATCTTGGATGCTATAGCTCCCTTAAATTGGAAGATGGCCTGAGAAATATTGTCGGTATCTTCAATCTGTGCTTTTATAGCCTCATAAGCCTGTCTAGCTAAGCTGTATAACAGTTCTGCATTATCATCATAGTCAATTTCCGGGTAGTCAATCAGGGCGGCAATGATATTGTTAACCGGATTGCCGTAGGAGCCGCTTAATTTAGCTTTTATGGTAGTAACTAACTTATCTTTTAATCCGATGCTGATAATTTCTTGCTCTAAGGCTTGAAAGGTAAAGCCAGCCGTATCCAGGTCAAATGTATTGAAGCTTGCTTCCACGTCTCCCTGGACTAAGTCCATGCGGGGAATTTCAATGATATTCTTTTTGTAGTCCGCTACAACTTTTTCATAGATTTCTGTTGCTTCTTCCAGTATCTGAGAGGCAAACAAATTCACCTGTCCTTTAGACAGGTTTTCCTCTATTTGCTTTATTACCTTGTTTTTAACTTCTTCCTTACTAAAATCATCAATCTTACGAACTTCGGGTAAAGAATTGAATTGAGGTAGAGCATAAATGATAGCCTTTTTTGCATCAAGTCCATTTTGTGCTTTTTGCTTTGTTGGGGTATCCGTAATTACGTCTATCTTTTTTTGTTCCGCATCAAAACTCTGTTCTATAACCGGTTTTGAAGTGACTACCTCCGTCTTTGTTCGTAAATCATCCTCTTCTATCTCAATGAAGCTGATTTTATTTAACACGGAATTAGGATCTTGAGCAGCCTGAATTACACTTTCGAAGTTATCGTGAGCGATGACTGTTAATTTATCAATCTTATCAACGCCGGTTCGTTTACCATCATAAGGCAAGCGCAAGCCACGGCCAATGGTCTGCTCGACTAAAACTGCTGCGTTAGCAGCTCTTAAAGGAACAATAGTATAGAGATTGGTTACATCCCAACCTTCTTTGAGCATATTAACGTGGATGACGATTTCGATGTCATTTTCTGTATGTTCCAAGGCAATGAATTGCAGTTCAACTTCTTCTTCCTTTCGTGTTGAAGAATCAATTTGCAGAACCTTCCCTTTAAAATCACCCTCATAAAACTCGTCAGAGTTTATGAGTTCAAATATTTCTTTAGAATGAGCTATGTCTTTACAGACCACCAGGATAAAGGGCTTTACCAGTTTAACATCATTGTTTTTGGAGTAAACCTCTAACTCGTTTTTTGTATCTAAATGGACACTAACCGCATCTTCTAACTTAATAATTTCGATTTCCTTTTCAGTGAGAGAACCTTTTAGAAAGTTTTTACGTGTAGCTATTGCTGGATTCTTGACAAACATTCCTTCCGTTAACGCTTGTGCTAAGGAATATTCGTACACAATGTTCTTAAAGGCCCTGCCCTTTTCATCCAACGGAGTAGCGGTCAACTCTAATCCTAAAACAGGCTTTAACTCGTTGATAGCATTCTTTGAAGCATCCGCGTGGTAGCGGTGCGCTTCATCCATTAATATCACCAGGTCGTCTAATCCGGACAGGTATTGCCAATAGGATTCACCAAGATATTCAGATAACCGTTTAATCTTTGGGGCCAAACTGACACCGCCCTGTTTACTTCCTTTGTTATCTGAATTAAATTTAGCAATATTGAAAACATTGATACGTATTTCGGAGTCATTAAACAATGCCCCTTGCTGCGAATAATTATCTCCTGTTATAATTATCGGCCTGTTATGTACAAATTCTGAAATACCGTTAAACACATACTTATGATAGGCGGGGTTCCCGAAATCCTCAATCAGTTTATCATAAATAGTAAGGTTAGGTGCCAGGACAAAGAAGTTTTTAATGCCCTTTTTTAGGTAGAGATAAGCTATACAAGCGCCCATCAACCTGGTTTTTCCTACTCCGGTCGCTATAGAAAACGCCAGGGAAGGGAAATCTCGCTCGAAGCTGGTACAAGTTGGGAACAAAGCTTTTACTTTGGCTGATTCCTCTTGTAAAAATAAATCAGCCTCTTCTTGTTCTGCTGAAACTTTCTTTAATGATAATTGCTCCAACAGTTGAGCCAAAATGTCTAAAGCTTCCTGAAGGGGCTCACGTAAGGAAAGGCGTTGTTTTATATTATTAGAAATGGCATTCATGGATTAACGGACAAATTAGCATGGTTTAAAAAAGACTTTGTTGTGTACTCTCCTCTCCCTGCTTATCCCTAATCTCTTGTACGGTTTCTATTGTATCCAAAAACTCTTCATTTGGCTCGGTCGATTCGTCATGCGGAAGGTTTACAATATTTAAACTGTAATCATCGCGGTTAAATTCACAGCGGTTTAGCAGCATCTGCGGAATTTTCTTGATTGTAATATTCAGATACCTGTTCTTACATTCTTTCTGAAAAGCTTTGCAACAGATTAGCAAGCTTTCGCCAGGCTGCATCTCTGCCTGAATACTATCCAGCGCTTCTACTGTAAGAAATTGAGTAGTGGTAAAGATGAAGTCCTGCTCTGAAGAGTTTCCTTGTTTCCAGTATTTGTGTTCGTTGGGTAAGTATGAAAACCCCTCTTGCTTAGCCATTGCGGCAGCTAACATACTGGCGTTATATTCTTTATTTATAACCCAGTTGCCGAACTTATCTTGATTTAGCAGACTTGGTGCTAATGTGTAGAATTTGAATCCACCACCGCCTTGCCAGTTAACGGCTTTACTGATACCTCTTTGCTCCCCGTTTATAACTGATTTTAGTCGCTGATAACAATGAGTTTTTGCATGTTCTCCCAATTCTATCCCAATCCATTTACGTTTCATTTTGGTTGCTACCGCTGCCGTAGAGCCACTTCCAAGGAAGCTATCAAGAACAATATCGCCTTCCTGAGATGCTAAGTCAAAAATTCTCTGGATTAACTTTTCAGGTTTTTTTCCCTTTCTAAATTCCACCCCACCTTCGTTGTGTAAATCATTCGGCAATACATCATCCCATATATCCGTCAAAGGTTCACTAAAGCTTAATTCCCCATCGATGACTTGTAACCTGTCTTTAACAAATAATATTAGCTTACCATTATGGATATAATACGGCTTTTTACCTTCTCGATCTAGCTTAAACGTAGTACCTGGGGATTGCTGAGATTGTAACTTCAATTCCAAAGCAGATTTACTTATACTTTTATCATCCAAAGTTGCAGGCTGAATTATTCTTTCCGCATTATCATACACGAATCTCTCAAGTTCTGAATCAAAGTTATCTCCAAGCTGTTTCTTAAGAACATTAGGTTTCGCTCCGTATTTCTGACTAAATGCAATTGCAAGTGGAATGAATCGCCAGTTTGAGTAGTGTTCCTCAAAGTTTTCTATGAATGTCCCGTAGCGCGTATCTCGCTCTTTTTTTCGCGATAACCTATTTGGATTCCATTTCGAAGCGTCTTTTGTGTATACAAGGATAAATTCTGATATGTTGACTAAACCAGGATTTATAACTTTTGCGCCCGTTACGGACCCTCTTTTTATAACAATGATGTTCTTCCGGTTTTTACGTTGAAATATTTCATCCATCATCACTTGTAAATAAGCAACCTCATTATTATCAATCGACACGAAAATCGAACCGTCCGGGCTCAAAAGATTCCTCAGTATTTCAAGTCGAGGCTTCATTAAACTTAACCATAGCGAATGCTCTACACCGTCATCATAGTGTTCAAAAGCGTTACCTGTATTATAGGGCGGGTCGATATAAATGCACTTAATTGCTCCTGAATAATTTTGTTCCAAGGCTTTTAATGCTAACAGATTATCGCCGTGAATAAGCATGTTCTCGGAATTGGGGTCACCGCAGCTATATTCCGGGTTTTCTATTAAGATACGTGGTTCGAGCTTAGGCTCATCGCCTTTACCAATCCAGGTAAGTTCTAGTCTTTGTAATGTCTTTTTGCTCATTTTTAATTCAATCTCCAAGCCCATACTTTTAGGGCTTGTTTACTCAAGTCCTTACTACGTCTTTCAATTGCAGCTATATTCCAAGGCTCTGCCCTTTTCTTCACATCTCTTGCAAGCGCACTAACTTCTGTAAAGTCCGCTTGTTTTTGCGAAAACGGTCTCTGACCATTGTGGCTATTGGCTGATTGACTATTAAGAGACAGATTTCCTAATGTATTAATAATTGTAGGCAGATTTATTTGAGTTGCATCTTCTCCTAAATAAGTTCTCCAATGTTCATCTAAGGATTGCGGAAGAATGTGCTCAATAGTATTAATACTAGAGTAATCTGGCAGCTCACCGTAGCTCTGTAACGATTTATCAAGTTCCTGAAGTACGAGGCGTGAAAAGTTCAGTTCTCTGGTGTTATATATGTCTTTAGTGAGAAACGCATCTTCAAAAATCTGGTCAGGAACCCAAAGCTGTTCATTTTGAATCTGTGTATGAAAAGCTTTTATCTTATCCGGCTCATTTACGATTCTATCCAACAGAGACGGAAAGAACGTATCATATTTCGTTACAGGCAACTTAGTAATCTTCCTGCGGACTAATAAAACATATGTTTCCCGAAGTAATGAAACAGTTTCACGTTCAGTTAGCTTACCTTTCTCATATGACTTCAATAAGACCATTAAAAATGGATTAATAGAATTCATATTGGTGTTTTTGATAGCAATCAAAAGATGTTTTATTTGAGAGGACGCAGAAGGATACTGCACCGGTTTATTAATTTGATTATACACGTTCGTATAGTCAAAGATTTTATTTAAGGTATGTTTTGCTGTGGATGAATCTAAGCTTCTATTTTTAATTTTAAAGTGCACATACATCCTACGTTCTCTACCTACACGTTTCTTTTCGCCTATTGAAAATAGGTCTCTTAGGTATTCTTCGAAATCGTTTTCACCAACTACTCTTCGAGATGAGAGCCATTTCTCATTGTGCAGTTTTTCGTGCTCGTTTGTACTATCGTTAGTTAATGGTCTGAAGATGTAGTTACACAAAAGCTCGGAAGCAGACAATGGCATACCGGCATCGTTTAAACTTTCGAAAATGGCTTGCGCGTCATCTTTAGAGCCATCCAATGGTATCCAAACAATTTTAAGAGACTTAACAATGGCCTGATATAATTGCCACAACTGCGGAACATCATAATTTTTTATCTGACGGCTCACATATCTCTCAAATTCATCTATTTTATTAGTCGAAGGATTGTACAAAAGTTGGTCTTCACCTAGAAAAGGACTATTGGGAATATGGCCAAATACAACTTTATATGTTGGCAACCTATCACCTTTTGTGCTGAATACTTTAATTCTCAAATAGTCATCTGCTCCCGACACATCGTTTTTCAATAGCTTATCCAATTCGGCTATGTACCTCTGTGCATTTTCCGATAGATGGGCTTTTGTTTCAAGAAATTTTTTTATGATAGCTAGTAGCAAATAGCTAGTTGTGATGCGCTGTTGCCCATCAATGACAAGAAATCGTTTCAACGAAGGGTGATGACTTGTTTTTTCAAGTACTACAATAGGTCCAAAGAAATGTTCTTCATTTTCAAATTTATCATCTTCAACTATTTCTATAACCTCCTGATTTAAATCTTCGAGCAACTTCTTCCATTGCCTTTGCTCCCAAGCGTATCCACGCTGAAAAAAAGGAATTTCGTAACGAACTGGAGTTGAAAATAACTCTTCAAAACTTCTATTTAATACATTTTCAGTTGGCATATTGTAAAAAGGCTATTTGTTAAATTTTCTAAACGCACTTACGACCTGGAATATAAAGTAGGCAAGGATAATGCGGCTCAGCAAGTCCCAAAAGTACACCCAGCTAGAATACTTATCAATATTTTCATTTATGTCTTTAATTCTATGAGCAGGGTTTAATAGTACTAAATAAGCTTTAAGGTTATCCCAAAAGACAACTTTCAGATTAAATACAAAATCAGCCGATGAAGCTGCCCAATGGGTGTAGTCTAGAGCGTCTGAAGTGAGCCATCCGAGAGGTATATAACTTAGGAATGAAAACAACAACAACAAACCAAAGGCCTTTACCCAGCTCTGGCCAAAATTATTCGACAAACTAGATAGTAATATTAAATACTCACTCCAATTTCTAGGTGACTCTAGATTCACTATCTTTCTGTAGTAGTTCATCTCGAGTTGCTGAAATTCCAAAGCTTGAGGACTGTCGCCTTGTTTTTGCGATACAAATTTCAACTGGCGATAAAGTTCGCGGTGAGCTTTGAGTGTAGCAGTCAACGACATACAGGCGCAGCTAATTCTATTTTTATCTTTTGATTTTCTTGCCTCCTTAAGCATTTTAAAGGAGTTACCATTTTTACCTTCGTCCACCTGACCTGTTGAAAACCATTCTACCAATGAAGTCGATATATCGGACAGTATTGTGTTATGAAACAAAACAGGCTGAAATCTTTCGAAATTTACCTGATACAGTTGGGCCTTACCCAAATTAGAATTATCGACGTAAAAAGCATTTTGTCTTTTTAGTTTATTATTCTCTGGTTCAACCCATTCATTTCTGGAAGCTTTAACCTGAGAGAGAATAAATCCAGCGTTATTTATGAAGGAATCAATTCTAACCTGGTTCATAGTAAGGTTCTTTAAGATTATGTTTGCCGAACTATTATACCCCGTTAAACTTAAAGTACCAATATCTATTTTTGAAAAGACAATATCGCCGCTTAGTTTAGAGGATACTTTCAAAAGTACCGTATCAACAATGGAATTAGCAGCAAAGGTATTATTTGCACCATTGATATAGATGCCATTTTGAAATTTTGCATCACTTATATAAAAAGAAGAAATACCTCTTTCTGGTTGTACATCTCTACTGTGATATTTCACAGTGAAAGCCTTTTCAAATGTGGAACCAAAGATTGTTAGTCCAGAACTACGTGTTTGATTTAAAGAAAAGTAGATTTCATCCTGAAATAATCCATCATTAAAAACTATTCCTTGCTCAAATTGGCAGCTATCAATATGAAGGTTTCCTTTGATGATATTATTTTTGGTAAATGATATCATACTACCTCGTACAGCGTTAAGCCTTACATAGCTTTCAATACTATTGTTCGAAAATGATATACCTTGCTTTGTAAAAGATTCAAAAACATCCAGCTTCTCTTTAACTGTGCAATTACTAATTTTCAGACTTTCTGTTACAATGGTCAATTGATAGAAATCTAGACCTTTTTCAAAAGCACAATTCTTAAAAACTAGGGCCCTGTCAATTTGTGAATCTCTGAAATAAACTCTCCCTTTGAATACACAACTTTCAAAAACAATACTTTCAGAACTCGAATGTAATTTGTGGTCGTACTTGTCAACAAGAACTTTGTCGAAAATTAAATCATCCTCAAATGTGGAATCCTTAAAAAATATGCCATTAGAAAAATTAACGTTTTCAAAGTATATTATCCCTTTAAATTTTGTTTTTGAAAACCTAGTTTTTTTTGCAGAATAATCAGCCTTATTCAGTCGAAAACTCTGCACTTCTTTGCCTACAAAGTTATTTACCGAATCAAACTCTTTAAATTGCTCGAGAACATCTTTCATCAAACTATTCTCCATTTAAAAGTAAACAGTTCCTTCTGCTCTATCCTTTGATTCAACTTTTTCTCTATATTGGTTAAAAACACATCCTTCTTTTCATCAATGTCATCCTGAGCAACGAACAACGTCTGACGTTTTTCACTACGGCGTTTTTCCAACTCTTTTATTTGCCTTTGCGCTTGTACTTTTGCTTCTAAATTCAATTGTTTCTTTGCCTCGGCTTTACGCAGCTTGATTTCTGCATCCAAATCGCGGATTTCTTTTTCCAAGCTGATTTTCATATCAGTAGCCCATTGCTCTAACTTATCTATCTCTTCATCGAAATAATCACGGTTACGATTAGTGTTATCATTCAATAACTCTTCTTCGTTTTTCGCCATCATTTTTTGGAATTGAGTATCTATTGTTTCAGGTAAGGGAATTATCTCCCCCTCCTCTGCCAATAAATTAAAAAACCTCAGCGCTGTTTCATTATCTAGGACTTCGCCGTCTTCAGAAAAACAAACAGAAATGAGATGTTCTTCGGTCTCGAAAGCAGTAATAGTTATTTTTTTTATTTGAAACCAACCAGATTGTCCTAGTAGATTCTTAATTGGAGTAACATTTATTGGCGTATTACTATAATCAAAAAGAACCTCCCTCGTCGGAGTTTGCAACCCTTTGCATTCATCTAGTATACGCTGGGCTAGCTTATGCCCCACTCGGTAAATATTAGTATCATCAGGAACAAAAACATCGGATTTCCGCTGCCCTTCTTTGGGTTTCAATACCATATAGGGTCCTTGATGAATATTTTCCGCCGGAAAAGGATTCTTTACAAGAGTAAATGAGTATTCCTCGCCATTAAATGTTGCATAATCCTTTAGAAAGAACTTAGTCGTTTGCCACAATCTTTGTTCAAAAACGTTCAAGTTCTTTCTTGCCGTATCGAAACCTACTTTTAATTTCTCTGCGACCTCTGTATCAAAATTTTCCAAGAGTGTAGATCTAGTTAATCGAACCTTTTCATCGATATCTGGTTTGAGAGTTTCTTGCAAATCGTTGAACGCTTTTTCAATTTCTTCAGGCGTTCTGCAATTTTGATAAATCTGAGCAATTGTCTTCTCAAAATCAACCCCATTTCCAATAGAACCTAAGACTTCATCGCTAGCCCCAAACACACCATCGAATAGTCTGAATTTCTGTTCTAATAATTGGTAAACTCTCCTGTCAGCAGCATTAGCTCTATTTAAGAAATTGATCACCACAACATCAAATTTTTGCCCATAGCGATGACAACGACCAATACGTTGCTCTATTCTTTGAGGATTCCAAGGCAAGTCATAGTTAACAAGAAGTGAACAAAACTGTAAATTTATCCCTTCTGCCGCTGCCTCGGTTGCAATCATAACGGTAGCGATATTGCGAAAATAGTCAACTAATGCAGCTCTCTTATCTGCAGTTGGAGATCCAGTTAACCTATCAGTTCCTTTATGTTCTATAATCCAGTCCCTATAAATCTTGGTCGATTCTGGATCATTATTTGTTCCACTGAAAAGCACTATTTGACCCTCATATCCTTGCTCTTCTAATGTCTTTTTCAAGAAGTCTTGAGTACGTCGACTTTCTGTAAAAACAAGAGCTTTTTTGGGTGCACCTAATTTTTCAAGCTCTGTAAAACCTTTCTGAAGAGCAGTGACTAAATGATCTGCTTTTGTATTCTTCCGTATCGAATCTGCAAGCTGCTTGTATTTCTTCAGGTCCCTAAGCTCCCTTCTGATTTGTTCAATATCTCCTTCCGAATAAGCCTTCTCATCAAACTCTTCTTCATCTTCATTTACCCATTCTTCAGTTAGGGTTTCATACTCTTCAAAATCTTCTCTAAGTATAAAATCATCATTCTCGGCATTCTCTTGAAGAATTGCTTCCAGTTTGTTTACCAGGCCATCTAAAGTATTGCAAATTGCAAAAGAAGAAGAAGCTAATAGTTTTCTTAATACAAGAGTCATTAATTGACGTTGGCTGGATGGCAATGCGTACAAGGTATCTCTTTGGAGATAGCTAGAAACATTATCATAAAGTTCCTGCTCCGCAGCAGACGGATAAAACTCCTCAATAATTGCCTTCCGATTTGTATAATTAATGTATTCAAGAACCTGCTTTCTTAACGTTCTCTTACAGATAGGCTGTAATCGTCTTCTTAAACCTTGAAAGTCATCGTCATCAAGAGAGCTTCCAAATTGGCTTTTAAAGCTTTTTACATCACCAAAGACATAATCATCAACGAAGCTAACTAATCCAAACAGTTCTAAAATCGTATTTTGTAAGGGTGTTGCAGTTAGCAGAACTTTCTTTTTCTCTGCCAAGACATCCTTTATTTTCCTTGAAATTTTATTGGTCGATTTATATACATTTCTTAATCTGTGAGCCTCGTCTATAATAACTAAATCGAAATGTGTGTTCTGTAAATATGCCTCCTTATTTTTCGCAAATTGATATGAACAAATCACAATCGCATCATTTACATTGAATGGATTAGCGGCCCCTTCTTTAATTGCTTGATTAAAGCTTTTTGTCTCCAGTATTATTGATGGTAAATAAAATTTATCCAACAATTCTTGACTCCATTGTTTACGTAAGTTAGAAGGACAAATTATTATTAATTTTCTTCTTCTTTCCGCCCATTGCTGGGAAAGAATTATTCCTGCTTCTATTGTTTTCCCTAGCCCTACTTCATCGGCAAGGATTGCTCCATTTGACAATGGCGATTTAAAGGCAAATAGAGCCGCTTCGACTTGGTGCGGGTTTAAGTCAACCTGAGCATCTTGTAGGGATGAAGTAAACTTCCCAATATCATTTGATGGCAATAATCTGGTAAGCTCATTAGCGAAATACTTCGCGTGATATGCAGTTAAATTCATAATTTTTTAAGGAATAGGCACGACGGAAAACTTGTCCGGAAATCCTTTAAACTCATCCGAGTGCAAAGTTTCCAAAAATAGGTTTTAGGGTTTACATAAAATAGAAACCTCAACTGAATTTTCTCGACAACTAGCAATTAGTGAAGAAATAAACCATAAGATCTGAATTGCCTGTCTTCTTTCACCAAACTGCTCTCCAGCTTTAAGTCTATTCAGGTTGGCCTCAAGTTTCTTTTTCGAAATAAAGTTTAATGCTAATACAATTGCTTTTTGTGAATTAGGTTCAATTTTGATTTCCTGATAACGTTTGATAAAATCGTCAACACTGGCACCATTCCTTAATCTCTTTATTTGTGATTTCCCTCCTAGATTAAAATCCGCAATCCATTTATCTCGTTTGTTAAGAATAGCATTATCAATAGCGAATATGTTACCAATATTCTTTTGAGCCTGACCTATTATATCTGTAAAGGCCGTGGCCGAGAAAACAGCATCAGAACATTTTGAATGTATAAAAGAAATTTTTGATCCATTTATAGAAATATGGTCAGCCCATTCATCTCCCAGATCATCAAGCACTAAAAATTGGTCGCCACTAAACCTCTCTTCCACATAGCCGAAAACGCAGTCTTTATCAAACGTTACAGACGAGGCTTTAATCTTTCCCTTTTCACTTGCAATCTTGCTTAGCTTAACATCAGGTATAAATATTTTTAAAAACTGTTCAATATTTCCCAATAATTGACTGTCTTTAAATAATCTTCTATTGCTATATACATACTCACACTGATCAAAGTTTACCAGAAACAAGTTATATGAGTTTAGATATGATGATAGGCTATCTTTCGAATCAATACCATAATGAAGTTTCATTCTTGATAGCTTAGACGAAGCTATTCTGATTGACTTTTCATTGAGTACAACCTTTAAATCTCCGACAGGAGAATATACATCAGCTTCAATCATAAATTCAAGAGAACCGTGAATTGGTTCCAATGAGGCTGTAGAACTCAAGCCTCTCAAATACTTAACTAAGTTAATTTTCCTTTCAGTCCCGTTATAATTGTATATTACATGTGAAATCTTGCCGTTGGTCAGATCATCTAGTAATTTTGTATAAAAGATAGTAACCGAACTTGGGCTTAGAGCCTTCCTTTGGTCCGTATAGCTACAAGGTTTTGCGAAAACATCTAAAAAGCAATCAATGTCTTTGAATTTTCTAATCGACTGAATCAATTTAAAACATTCACCAACAAATTTTTCAATTTTTGACTTGTCCCCCGCCTTACTTATTCTGGAGCTGTTTAGAGAAATCACATATCGTTGCGTGTCATTATTCAGTCGCAAATGATTGATTATATAGGTATTTGATCCTAAATAATTATAATTCTCTGGAAGATTCTCAGACTCTACAGACTTAGCTCTAACTGCTTTGCTTGAAATGTCTAGGTTTTGAAGGGAAAATTTCTCAAACAGAGTTTGATCAGTTACAAAAAGCTTTGCAAGTACTTCATAACCCAAAGGCTCCAGACTGGAAATAAAAGATTGGATCCCTGAGATATTCTTCTTTGAAAGTATTAGATATTCGCCAAAATCTAATACAAACAGGTACGCAATCTTCTTCTCCTCCCAGTTTTTCACATACTCTGTTAAAAATGAAGGCGTATTAGAATATTTTAAGACTAACGCAGAAAACTTGTAATTGGCTCCAGAAATATTACCGGGATTATTAATCAGGCTAAATAGAGTTTCAACCCTATCATCTTCCTTGTCTTTTTTGGCTGCTCTAAAAACGTCTTCAATCGTTTTCTTAGGATATATCTTGGCACTTATCTTTTTATAGATATAAACATTCTCATTGAGAATTATTTTTTCAAGCACATCTAATTTACTCATCAGATTAGGTTAAAGGAACAAAACAGAAAATAAGATCTTCCATTAGGAAAACTTTCCCCTTTTTATCTGTAAGTATAGGAAATTTAACAATTCAAAAAAAGGAATAATATCAAGTATAGTTTAAGCATTCTTACAATGCATTACGATTATGAATCTCCCGCCTTCTCAATCATACCCCCACCATTCATCTCCACCAACTCCCCCACAAACCTACTCGGATTCCGCCAGTCATATAAAATATAATTCCTATGCTTCGCCCTGGTAATTGCCACGTAAAACAAGCGCCGCTCTTCCGCATGTTCATAATCATCACCTCCACCCAGCAGGAAATTCAATAAAGGATCATCCGCAACTTCAGAAGGGAAACCCATTTCGCCGGAATCCACATCCAGAAGAATAGCATAATCGCAAGTCATGCCCTTCACCCGGTGAGCCGTATGGTATTCCATTTTCAGGCCGGGGTAACGGGACTGAAAGTTCGCGAGGTTAAGAGGCTGATTATGATGGTAGCGGCCTATAAAAAACACCCGGGCATCCGCTTTTAGAGCGAGTATTTCATCAAGAACCGAACGAATCTGTGCGTCTTTCTTTATCTGTGCAGAAAGCTTGTCACCAGGAGCATGAATGCCCACAAATACAAAACTTTCAGACTGTGCTTGCTCAGCCGCTTTAATCTGTTTTCGCAATTGCCCGGGATTTTTTTGAATAAACTTTCCGGATACCGCTGCAATTTGCGTATTGAAACGGTAGGTGTGTAAAATAGCGGTCTGATGTGTAGCACCGAAATAGCGTTTAAAATCGGTAATGATAGAAATATCACTTCCCGTAAAACGAAAGATAGACTGCCAGTCATCCCCCACCGCATAAAGCTTCATATTCGGGTTATGCTTCCGCAGGCTTTTCAACAAGGCATAACGGGCTACAGACATATCCTGAAATTCATCAATTAATACATATTTGAAGGACTTCAGGAATTGATTGGCCTCGATATACTGCGTAGCCTGATTCACCATATCATTGAAGTCCAGCTCTGAGCGATCCTTTAAACGCCCTTCGTACAGATGATACAGAGGTTTAAACACGTCGAGAAATACTTTAAAGCGCTTATCCAGAATTCCGGCAGAAATGCTTTCCAGTGCTCTTCCGTTCGATTTCATCAGTCCGAGGAAGGTAAAGATCAGTTCGATAAAATCCTTATAATGTGCAGAAGCTTTTAACAGCCCTAGTATTTCTTCGGGTGTGAGCTGTTTGAATACTACCCCATGTTTCTGCAGCCGTTTCTTCAGGTTAACAAGCAGGCTTCCTTCCCTGTTTTCGAATGAATAGGTTTTGACAAGGATGGTCTTATACTTCGCATGGATACTCTCTTTCCAGAGAATGCCGGCATGGTAAGCGTCTTTGGCGGTGCCATGTTGCCCACTTGCACTAAACCAGGACGGTACATTCCCTTCACGGTCGATACCCAAATGCTCGTGCCAAATCTGATACTCGGGCAGGTAGAAGTCGGGATGGTAAGAAGCATAATCCGCATTGCGGTCTTCGGGTTGCAGCGGGTAATGTTTCTGGTATTCGTATTGAATGCCATGTAAACAAAAGAAATTAGCGATCTGAACCTCCTCCCTGCTGTTCAGCTTTTTCCCGTCCAGGCTGATGTTTTTAAAACTTGCTTCATGCTGGCTGAATTCGTTCTTTGTTTGAAAGTTGAATTCATCCCGTTCCGGCCGGTGGAAGAAAGCCAGGAAGTTGACCGCCTTTTTATGGAAGTCCTTATCGCCAAGGAACAGCTCGTCGAACTTCTCCTGGAAAAATAGTTTAGCCGCCTCGTCATCACCATCAAATGCCACATGCAATTCTTTATCCGAACAATGCCGGTTAACCCAATAGCCGAAGCTATTAAAGGTACGGATGTTTAGTTTCTGGATGTCCGGTACATTTTTGCAGAACCTGCGGCAGCGCTCCTGCATTTCATTCACGGCATTTTTAGTAAAGGATATGATGAGCAGCTCTTCCGGCTTTGCCAGGCCTTTCGCCAACAGGTAGGCTACCTTGCCCGCTATGGTTGTTGTTTTGCCGGTTCCGGCACCAGCAATAACAAGATTATTGTGTTCGTCGCGAATGATCGCTTCTACCTGCTCAACAGACAATGGGTAATTCTCTAGCTTGTTGAAGAGCCAGGCATAAGCATCGGCCTCCCGCTTCACAAATGCCTTATTGTATTCCTTCCTGATGTCGCTCAGGCGGTCAAACCGGGAAACGAATTGCCTGATTTCCTCTACATAGCTATCGCTGAATCCTAATTTATCAAAGCGGCGGATGATGGGTTTACGCAATCCGCTGAAACGTTTGATGAGACGCTTTTCTTCAGGCTGGGAAAAGTACATCCGATAGTTTAAAAACCTGTCTAGCATAGCATTAGCCTCCTTAACCTCAGGCTCAAGGCCAGGTAAAACAGTCCTTGCTTTCTTCCGGCGAAGCCAGTTTTTTAAGAGAAAGGCAATCAGGGTGATGGCTATACCGAGTATGAGGAATTTGAATGCGCTTAGGAGGCTGGAATGCATGACGTTAGATTTAACTATTCAGGATCTTCATTCCCCAATAATTTTGAATGAAGGTTTTACCCATAAATACGTGTCGGTGATATTTTCGGCTGAGGATTTAATGATCGGGTATTCTATTCCGTCTTTCTTTTCTATGCTTAAAGATTTTATGTCGTAGATTCTCCAGTTGAGCTTTAATTGCCCCTCTTGTTTCCAGAATATTTCCATGTCGCCGCATGCCGGAGAGAGATGAACTTCTATGTGTTCGGAGCCGTTTACCATAGTATACTTTAGTGAATTATAATAAATGGGGATATTGGGATCTGTGTCCAATTTTGCTGGTTCTACTCCAAAAAAACTTAACAGTTCGAATTCTTCGGGGAAAATCTTCATATATCTCTTGATAGCATTCGGCTTTGTGATGGCCCGATGAATTTAGGAAAAAAACATTGTGAGCTATGACAGAAATTAAACATCAATTGCAGCACCTATAGGCCTTTTTCCGTGCACAACATTTTACTATTTCCTTATACCGCATTATTTAATTCTAAATCCGTTCGTAACGATCCAACAGGCCGGTTTTCCATTCCAATGAATAGAGAATTGATGCAACTGAATAGCGAATTGATTCAGCCCAAAAACTCATATTCCCTCCAAAGGTTAATCCCTTATGGATATTCCCCAATTAACCGCCGCAGAAATTATACAAAACAGCCAGGTGCTTTCCAATGATTACAGTAAAAGTGTGTTGGTTGATTTATTAGAGGGCATGGAGCCAGAAGCCTTCAACCGTTTTTGCCGGGAAATACTTTTGCTGACAGAATACTACGATAGTTCAATTGGAGCCAGTGTTTGCGACTTGAAAGATTTTATCGCTGCCCATCCGGATAAGTTTTATTCGCTCAAGCCAATAGACCCTGGCCAACCAGTAAATTTCAGGATCCTGTAAGCCGCCGCAAATTGCGGTTATTAGAATTTAAAATTTTGGCGTCTAAAAGCCCTGCCCATAAATCCCCCTTTTCTTTTAGGCGTTTGGCAATGGTATGGATAGTAAATAGTGAGGGCTGCAGTTCATCGTTTATTTCCGTCCAGTCCAGCGGCGTAGACACCGTAGGCAGTTTTGCAGGCCTAACCGAATAAGGGCTCGCCAGGGTATCGGCGATGTCATTTTGATTTGGGTCCAGGTAAAGCCTAGTGCCCCGCCGGTTTATGGAAAGCTCGGTGGTGGTAATATCAGGTACCCGGGAATGGATTTCTTCGCATAGCCTTTCTGCAATGGAACGGGCATCAGGGAATTTAAAATCAGAACAAGGCAGTAACAGGTGGATGCCCGTTTTGCCAGAGGTTTTTACAAATGCTTTGAGCTTATACTCATCAAATACTTCCTTTGCCGCCAGGGCAGCCTTAACGGCCTTAGAGAAATCCTCATCGGAGGGGTCAAGGTCTACACTAATAAAGTCCGGCATATCCGCCGAGCCAGTTCTCGAAGCCCAGGGATTAATGTCAATACACCCCAGGTTGACAATATACCAAAGCGTTGCCAGGTTATTGCAGAGTAGATAGTCGATTACATCTCGTTTGCCTTTTTTCTTGTGCTTGCGCTGCATGGAATAGATATCTGCAAATTCCGGCTGCCTGCCTTCCATGTCTTTGATGTAAAGCCCCGGTGCCGTAGGCTTGCCCGGCTTGATGTAAAGCGATAGCGGGCGGCCTTTAAGAAAGGGCAAGAGATAATGGGAAACCGAATGATAATATTGAAGCAGGTGGGCTTTGGTAACACCCTCCCAGAGCTCCTTTTCAAGGTTGGTTATCCTCACCTGATACCCTTCAATGGGAAACATCCGTTCTGAGCTAATCTCCTCCTTTTCGAGGATTGGCCAATTGCTATCTTCCGACGTGGTTAGCCCCTGTTTCTGCCCTGGGCTATGATTGTGAACTAGCCTATCTTCTTCTTTTTTACTTAAAGGTTCTTCGGGCAGAACCGATTGAGGCTCTTTATCATCCCTGAAGCCTTTAAATGTTGCGGGCTTTCGGATATTTCCGGCGCCGGTCCAGGTGGCAAACTCTACGCTAACCACCAATTGAGGGCTTATCCAATGCGCCTTGGTTTCGGTTTCTACCTTGCCCGAAAAAGAGCTTTTGTTAATCTCCAATGCTTTTAAGCGTTTCAATATTTTACTACGCTCCTCTTCCTTGAAGCCTAAGCCCACATGCCCCACATAGCTAAGCTTATTATCGCGGTAGTTGCCGAATATCAGGGAGCGGAAAGCCTTGCCGCTTTCGGATTCAGTCCAGGCACCCACTACAAAGTCTTGCACCCTTTTTGTAGGAAGCTTTAACCAATTGCTTGAACGTTTGCCGATCAGGTAGCTGCTGTCCTTTCTTTTAGCTATTACCCCTTCTAAGCCCTGGGCCTTAACAGCCTGGAACAATTCCTCTCCATTTTCAAAATCTTTACTAAACTTTATGAGCTCATTTTCGGGTAAGATGCCCTGCAGTAATGCCCTGCGCCAGGTTAGCGGCAAGCTGGTTAAATCAAGGCCATCAAGCCAAAGGATATCAAAAACGTAGTACTGTAATTGCACATCGCCCCGATAACTTTGCAGGGCGTCAAAATCCGGCAAGCCTTTATCCCCTATTGCTACCACTTCGCCATCGATAATGAAATCGCGGCCGATCTCTGCAAGCGCATCGGCGACTGCCTTATAGTTCTTGGTAAAATCGAGTTTCCGGGATTTAAGGCTTATCTTATCCTTTTGCTTGTTTGCCAGGATGCGGTACCCGTCGAGCTTTACTTCGAACAGCCAGTCGGGATCGTTGAATGGTTCCCTGATTAAGGTGCAGAGCATCGGCTCTATCCTGGCGGGCTGGGTTTTCTTAGTTCCTTTTTTTAGTAGCTCGTTAAGTTCGGGTATATCAGCCGGCGGACTGCTTTCAGCGCGGTTACTGTTCCAAATGGCGGCTTCTGCATTTTTAGCCATCTGCTCCAGACTAAGGCCAGAAACCACGGACTTATCTTTTTGCGTAATATCTTTATCGGTGGCATATTTGTCGCCCACTTTTGTTAAAAGCCAGGCATTCTCGCCTTTTTCTTTGCTGCGGTTTAAAACAAACTCGCCTTTGAGTTTCTTGCCTTTTAACTTTATTCGCAATTCGTTTTTGTAGTAATGGGAAGTTAACCAGTGTTCCTGTTCTTTTTTGGTTTTAAATTTTTCGGCTGGCTCGTAGGTGCCCTGGTCCCATATGATGACTGTTCCGCCTCCGTATTGCCCCTTGGGTATAATGCCTTCAAAATCCTTATAGTCAAAGGGGTGGTCTTCTACTTCCTGTGCAAAGCGGTGGTTTTCGGGATTCATTGAAGGCCCTTTTGGAACAGCCCAGCTTTTAAGGACGCCTTTTAACTCAAGCCGAAAATCGTAATGGAGGTGCGAGGCGGCATGTTTCTGGACAACGAAGATCAGTTTGCCTGATTTGCTTCCACCGCCTGTGGGTTCTGGTGTTCTATCAAACCTCCGCTTTTTTATGTATTTATCCAATCCCATGCTTTGCCGCTTTTAGGATAAATTGCTGGCTTATGCTGTTAGAAAATGTAGGGCAAATAGAATGCCATGTGGATGCTTTGATGCTGGATTGTGATGTGGCTGATTTAGGCGCGCCTGCGAAAATCAGGGGATTTTTCTATGTACTTTCAGCTGTATAGCTTGTGGCTGCGCTCTTGATTTTTATTTAATATAGATTGCCCTTGCTTGCCCGGTGCCAGCCTCCTATCAGTTCGAAAATCCGTTCGGCATTTTTGTTGAACACTTCCCTACCCCAGTAGCTCATATATGGCGGTAATATATTTCATTATAGAAAATAAAAAAATACTCAAAATTAAGTATTGTATTTTTTTGCAACCATCGTTACTTTCATGAAAAAAATTACTTTATATGGATATAAATTTACTTCGCATTGCTCCCCTTAGGATCCTATTAAAAATCTACCCATACGCCGTTCAACAATAAGTCACATCTGACTGTCGAATCATTTGCCGAACCCACTAGTTGAGTGCCGATTGCTAAAAAGAGAACTAAAATGTGCCCATTGGTGAAGGGGCAAAATGTACTTCAGGTACCATCCATATTCATTACGAAAACAACTGTCTTTATTACCGAATGAGCAATCGCAATCTTTTATCCCTAATAAAAATCAACAAATCACTTAATAACTATGAAAATTAATCTACAATTATCATGCGTGATGCTCTTTTCAAGCGACCCTACCTCAAAAAAAGATCTCATATAGTGTATCTAACGAATATCTTTCATTATTTGAATTAATATATTATATACATTTATCAAATCTATTTAACCTGAAATTAAATATTAATTATGCGATTCTCAAAACTTACTTTTACGTTATTTATTTTATTAATCAATTATGCGTATGGCCAAACACCTTTTACTACTTTGGTAAAAGAACCAAGATTTCTGGAAACAAAGAACAATATAAGTGGAAAACCAAGATATGTACCCTTGTCTGATACGGCTGATATTAAGGCATATATCAACGGAAATAAAACATTAGCGGGCCGCACGATTACCGAAACACAACAAAACGACTTTGATTTTTTTAAAAATAACGGATTAACTCTTAATCTTATTCAGAAGGGAGAAAACCGGGTGTCGGTAAATTCCCAGGTCTTATACTATAAGCTTTTTCTAGCTAATCCAAACGAAAATAACAAATACCGTAAAAATCGGTTTAATATTCCTTTGATGCTAATTACTAAACTTTCCAGTAATTACGACTCTATAAATGCCTCCAGTGCACTTGACGTTCTTGATTATGAAGCGGCACCAATCTCCCTTAGAATTATGCCTTCATGGAGGAAGGCCTTCAAGAATTATAGCGACCAAATTTATTATGGTTTCTATGCAGATGTAAGAGGTATTAACTATCATAATACCGTTGCTAACAATTATGATATAGATTTTATTGGCTCTGGCGGATTGGGTTTTACCTATCAAGGTGATGGGCAGGCAGGCAGCTATAATACAAATGGCGAATACGCAGAAGGGAAATACTCTATTTCAGTAATGTATCAGGCTGCTGTGGGGAAAAATGTATTACAAAAGCTATTTGCTACTAACAAGGATTACGTAAGTTCATTACAGGGATATTTTGTCTTTAAGGTTTCCGAATCCAATCCTGCTAACCTTAAACTTGGGTATCAATATTTCTTTGATAAGACGTTGGCCGGTAGCAGGTCCAATTTTTCACTTTCACTAGGTATATAATTAAATTATCAAAGGGTTAACTAATGATAGGTGTTAACCCTTTGAATAATTAACCCGAGAATAAAAATAAGCGAAAACTCAGCAGTAATACTCCGTTCTTCCATTTACCTCCAAAACCTTATTCAAGGCTTCAACGAGCAGGGTAACATTTCCATCCTCGCTGTCGATAACAATCCCGCCACCCACATAATATTTATCCAGAAAATCATCATAGTCATCTGGATATATGCCATCACTTGCAAGCACATATATAGCTTCATAAAAGTCCATCAGGTTAATCCCTATATTACTCATAAAAACATCCAGATAATGCCTACCATTACTCCCCCCTGCTTCCTCGATCTCTCCAGCAGATTCATCCTCAACTACATCCTCATATTCCAGCTCCTCTTCTGTAAGCATGTTGATATTAGCCAGACTCTCCCGGGCGATAGCCAGGATCTGGATCATTTCAATCAGGCCAGGTACCGTTACATGGTTAATCAGCCTTAAGTAGTCGAGATGCCCGGGCAAAAGGTCACCATCTTTGTATGCTTCCTTTAGCTCCGGCCACTCCTCTTCCAGGCCGATCGTAAAGGCCATACGATATAGCTCCGCTACATTTTCATTTAGGATGTAATAAATATTAACTAATTGTTCGCGATAATTAAATGAATTGGCTTCCATACGTTCATGTTTAGGTTAATTAAAAATATTGTTTGTCTGGTTCGCAATAAGTAAAGCATCGGCAACCATCCTTGCACAATGTAAATTGATTTATAAGCCAATTTAAGTATTGTGAATTTTATTACAGCATTAAAGAGTTTTGAAACTGCATGTTTAACATTTTTTAACCAATACCCACTGAAAAACGATAACACGGATTCTTAGCAACCTGAGCTCGATCATTTTTTTCTATTAAATCACTTAAAATAAGAAACTTGCATTCCCCTCTCCACGAGCTACTGTGTGTACATAAGTTTTTGTATTTAGGCAATTTGCAGGAGGGCATGTGAAATAGGCAGAACCCTTGATTCGGAGGCAGTGCATTGCGAAGTGCCTGGGTAAAAATTCACTTATCAGCGGGCCTGTGCATGAGGAAGGTGCATTGTCGGGTTTTCTGAAGCGATAGGATGTGCGGAAAGGGAAAGGCCGGCGCAGCACCGCGCGGCTGATAAGTGAATTTGTGCAGAGAAATGTGCGACAAAGGCACCTCGTAAGGCACTAGATTTTTGTTTCTTTTCATCAATGGAAAAGAAAAAGAAAGAAAAGAACAAGAAGAAAAGCAGCTGAATCCGACGAAGATGTGTACACACAATAGGTCCTCAAGGAGACCTGTCCCGAGTTATTCGGGAGGGATAGGGTGAGGTGATAACCAAACATTGTCTTTACCCTCTCTGCCTTCGGCATCTCTCCTCCAAAGGAGTCCTTTGGACCAAAGGGCGAGAAAGGCTCTCACATCCATGCAAACCGCACATTTTAATCGAATTCAGGTTAGCAGCGAAATCGCGTTTAAAAATCTTAAGGAGAATCCACGGGAGAGGCAAATTGCGTGACATCTTCGTTCGCAGGACTCCCTTGGAGAGATGTCTGGCAATTATATACCGTGCTGCGTTATTTCATGAGCTAAAAGCGATTTCCCTGAGATTCTTATCATTTTAGATACTTTAAAGCTCCCCCTTGTTCTAGCCCCCAAACATCATAAAAAAGGCGATGTATTTTAGCTGCAATTGCAAAGCCATACATCGCCGTAGAGCCTGGCCAAAGTTTTCACCGTCGGCCAGGTTCGCCATACTTCAGCAGGTGGTTCTCCAATTGTTCGATCCGTTTATCATGAAAATTAAGGAGTTCCTTCGTTCGGGTACTTTCTGCCTGAGTATTCGCCTTAATAACCTCCGTGTCTATTTTAATTTCTGAAAGATTAAGTTCCATTTTCTTTACGTCGCCATGTAGCTGACGCGCAAAGAAAGCTATGAGAGAAAAAAGCAGCGACAAAATACTGCCGAGAACGATACTTATATTGATGTCTATTTGCATAGTGAATAATGTTTAATTGCCTATAATTTTATGTTTTGCCTCTACCTATTGGCTAAACCTCTTAGGGTGAGTGTTTATGGCTCCAGTACTTCAACGTTTTTGATTTTCAAAAAGCTGGAATGGTAAGAGCCGGTATATACAGATTCAGAGGCCGTTTTGCCATCTGCGCTAACACAAAGAATATAAGTTTCGACGGAATACGGGCGTCCGTTGGTACTGGTCTTCAATTGCCCTATTGCCTGATCGTTGTTGAAATTGGCACTACTGATCATCCACTGGCCGGAATCCGGAAAGTAAGCCAGTATAGAAAGCTGGCCGTTTTTAAACCGGGAATCCGTCTTGAGTTCGCTACGAAACTGAATTCCTGTTTGATCGGCGTCAAACTCCGTAGAAGCATCCAATGCCCTTCCATTACACAGTTTTACTGATTTATAGTGTATTTTAAGGTTGTCAGCGTCCTCCAAAAAAGCATATTTCAAAATGTGTGATTTCGCCTCGGCGCTATGATCAATCCTTTGCTTTTGACGTTTAGGAAGGGCGTTCAGAAAAGGGCTGGCCTGTTTAAGAAAGGCAATTGCAAGCGCAAACTTCTTTTGTTGTTTAAGTTGTTGCTGGCTGGGTGCCCTGGCTGTTCTTTTGGAGGAGACTTGCCTGACATATTGCTTTCCGTTAATGCAATAGCCAATAACCCCACCAATTTTACCGCTAAAACCGCCGAATAATCCGTTTAATAAAATTGCCATAATCTTTTTTAAGTTAAATAGCCGGGGGAAAGCCCCCGGCTGGGTTCATAATTAATTAAGCTACTTCAATGGTGCCCAGGTATACACTGCTGGAAACTGATTTACGGTCGGCGCTGATAAAGGCCATCCAAACCTGTAACTCATCCCCCGAAAAGCTTTCAGGAACGTCGAGGTTGTGAAGGGAGGTGCTTCGTTCAGAACCATTCATAGTGGTTACATACTGTCCCTTTGATTCATTGAAGGCCACAATAACCGCATTATCCGTAGCTTCGGCTAATCCCGACCCGGTGTTATTTGCCCAGGAGATACTCACTGTACCTGCGGTAGCAGAAACCATGGTGGCATTCCAGGGGCCCAACAATTCTCCCATACTAAATACCACCCTGCTGTAATCGATGATAAAGTCCGGATATGTTCCGGTTAGAGCCTGTTTCACCACAATAGAGGTTGCAATATTAAAGCCTGTGTTTGTGGTTGCCTGACTTCTGAACCCAACGTTAATAATTGCCTTAGCCGGTTTAAGAAAATTAACCGCAAGCGAAAGCTTAATCCGTTGTTCCATTTGAGCGTCTGTTGGTGTCTTACTGGAAGGCTTAGGCAAACTACGCATGTAGTCAATACCTTTCCAGGTGCTACCGATAACTGTTCCGATCTTGCCGGAGAATGAACCTAATATTCCTTTTGAATACTTTCCCATGATGTTTTAAATTTTAGTTTGTTTAACAAATCAGCACTTTGTTGTACCGGTACGCTGCGCTGCTGAAACGAAAGTAGGCCAGGATTTTAAGGAAAAAGAAATGTGTCCGCACTTGTCCATGAAATGTCCACAATTGTCCACGAAAAAGAATTTCGCGACTAAATTTCAAGCGAATTTGTTCAGTCTTCTTTAGCTCTTCTTCAGTTCTTGTTCAGCTAAAACCGCAATTTCAGCCATTTGAACTGAACATGAACTGAACATGATATCATCTTGAACTGCACATGCTGGTAAGAAAGTAGGGAAATAAGGGCCCGATAATACGCTGCCTATAGCCTTGGGTAGATTTGATTTCCTTGTGAAAATAGAAAGGCTGGATGACAAGAAAAACGTTTTGCTAGCTAATATGCCACGGGCGATTCATGAATCGCCCCTACAGTGTTCCATTCCTCGCATTGACCACCGAAAGCGGAGATGACATTAAAGGCCGAGATTCCAGAACTACACTGATTTAGCTCCCCTCTCTTTTGGATTTTCGTTTGCGGCCAGGCTTTTTCTGTCCAGTACTAGAGTCAGGGCTAATGAGTAACGCATGAACATCAGATTCCTTGTAGTAATGTTTTCGCTTCACCTGCTTGTAAGGTAGTGAGCCATCCTTCCGTCTCCTGCTCAATGTTTTCGTGCCGACTTTTAATAACCGGCAAGCGTCCTGGTCGTCGAGCCAGACGTCCGGAACTTCAGACTTTCCAAAAGCGACATGTTCTGCGAGGTTTCGGATATAAAACAGGATTTGTTGTTGCGCTTTCTGGATAATATCCAGCGCTCTAAGGATAGGTTTTTCTTCCATAAAATAAGGTTTTTGGCCGGCTCTGTTAAATAAATCCCCATAAATCAGATCAAACAGACAATAACAGAAAAAGTCTCATCATATTTATGCTGTATTAACTTAGTTTTAAATTAATTATTGCACAACATGCGTATATTAACACTTTTTAACTTTTTATTAAGTTTCAGGAGATTTTAAATCTTGATTGTTTTTCATTTCATTGGAAAAGGTAGCGTAAAAAAAGTGAATGGTGTGATGAGGCCTTATATAAGTGCACCGGGCTTTTTCCCTGCTTAATAAAGAGAATTAGTGTGTGGGTTAAGGTGTGTTTTCCTTGGTAATTTCGTAACGAAGCAGAATACTTCGTCGATTGTCGTACTAACACTTCACTAAGCTTGCGCCGCAATGCCGTTAAGTTAAGCGATTTGTCCGTTGTAAAGGAATAAAGCGCATTGTTTGGGATGGCCTTCTCTCGCCCTCTGGTCCAAAGCTCCTTTGGAGGAGAACCGACTGAAAGGAGCTCAACGAGACTTTAAAAAACAATTAATTACTCGTTAAATGCCGAAAGCAGAGAGGGTGTAAGACTATGCAGACAATTTTGTCTTTAACTTAAGCTGGGGAAACTAATGTGATTATTTATAAAACCGTATTATCAAATACTACAACAACGGCTTCCAAATACTTGCCTCCGGCTTTACTCCTGTCATCATTTCTATTAAATCAGTAAGGAACGCCGTTTGCGATTTTCCACTATCTGCCATTAACTTTTTAAAAGACATATTGGCCAGGGGAAATAAAGAAGTAAGATTGAAACGCCATTTCGAGTCTTCTTTGTAAAAATGAATAAAGAATGGCACTTCTTTTCCCTTCGACACCAGTTGCCCTTTTGCAAATTCTCCGTCGATAGTAACTTTTCCGATAGTGTTATCGGAAACAGAATTTTTCCCCACCATCCCCGACTCAATGGCATACAGGAATAAATCATTGCCTTCCATTTTGAGTACTTCTTCTTTAGGCAGCTTATGCCTGATAACCAGCAAAGTGAACTTGTCCACAACCGGAAGCTTTTCCACTGCTGCACTGTCCAATGTTTTAATTTTTGCTAAGAGGTCCCGGTAGTATTTCTTTGTTCTTGAATCTACTTCGTCTAACGCAGTTTTTGCATCGTCTGTTAAAATAGCCTTCTTATAATTTTCAAAGCTCTTTTTTACGAGCAGTTCCGCTGTTTGGGCAAAAGACTGAACCCGGATGAAAATGGTTAAGACTGTAATTATTATAAATTTTGATTTCATAACTATTGAATGAAATGACTTTAAGCACACTGGGATTATTGCCTAATGCCTGGAAGTATTAGTTCATTATTTTTGAATTGACGAAGATAAATATTCTGACTTAACTGAGTTAGGGAAACAGCGCCTTCATGCACCAACCATATAAATTCGAAACAATCATTATACTTGCTTAATGAAATCCTTATCACTCATTTCAATGATCTTATGTGCCCTGCTCGTTGCATGTCAATCCAGCAGTAAACAAACGGCTGTTAAAGCAGATTCAGTCCCCTCCCAGCCTATCGAATCCAAAAACACTAAGTCGGCATCATTAGAGGCTAAACCAGGCCCGCCGATAGACAGCCTCCAAATCCCAGATGAGAAATTGGCGATTGGAAGAGTTCACACTAGCGGTGGCGTATTTCACGATGGTGAGGTACTTGAAAACATTGAAAGCCTCAACTGGATAGGACTGTTTAAAAATGATCATGGCTATTATCTAAAGAATACAACAATCCGGGCCAGCAGGGCAAAGGATGAAATATTAGATGAGGATAATGCAAAGACCGGATGGATGGTCTCACCAGATAACAAAGACCTTTGCGAACTTTTAATAAATGGTGTGGAAGAATTGAAGGAATCAAGAATAGACACCTTTGTACTTAAGAAAAACGTCTTATTCCCAGGGGAAAAATTTCAATTTAAAACCAGCTCTCGAACATACTCGTTAAGCGCTACCGGTAGGGTAACGGCCAAAACTGTGGACTGGCAGGAGGTGGAGAATTACAAGCTTTACCTTGAATGTACTGTTGATGGTAAACCTATAAAGCAATTGATAGCTGCCATTCCACACTTTGAGGATGCCATAGTAACTATTTTATGGTGTGGCGATCTGGACCTGGATGAAAAGCCAGATTTTATTATCAATACTTCTTATCATTACAATATGTTAAGTTCAAGCTTGTATCTTTCTTCTAAAGCCTTCCCGGGACAGCTGGTGAGGTATATAGGAACTCATTCTGTTACGGGATGTTAGCGCAAGCTTTCTGAAGAGGAGCAGCAAAATGAAATAGACATTCTTTGGGAAATAAGCCTATGTTTAGTCAATGGAAACGCTATATGAAATCCTTATTCTGGTTGTTGTATTTGGCCTTTATTATTTAATCAAAAGAAAAATAACAGAAAAAAAACGAAGGCTTGAACGAGATGGCATAATTAAAGAGGCCCTTGTAGTTAAAGTTATTGATACTATGCTAAGTACAGGCGATGGCATGTTCGAAAAAAGGCGATATGAATTTATTGTGGAAGTAGATTCCAAAAAGCTGAGTGTATATCATGGGTTCGAAGGTACGGATACAATACCCGGCCCCGGAGATAGGGTAATGATTCTGTTGGATCCGAACGACAACACTAACACAGAATATCTAAGAACTTCGCTCACTAGCCCTCTATAAATTAATCTTAACTTGTACCTAAAAGCTATCCCTTTTTCACCACTTACTTAGCCATTACTTCCTGGACATACAGGAAACCTAAACGGCCTTTAACAACCTGAAGTTTTACTTTATCATTTACAGACAAACTATTATACACAAATTCGTTTGTTTGAATCCTCTCCTTCGAGTCAAAGAAATCGAAATAAAGCCAGTAACACTTCCCTTTATAGGTACCAATATTTTTGTCTACTAATCGATGAGTTTGCACTTCTATCTCGCCTGGAAATCTATTAATACAGCTAGCCAAAGCAGGCAGCCCAAAAGCCATAAATGCAAATACACCAACAGAGATAGTGGAGCTATCTTTTCGCAAACTAGATTTTTTATCGGAATAACGCCGCAGGCCCGCAAGTTTAAATATGATATTGAGCAAAATACCTGCCAGGCAGAAAACAATGAACAGAAGTTCTCCGAATATGGTATTCTCCATCTCCCGGATTTCAATACAGGAAAGTACGCTTACAATAATCAGACACACCCCAATAATTTCCTCGACATAGTTCTTCGTGGGCGGTTTTGGCTTTATAGCAATATTACGTTTCCTTTTCATTTTTATAGATGTCCCGGTCTTTTGTACCCGGTAATAAAATTGGGGTTTCGCCCTGCTTTAGCACTCTTTTTTATTTTCGATTTTTTACCACATTCCGAAATCCCTGGCTATAGCTATTCCAACAGCCTCATATTTCTTTGCATACCCCGAATCAAAACTAAATAGCATGTGCTTAAAAATAAGGTCTCCCGAAACAGGGAGCTCGGAAAGTTCAATTTTGTAGATAACATCCTTAGAGCTAAGCTTCCCTTTTAAGTGGATCTGAAAGTTATAACCATCAACTCCTTTGCAAAGCTCCAGTACCTGCACCTGCGCTGTATGAACTTCCTTTCCTGATTTAATCAGGGCAATATATTGATCGACTTGTTGCTCTGCCCTGATAATATCTTCAGCCCGTAATGGAATACGTTTTCCCAAACTATCAACCGTGCCAAGAGGAAAATTAACAATCTTTCCCGGCCAGATCTTTAAAGTGCACTTATTATGAGGGCTGATATAGGTACTGGTGTCATTAGGTTGATTAGAGTTAATAACAACTTTTTTCTCTTTAAAATTGTAAGGGTACCAATAATTAAAAGCATAGGCTGCGTTACCTACTGCAATTGTGCGAATCTGGCCCATCGATTGAAAAGTTCCATTAAATGGACAGGCAATTTTTCTCTTTAATAGAGAATCAAGCAACTCCCTTTCTGTCGCTGCAGAAGAACAAGCCAAAGCGCATAGCAGTATTAATGTCAATATGCTTGTAGTTGGCGCGGAAAAGAAACTCCTTACAGAAAAAACTGGCATATGCTAACTCTTTACAGTATAGTCAACCACCTCTGTAGAGTTTTCCTTGCCGATAGCCTTTTCAATCGCTCTTACAAAAGAAATGAGCTCCCCATATAAAATATTATCAGCCTTATAAATGTAAGTCCCTTCCGTTAAGTTGAACTCTAGTGTCCTTTTGGAAAAGCTATAGTAACGCAAAATAGCCAGTAAGGAAAAAACGAAGCCAATGGCGGTTGATTGCCTGTTCGAAGGATTGCCGAAGAATAGCAAATAACAAGCGAAACATGCGGAGATAATGCCCGCAACCAGTATTCCTTTACTTTTCTCCCGGAGGATTTTCATGGAATTAATATCCTGCAATGGAATGGACTTGAAGGAATAACTTTCCTTAATTGACACCCTTAAATTGCTAACAATAAACTTGTCGTCTGATTCTCTGAGGATAATCTCCTCTTGCGGCAATGGTTCCCACTTCATTTTAATACATTTTAGGATTTCTAAACTCCAACCTTTTCGGATAGGCTGGCAAAAGCCAGGACTTCAGCTAAAGAAGATTTGTTGTGAAAAGGCTGGGCCAAAGCTAATAAGTATATTAAAGAAAGCAACACGCATGGATAAAATATGGTCATCTTCTGAGTAACTTACTGGCGAAAATTTCCTTAAAACGATTACCTCTAAATTAACCCGCAATACATTATCTTTCGCGAAAAATTAATTAAATGAAAACCTTCCTTACCATCATCCTGCTTGCAGGAGCAACAAGCTTTGCATCAGCACAAAGCCTTCGTAAACCTGAAGTAGCTACGGTAGACGACCGCCTATGTTTTATTGAGAACGTAGAAACAACCGCAAAGTCAACAGTATTAACATTTAGTCACCGGAATAACCGGGGAGGCGTAAATGTGCGCCCTGAGATTTACCTCCGTACTCCGGATGGGAAAAAATATGGTTTTAAAAAAGCCGAAGGCATCCCCCTGGCGCCTGATAATCATGTATTTAAACCAGGTGAAGGAAGTTTAGAATTTAAAGTATATTTTCAACCACTGCCGAAAGGTACCAAGGTATTTGATGTACATGAAACAGAGCCCCGTGATGGCGCATTTAACTTTTATGGCGTAAATCTGGAAAAGCAACGTGAATCAGATCAACAGGTACAACATCTTGAAGAGGAAGGCCTAATAGTCGATAGCGGCGCTGTTGCTCAGAATCCCATGGAACAAATGATGCCAATGTTTGGTAATATGATGAGTACGGTGCTCGAATCTGTAACTAGTTACTACAAACAACCAGGCAAATTGCAAGAATTGGCGAAGCTGCATAAAGAATTTTTCGATGCCCTGGTAGCACAAGGCTTTACCAAAGACCAAGCGCTGCAGATTCTTATTAATAGCCCACTGTTTAAACTGACACCCACTAAATAATAGTATAAACGAGCGGTTACTTAAGTAGCCGCTCGCCTTTCTTAACCTGACAGTATTTGCGTCTCTACCGTCCTTACCCTAATTGCAACTGATAGGCATGGAGTTTTCGATAATGATATCTAAAATTTATCGTGGTGACAGTGAGCTGAAAATCCCCGAAAGATTCCTAATGTTTATCGCTTTTGACAATGTAACATTATAATAAGGGCTATGATTTCTGAAAAGATTATTTGCAACCTCTGCTCCGAATGTTATGCCCGATATTGGTTCCGTGATCCAGGCTCTGGTGAAAACATGAAAGTTTCCTTTTCGGTCAAACTCATTATTTACTTCCATATCATCGTTATGTTTAGACGTGTATTTAAAGTTATATCCTGCTGAAAACTGGAATCGAACGCTTATGCTTTCGTTCTCATGAGACAAAAGAAGCCCGGCTAAACCCAAATAAAAATCATATATGTTGTATGCATCTTTTGCATTCGGGGGCGTAAGCTCTATTGTCCCCTTAAGCGGTGATGGCCGGGTCGTACTATCAGTAAGAACAACATCCGAATAAGTAGCCCGTAAGATTGTTTTTCGCCAAACAAACTCTAATTGTGGTGCATAGTAAATTTTAGTTTTATAGACGTCACTATTCGAGTTTCCGAGTCTGAACAAAGGAGCGAAAGATGCCCCCCAGTTATCAGTAACCCTATTTATTGTTTTAAGGCCCTCCTGCCGATAATAGGTGGCGTTTGTCCCATCGCCAACAATTCTGGATGTATACGATCTTCTCCCTGCTGTGTCGGTAATTGTCATAGCTCGGTTTCCATATATAGAAAAGGAGAAACCAAAACCACTTCCCTTAGTTAAAGGCGGCGAAAATATATTGGTAGCAAAAAACAAATTCTTCGCCTTGATTCCATCAACCAGATCAAAGTTAGTTCCGATATAAGCGAGGTAATTATACTTTTTTAAAGTATCTTTCTTCGCTTGTTCAGCTTTCTTTATTGCCTTTACGACTATTGTATGCGCAATTTTCCCTTCATTATTATTTATATTATCAGGTAGCCCATCATCCTTTAACACAGAAAGCCGCAAGGCGATCTGTCTTTTTCTATCTTCCAGCGAATCGGATGCAAGACTAACGTAGATGTATTGATTGGCCTTAAGCCTTGAAAATTCAACCTCGTTTAAGTCGATATCAAAGGCAGGTCTTGGAAGCGTCGTCATTGAATCAACAGGTTCTATTTTCAACCTGTACTCCTTAAGGCTATCAGGATTTGAAATAGAAGAGGTTAAGGCAATTTTAAAAATGGTGTTATTTTTCCTATCGCGTTCCACTACAGTGGAGTCCTGTTTAAACCCGATCTTATAGGCCTGCTGTCCCACTGAGACTGAAATAATTAGAAAACTAAATAACGTTATAAGTACAAATTCTCTCATGAAAAAATAATAAATTTAATTTTGAGAAAAATATCATACCGAATCCGCTGAGGCAATACTTGGTTTTGAGTATTTTTTTTCGATTTTAAGATAAATCCTCAGTTCCGGGCCTACAACACCAGAACCATGAAAACGAACTATTTAGAAAGCAGCATCAAACAACTTGAGTACTACAAGCTACTCGGAGAGAAAACAATAGGACAACTTAAAGACGAGCACCTATTCTGGCAATATAACGAAGCCAGCAATAGCATAGCCAGCATTGTAAAACACCTTTGGGGCAATATGTGCAGCCGCTGGGCCGACTTCCTGACAAGCGACGGCGAAAAATCCTGGCGCAACCGCGATGCAGAATTTGAAAACGACATCGCTTCCCGGGAGGAGCTGCTTAGTAAATGGAACGAGGGCTGGAAGCTTTGCTTGGATGCAATAGGCAGTTTAACGGAGGCCGACCTCCAAAAGACAGTCTATATACGCAACCAGGGGCATACGGTAATGGAGGCAATAAACCGGCAATTGGCACACTATCCATACCATGTGGGCCAAATTGTTTTTATCGGAAAAATGTGCGTCGAGAATTGGGCTTCTCTTTCCATCCCAAAAGGAAAGTCAACAGAGTACAATCAGGTGAAATTTTCGGAGGAAAAAAAGAAGGGCCATTTTACAGATGAATTTCTAAAAAGGTAACTTTAGAAGGGTGCCCCCCTGCCCTTTTATACACCGCATCTAAGCTTCAATTAGGCCATCCATCCTGTAGCGTACCCCTATAGTTTTTACGTATCTATTTCATGAAGCTTCATATACCTATCTTTTTATCATTACTTCTTTTTGTAGCATCTTGCAAAGACACCGAAAGCCCCGGGCCAAATCAAAATGATGGCGAAACCAGCGGTGCCTATACCTTAGCCATGGTAAAATCAGTAAGCTGGAAGGTTGGGGTGATACACAAACTTGAATTTACTTACAATGCTGATAGTACCTTGATGTATTATTTATCAGGCAGTAGCAATTTAGCGCAGAAGTATAAAACAGAGCTCTTATATAACAACAAAAAGATTGATGAAGTCCAGTTTGAGGGAGTTTCCTATAGCAAATATATTTATGAGAACTCAGGCAAAGTGCAAGAACTTAGGCGCTTTAATGGCTCTGTAGAAACCTCAAGGCGTACTTATTCTTACAGTTCAGCCGGAAAAATAAATATGGTTAAAAGCGAGGTACTCACGAATGGGAGCTTAAGGAAATCATGGGAAAGTAGCTTCACCTATGATTACCAGGGCCATCTTGACAAAACCAATACGGTTTGGTTCAACGAAAGCGGACTTCCAGCAGATACAATTCTCCGGGAATTTAAAGAGTTTACCGAGCCACTTAGCATAAACCCCTTCAGCCTCCTGCATCCACTCTATCAACACCAGGTACATGAACTATTCGACGAAGTGGTTTTAAGCCAAACAGCCAGGCTCCCCAAAAAGATATCGGAAAGCGGCCGCAATACCACCGGGCCGATAAACTATGAATATCTGTATACAATTTCGGATAAACTTCTGAATAAGGTGAAATGTCGGATTACAATTGGAAACAACCAACCCTATGATACCGCAGAAGCTGTGTTTGAGTATTAAAAGGCAGAGGGGGTATTTTTCACAAGGTTATAAGGAGGATAGCATGGGGCAATGCTTTTTTCAAAAAACAAAATACGGCGACGACATCAGGCGTAATACAGACTAAGGCTCCTTGTCATCCCGACCTAAGGAGGGATCTTAAAGCGCTTAACATAACAAACTTTTTAGCCCGCTTTGCTATTTCGTGTAAAGGGCGTTTTTCAAAAAGCAAAAATACGTTGACGGCATCAGGCGTAATACAGATTAAGGCTCTTTGTCCCGACCCAAGGAGGGACGTTAAAGCGCTTAACATAACAAACTTTTTAGGGTCTCTCCTGCCGTCGAGATGACAAAACGCCAAAAAACATAACTTACTAAAGATAAGCAATATACAAATGATGTAATTATAATAACATGGAGTTGAGTTGCAGGATTTCTATTGCCGTTGACTTCAGTCAACGGACTATTAGAGGTATAAAAAGGGGCTTTAGCCCTAAAGCCTTCTTTACACATTCCTTATCCATCAGCTGAAAGCAGACGGCAATGGTACCCTCCACAGTGCTTTAAACAGTGCTTAAAATCAACAACTTACAGAATCTCATTATAAGTAAGGAGTTTTCTGTAAAAAACGCAACTCTGGTCATGGCATCTGCGGCAATACCGGCTATTCCGTTTGCCATCTCGAGTAAAGGGCTTTTTCCAAGAAGTAAAGTACGGCGACGACATCAGGCGTAATACAGACTAAGGCTCCTTGTCATCCCGACCTAAGGAGGGATCTTAAAGCGCTTAACATAACAAACTTTTTAGGGTCTCTCCTGTCGTCGAGATGACAAAACGCAAAAAAAAACACAACTCATTAAAGATAAGCAATATACAAATGATGTAATTATAATAACATGGAGTTGAGTTGCAGGATTTCTATTGCCGTTGACTTCAGTCAACGGACTATTAGAGGTATAAAAAGGGGCTTTAGCCCTAAAGCCTTCTTTACACATTCCTTATCCATCAGCTGAAAGCAGACGGCAATGGTACCCTCCACAGTGCTTTAAACAGTGCTTAAAATCAACAACTTACAGAATCTCATTATAAGTAAGGAGTTTTCTGTAAAAAACGCAACTCTGGTCATGGCATCTGCGGCAATACCGACTATTCCGTTTGCCATCTCGAGTAAAGGGCTTTTTCCAAGAAGTAAAGTACGGTGACGACATCGGGCGTAATACAGACTAAGGCTCTTTGTCATCCCGACCCAAGGAGGGAATCTTAAAGCGCTTAACATAACAAACTTTTTAGGGTCTCTCCTGTCGTCGAGATGACAAAACGCAAAAAAAAACACAACTCATTAAAGATAAGCAATATACAAATGATGTAATTATAATAACATGGAGTTGAGTTGCAGGATTTCTATTGCCGTTGACTTCAGTCAACGGACTATTAGAGGTATAAAAAGGGGCTTTAGCCACATTAATGCCCTTTCTTATGCATCGGTCGCCCGAAGCAGACGGCATGTTTATCTCCTATCATGTGGACACATTTTCTAAACACACGGATTCAAGCCTTTCAGGCTTGTTTCGATGGGGCCAATGGGGCCGTAACCACGGGTTGCACCCGTGGTTGCTTAGATTCAAGCCTTTCAGGCTTGCCTGGTAGCAGAATATGCTATGCTGGCCATTCGAACAAGAGGAAAATTATAAAGATTTGAAGCTGTGGGTACCCGATATAGGTTTATTTCGGGATGCCTCTTTCTTTATGTCATAGGCAGTGCGGGATTTTTTTCAAACACAGAAGGCGGAGATGACATTCTCCGAAGGCAGTTCCATTGAACGCTTGCAGCCCGTTGTTGCGGAGAGCTGCGCGTAGGGCTGAAAAGAAAGGCGGGCCCGCTGGTGCCTTGAGCGTAGAAGCATCTTTCTTTTCTTGATTTTTGGTTACTTTTTATCAAGAAAAAGTAACAAGAAAGAAGAGTTGGAAGCAGCTCCTTAGATGTCAAAGGCAAAAACTTTAATAAAAAGCCCCTACATGATTTTATGTCATAGGTAGTTTTGAATTTTTTTTAAAAACACCGAAAGCGGAAATGACAGCTAAAAAGGTTTCACGCTGAGGCGCAGAGGAGGCGCAAAGGCGCAATACATTGCGGCTTCGCGAAAAACTTTGCGGCTTTGCGCGATACATAAATCTTATGTCATAGGTAGTTTTCCATTTTTTTTTCAAACACAGAATGCGGAAATGACATTAAAGCTACCACTGGTTTAGCTCCCCTCTCTTTTTGTCCAAAGGACTCCTTCGGAGGAGAGGGGTTGGGGGTGAGGCTTTTATGTCATAGGTGAGATCCCTTAAACCCCAAACCTTTAGAACCACTAATCCCAATCATATCTCCTACCCCTTATCACTGAAACACGGCTACTATTTCCGGCAATGGATTTTATTTCGCCAAATCTCCTATTCGTATCAAACGTGTTGAAATATTTAATTTGCACATCTCCCACCGACTTAACTTGCCCTTTAGGGTCATGGATATCGAAGGTGTTGTAATATTTTATTGGGATATTGCCAATCGACTTCAGAGTACCCTTAACATCATGAATATCGAAGGTATTGTTATAAGAGATCTTAATATTGCCAATCGATTTTAGCCTGCCGGGAATATCATGGATGTCAAAAGTAGTATAGTATTTAATTGGAATGCCCTGCCTCTCGCAGTCTCCTTCAAATAGCTCGTCACCGGTTAGCGTTTCAATATACTCCAGATCTCCATCGCTGCTAATGCCTATAACATATTGATTGTTTAATTCCAGCTCAATAGCGCGGAAGCTACTATAGTCGCGTGAAAGGATAAAGCGTGCCTTAGTAATAGATTGCGCCTGTGCAGAGGCAATGAGTCCAAAAATGAACAAGACAAGGATAAGTTTCTTCATACAAGTGTGTGTGCAGGATTTGGACCATAGATTTGAATGAATGTTTAATCCTTCTGACAGTATTTATCATTCTCCTCCCCCCAGGTTAACACATTGTAGCGGCCCATGGAAATATCTAACCCACTTTTGCAGCAACAATTAGCCCTGTAGACCAATTCATTCTGGTCAGTCTCAGATCCGATCGGGTATCCAAATAACTTATAAGCTTGTCAACATTCTCTTGGTGCCCATTAGGCCAGTTAGGCTGAGGGAGCATATCATCAATAATATAGAACCCTCCAACTTTTAACAAATTTAGAAGCTCGTTTAAGCTTTCATATTTTCCAGGCCAAGCATCGGCAAAAATCAAATCAAACCTTTTATCTTGATTGTTTTTTATCCAATCATTTGCATCTTGATTTATAATATCCACGCAGCTGTGGCCAGCAAAGTGCTTTTTTGCGATGGTTAAATAAAGCTCAGTATTATCAATAGAAATAACATGGGACGCACTATCCATCGCCTCAACAATCCAGGAAAGTGAGAGGCCAGTTCCGGTGCCGAGTTCCAAAAACTGCCCCTTTGGTTTGCTTGCCACTAAAGTTCGCAGGAGGCATCCTGTTTGCAAATCGGAAGCCATTGGAAAATTAATATCATTTGAGGCGTTCTGTATTGATTTATAAATTTCTGGCGATTGAATTTCGTTATCGTTCATTTTGGTTTGATTGTGTTGATTTAGAGTACTATCCAATTGCATTAATCATTACTAAAGCAATAATAGCCAGTAATGCCTGAATAAAAAATATCTTCCTGGACGAAGTTAATGCTCCATATATTCCAGCAATAGCGATACATACCAGGAAAAACATTGTGATGTTATTGCCCCATTCCTGATTAGCAATAAAAAACGGCCAGATAAGCCCTGCAGCTAAAAATCCATTGTAAAGCCCCTGGTTAGCCATCATGCCCTTTGTAGAGGAAAATAAATTTTCCGGAACTGTTTTAAATATCTTTTTGCCTAATGATTCCCATGCAAACATTTCTATATATAAGATTAAAAAATGTTCAAAGGCGATTAAGGCAATCAGGAATTTTGTAAAGATTAACATAGTTAATTTTCAAGGTTACTTTTTCTTCAATGGCGTCAACAAGTACTCCAGTCCATTCAGTTTAATCTCATACATGGTATGCAGGAGCATCCCTAGTTTCCCCTCCGGGAACCCCTTAGAATGATACCACACCAGGTAATTTTCAGGCAGATTACAAAGGACAACACCCTTGTATTTGCCATAAGGCATTCGCATAGTCGTAAGCTCCAAAAGCGCAGAAGAATTCATGCCGTGAAGATAGTTATTGGATAGCTATTAGCCTATTAGCTGTGAGGTATTAGCTATCAGCTATCAGCTTTTTAGTTAGCTAACTGCTGGTGATTGGCTGTGAGGCTAGCAGCTGTGAGGTATTAGCTATCAGCTATGAGCCATCAGCCATCAGCTATCAGCTATGAACTATGAGCTATCAGCTAACTGCTAAAAGCTGTCCGCTATCAGCTAATCGCCATCTCCCACTTCAATTCCCAAGTCCCTCAAAAGCACGGAGGCATTAAATGTCTTGCACTCCCCGTGTTTAATTTTGTAGTCGAAAAGCATTTCCTGTCCATTGAGCTGAATATCAAAGTAGTAATTACGTATGTAATCCGGGTACTTATCCTCCAGTCGGGCTATTTGTAAATCGTGGGTGGCGACTATACCCACAGCCCTTTGGGCTACCAGTTTCTCAATAATGGCCTTTGAGCCAAGGTATTTATCAACCGAATTAGTGCCCCGCAACATTTCATCGATCAGAAAATAAACCTTTTCCTCATTTTGAATGGTATCCAATAACAACTTAAGCCGGTTCAATTCAGCTTTAAACGTAGATGTGTTTTCGTTGAGAGAGTCTTTAATACGCATATAAGTAAACACATGCATATTGCTCAGTTTTAAATAAGAAGCACAAACGGGCGCACCGCAAAGCGCTAACACCGTATTAATCCCGATGCTGCGTAAAAAGGTACTCTTTCCAGCCATATTAGAGCCGGTAATAATATCCACCTTATAGGAATTATCGAGGCTAAAATCGTTCTTTACACACTTCTCTTCCCGGATTAAAGGATGAGCTAAGCCTTCCGCAATAAAGGAGTAAGCCGGTTCACTGCTTATATCTGGAAAAACCCAGGTTGGGTAGTTATAGTGCAGGCTAGCAAGACTGCTTAAGGCTTCATACTCTGCCAGGCAATCAAAAGCAAGTTCTATTTGATGTTGATTTTCTTGTTTCCACCTGTCAATATCGATCAATTGCCGCAAGTCCCAGGCCATACTGAAATTTAAAACCGGCCCTACGAAGATATTAAGGCGATATTCCAGGCGATTAATTAATACGGATAAATGTTTGATGGTTTTGTAAAAAGGCTGTCCCTCCTGCCCTTTAAATCGATTCTGTAAATCACTGTTTAAATGAGATTTAAATCCATTCTCTTCAACTAACTTAAAAGATGATGAATAGCTCGAAAGTATCTTCCCTGCTTTGCCCAGTATTTGTTCAGCTCGATTAACTTTTACAGAATTTTTAAATACTATTGAAGCATTAATAAGCCCAGTGATGAACGTAATAGCGGTGAAAGCAGGAAAGAAATAAGACAGTGCCAAAGAGATAAAGAATATCCAGGGCGAATACCTTATATAGGTTTTTAAAGCCGGATTGAACTCTTCGAGGGGAATGCCTAAATACTTAAACAGTTGTTGTACTTCATTGGCTCCAGTGTTCTTTGCAAACAGCAGAGAGGCTTTAAAATGCTGCATCCAGCCTACCTGAAGCGCCAATTCTTTAGCAGCCTCCTGCCTTTGAAGAATTGTTTCCGTATCGGCCTTCTTACTTAGCCAGGAGGCAAGTTTCGCATTTCCCTGGGGGCTAGCACAACGGTTTATCAAATTATACAATGAAGCAGGGCCGAAAATATCAAGGTCGGACGTATAGATATGCTCATCGTGCACATAAGCCGCGCCATCACTATAGATATTTTCGTGCCGTTCAATGCAATTAATTTCATTGGTAACCGCTTGGCTGAGAGCCTGGTAAAACTGTTTTTCCTTTTCAAATTGTGCTTGTTTGCTTACCAGCCAGGCAAAAGCCACAATAATCAGAATGAATACAACTTCGGTAAGCCATATACTCTCGATGTTTATACTTTGGTAAATTAAGTATCCGCCTGCCAACAGCACCAGCAGGCGCAATAAAGAATAGGCATTTACCCGCTTGTCGAATTTCTTATATGCCGCTTTAGCCTCATCTGCCTGCACCCTATAGTAGTCGAAAACCTGATTATTCATCCAGCAAAATTGATTAGAAGCGCAAATGTGTGATTTATTATCTCAAGCAACAATGGAAATGAGAAAATGCCAGCCCGTAGCCATCTTCACTCTCCATCAAAAAGCCTAACTTCGTGCTGTTTTTTACTACGGGACCTCCAAAAACTCCATATCCAGGGATGAGGCTAAAAGGACAGTTTTTAGAGGTGCCCATTAACTATTTTATTTATGGATTTCAGACTGGGAGAATTTGTCCGTTTTGTTGACGAAAAAAGAGAGGGTTACATTACCCGAATTATAGACGACCAAATGATTGGGGTAACCGGCGATGACGATTTTGAAATCCCGGTATTGGCAAGTAAAGTTACCAGGGTTTACGGCCGCATGGAAGAAGGGGTTGAAAGCCAGGCCGTAGAAGAAAAGAAAATTGCTATTGAAGATTTTAAAACCAAAGGGATCAGCCTGGCGGTAGTATCCGATGCAAATAAGGGCTCGGTTGTCCATTTTTATGTAGTAAATGAAACATCATTTCAGTTGCTGCTTTCTTTTAGCAATGAAAAGCAAGGGAAACAAAAAGGCTTTTATGCCGGAATTTTAGGACCGCATTCTACCGTTAAAATATATACCGCATCATTAACTGAGCTTAGTAACTGGCCCGCTTTTGAATTTCAGGTGATGTATTACAGTACCCAGGAAATTGCATTGCCAAAGGCATTGCTGGTAAAAGAAAAATTTAAAGCGAAAGATTTTTCGGGCAATAAAAAACAAGCCCCACTTTTAAAGCAACAGGCATGGCTGTTCAGGCTTGACGAAGACGAACTGGTGATTGATGCCGCAAAGCTTAAGGAAAGCTTTTTTAAGCCTACAGAAGAGAAAAAAGAAATTTCGAAGCCACAGCGCGAAGTAGACCTGCATATAGAAAAGCTTAGGGATGATTACCAGTTTTTAAACAATGTAGAAATCATTCAAATACAAATGGACCATTTCAGAAAAGCCCTGGATGCAGCCATCGTACATAAACAGCCTTCAATTATCTTTATTCACGGTGTAGGCAATGGAACCTTAAGGCATGAAATACATAAAGTTATCAGCAAACATCAGCAGGTTAAAACCTTTATGGATGCCTATAAGGATAAATATGGCTATGGTGCCACAGAGGTAATATTAAAATAGATAATTTGATTGCCGATTCCTGCTTTTTAATCGTAGAAGGCAGGAATCTCATCTTCGGCAAATTCAAGCGTTTCGATCCTGTTTCCGCAGTTCTCGCACTGAAAATAATCAATGTGCATGCTCATCGTGTTATCAATTAACTGAACATACACCATCTTTTTATTACATACTTTGCAGCAAAAATCCGTTTCAGTTGTCCGTAAATAGTTATTTTCCATGTCAGCCTCCTTCTCCTGCGAGCAGCGTTGTCTGCTCAGAAAATAAACACGCAAAGCCTTATTATGTTAACACTTAATAAAAATTGCCTGCCTATCTTTACATCCTGCACACTTAATTAATCACCGGAAAAATGTCTTGCCAGAGCTGAGATCGCCGCGTCCTCTTTGAGAGACTCGGCTAGGAAAATAGCAATTGGCCTGGCTTCGACGACGCAAACTCGTTCTTCGGCATCGTTCCGTGGCTGGCAGGGGTCGACGGCGTAAATGATGGTTGAATTGCAAGCCGCCCACTTGGTTCGTAGCCGAGTCTCTTGAAAAGGACTCGGCGCCCTTCTAGGAAAAAAACGCAAAGCTATTATGTTAACGTTTAATAAAAATTGCCTGCCTATCTTTACATCCTGCACACTTAATTAATCATCGGCATATTTTGAGAAAGCTGTTTTCGATATATAAACCTCACTATACATCTAACCTTAGCCTTGCAATTCCAGTGGTAATTTCCCAACTGGGGCATACACTTGTGCATATGGCAGATAGCATGATTGTGGGGCATTTCGCCGGAGTAATTCCTCTGGCAGCGGTGTCGCTTGTTAACAGCATTTTTACCATCATAATGGTGGTCGGAATTGGCATTTCTTACGGACTAACGCCCTTAATAGCACAGGAGAACGGGCGTAAAAACTATCGCGAATGTGGTAAACTTTTATCAAGCAGCTTGTTTATCAATGCCTTCACCGGCACTATCCTGTTTGTAACAATTTATTGGGGGCTGTTGAGCGTTATCGATTTTCTAAAACAGGATCCCAGGGTTGTTGAACAGGCTAAACCCTATCTCGGCTTGCTTGGTGTTTCTATTGTTCCTTTAATGATTTTCCTCACCTTCAAGCAATTTGCCGAGGGGCTGGGATTTACTAAACAGGCAATGTACATATCCATAGCCGGCAATATATTAAACGTTTTATTGGGGATTACATTTGTAAAAGGATTGTTCGGCATCCCTCCTATGGGACTTCAAGGCGTTGGGCTTAGCACATTAATAGATAGGTGTTTAATGGCGGCTGTAATGGGCATGTATGTTTTTCGTTCACCTGCATTTAAAGCATATTTGCCCAATTTTACCTTAAGGCGAATCAGCATAAAACGAGTAGTCAGACTGCTAAAAGTTGGAACCCCTGTTGCTATGCAATACGCCTTTGAAGTCAGCGCTTTTAGCGGTGCGGCTATAATGATGGGCTCCATCGGTGTGGCTCAGCAGGCGGCTCATCAGATAGCAATTAACCTGGCTTCGATGACCTATATGATGGCCAGTGGAATCTCTGCCGCTGCAACCATTAAAACAGGGAACAATTTCGGGCGTCGGGATTTTAATGAATTAAGGCTCTCCGCTAACTCGAGCTACCATATCGTACTTGGATTTATGTGTATAACGGCCTTTATATTTACTGCTTTAAACACCTATCTTCCATGGATTTATACTTCGGATGATAAAGTAATAAGTATTGCGTCTCAATTGCTGATTATTGCCGCGTTATTCCAGATTTTTGATGGAGCTCAAGTAGTGGGGCTCGGCATATTAAGAGGGCTTGGAGACGTTAATATGCCGACCCTGTTTACTTTCCTGGCTTACTGGATAATTGGCCTTCCCTTTGCATATTATTGGGGAATTGGATATGGTGCCGGTGCTAAAGGAATATGGTATGGTTTAAGCGTAGGCCTTTTATGTTCGGCATTGTTGCTATACTTACGCTACACCTGCGTGATAAGAGACTTTGCAAAAAAGAAGTAATAGCTTAAAAACTAAGCTATTACTCAGAGGCCTGCGTTTTTAAGAAAAGAGATTTAGCGTTGGCTTTGCCTTTATAATGATTTTTCGCTAGAATTTTTTGTTGCGATAAAGTAGCCGATTACTGGAACAAAAAACACCAACAAAACGTAAGAGAGTGCATACTCCCGGCTGAATTTTTCAAGTGCCATGAGCGCATACCGAAATGTGAGATACAGATTAAGGCTCAATAAGCCAATTAAGGAGATTAAAGGTAAATTTATTTCCATAGTAGAGAGCTATTAGGTTGAAATGTGATTTAAAGATAGTAGAATGTTTCAAGAACTTTAAAACATTTTTTTCATTTTCACAGCTTTCACTTCATTTCGTATATCTTCTTCTCACTCAGGTACAGGATATCAATAGCAAATATCTGATTATCAAGAAAGTAAAACTCAAGCAGAGCGCATATTTGAGAACAACTTCACAGCCGCAATGACAGCTTTCCTTTTAATTTAAACACATTAAAAACAGACAGGGTATTTAGCGACGCTGTTAGAACCAAAAACAAGCCCACGTAGTTTGCAAACTGATAATTCAATACAAAACCTGCCCATATTAAAGCTATACCCACTAAGTTTAAAAAGAAGGGCAGCATTCTATTTAGGCGTTTGCCGTAGGTAAATTGCAGATATAAATTGATGGCCATAATTACTGGAAATACATAAATGAGCTGCGGAATGTACGGTATACCCTGAATTCCCCAAGCGCTAAAAATACTCATGTAAGCAGCCCAGCACATAGGGCATTTTGGAAAAAGGAAGGCAATCAGTCCGATTAACATATTCAGCACCTGGTACCCTGAGTTTCGGAGCTTTTTATTAATACTGCTGGCTGGTTTTCCAGAAAGAGCAATTAACATCTCGGCTATTGCCTGCGGGTCCCATTGCAATTTTCCATACTTTTCAAGCAGTCTGGAATCTTTGTCAATAATAAATAACTCGATACTGTGCGAGTTCACAATTGACCCGGTGTAGTTCACTTCAGGCAAAAAGTAATCAGAGAACGCATCATAGCCTTCTGCCACTCGAAAAAAGGCATATTTTTCATCAAACTTAAAGCCTCTGTTTTCTCCATAAGGCTTAAGCCTGAAGGGCAAATCGTATGCAGAATCATAAGTAATTGCTGCCAGGCGGATATTTGCATATCCTTTGTTTGCCAATAGAGCCTGGAGTTGCGCAAGGCGGTTCACCGAAAGCGAACACTTATTGGGATTATCGCATCGGGAATAAAATAAGATGAAAGCTGATACCTCCTGTGAAAAGAATTCTGTAAAGGGAAGTTTCTGGCTATCCTGATTTTCGAGAATAATCTCCTCGGATTTAAGGCGTTTAGGCATTTTGCTTCTAAGCCAGTTTGTCTGCCTTCCTGATACTGGAAGCCCGCAACAATCCTGTTTTGAGCCTGCAGCCATTTCCGACATCGATATCAGCTCCTGAAACTGAACTTTTACTGCCGTGCTCAGTATGAGCGCATTGGTGTAGTAAAAGTTATTCAGCTCTTTACTGTACGAGGGCAAAAACTCGCCTAGAAGTTTTAAACTCTTACACACCTCCAACAAAGGCGTAGTATAGTTTTCTAGCGGATATTGAGGTAAATACGCCTCAAATGAAACCGCATCATCGCGATAAAGGCTATTTGCGGCGGCGTGCAAAAGATATGGGATAAAAGAGCCCTCCTGATTGTGCCAGCCCCTGATCGCTATTGCTGCTGCAGCAAGTGTATAGGGGTTGGTGCTGTTTTGTAGCTCATCTAACACGAAAATAAGAGCTTCCTCCGGAAGTGAATCTTGGAAGGCGGCAAGGATATAGCCTCTTAAGCGGGCAACTTCTCCGCTATTCCTATTCAGGTAAAGCTCATTTTCTACCGGAAGCATTTCGGCCAGTTCCGAGAACCGGCCTAGTGCTTTCAGTTCATCAATGCGCCAGGAGATTTCCCGGCCCGGCGCACTTTGACGGGGTAGTGTTTTTAGCTCTAGCATTCTGTGCTAAATTTTATACTATTGAAAACTTCTCAAAAAACGCTGTGCGGATATCTGCAGGCTACTTCTACTTCCTTCTTTTACAAGCCCGCTGGCAAGATCAGCCAGTTCTTTATCTTCTCTGATCTCTTTCAGGCCTGCGTTGAGCGTTAAGCCGTTTAAAATAATAGCCTGAAGCCGAGTGTCTTCAGCTTTATCAGCTATGATTTTCTTAGCCTGTGAGTTAAAGGCAGAGAACCGTGCCGATTGAAGTGATAGTGCTGCTGCAACACGGACATCCGAGCTTTGCGTGCTGTCTGATAACAGTTCAGACAATAAATCCGATGAATTTGCATCAGCACCCAGTATCTGAATGGCTTCTAACTTACTTTCCTCATTCGGAGGATTATTCACAATGTTCTTTAAGAGCGGAAAAATATCGGTATGAATATCAAAGCCAAGTAATTGTATTGCTTTCTCTGGTTTAACCAGTGCCTTATCCGGGTTTTCCAATCCGTCTTTCAAGGCTTCCCTGGCTACAAAATCTTTCTGCAGTGCAAGCGCCGTAAGCGCCTCTACTCTAATCTTTTGTGAGCTATCTCTTATTATTCCCCTTAAGGTATTTAAGAAATCTGCAGTCCTTGCTTTAAATGTCCGCGAACTAATGTTCATCTCTTTAAGAGTAAGCAGGGCATCCAACCGTAATGATACATTTTCTTTACTGTTGCCCAGGATTTGCAAGAGTGACGTTATATAGGCGTCTTCATCTCTTATGGCTGCGCCTGATTTATTGATGGCAAGGCTTCGCAATTCGGGGTCAAACTCCGTATTAGCGATTGTGGTTAATACTTCATCCCTCAAACTTCTTTTAAGAAGGCTTACATTTTTTAAGCTTGCTGTATTCATTCCCGAAGGCAGGGCACTTACCGACACTGGAGCACTGCCGGCAAATAACGGCGTTGTGCGGCGGTAAGGCACGTCATCATAAGAAAAGCCAAGGTTGTTAGCCGGGTTTATGAGCCCCTGGTAATCGAACATATCTCCAATTCGGGGACTAAGCCCGGGCGCAGGTACTATTGGCGAAGTAGCCATTGTGCCACCGGGTGCTACTCCTGGCCTTGGCGCACCCACTTGTTGATTCCATGGCCACATGGTATCGTTAAGATTATGCCCCAGGGCTAACTGGCTTCCTTGTGGATATGTACTGGCATTGGTGGTATCAAACCGTCCATGCTCTACTTGCCAGAGCGCCCAGATACGGTCGGTATTATTATGAAGTAAGAAAAAAAGTGGATCATTAGCGGCAGTTTCTACATCGCTTAAGTCAAACAAAAATGCAATATGTGCCCGGTCGTGCGGGTTACTTTCCATGTTGCGGAAGTCATTGAAATTTGATGACAGCCTGACTACATCAGATTCTCTCATCACGTTGGCAGGAAATGAATTTAAAGTATCGAACCTTGGGTCTCGGGTGATTCGCCGATTATCGCTTCTCCAGTTATTAAATAAGTGCGCAGAATTAAAGGTAGCCAAACCATTGTCTCTGTCTCTTCCCATAAAATCACGGGAGAAAACATTCGGGGCAGGCTCATCAAATTTCCAATATGGAATGGTTACGGAAGGAATGATTTTTTGCAATTCCCTTTCAAGGTCCAGCAAGTAGGCCCGATGCCATGGCAAAAAGCCAGGGGCGCCATGAGCCTGGTTATAGTACTCCCTTTGCTCGCCAGTACGGTGAACATTCCTAAATTCTGCAAAACGGCCGGTTCCACTATTGTTTAGTATGGAAAAAGCTTCAATAAACAAATCTCTTTCCAGAGGGGTAAGTTTATTGGCATTTTTTCTTACCCTTACCATTACACGTTCTGTGTAAATTAACCTTCCGTTGGCTGCATTTAACACTTCTATTCCGGCGTCTTTATCTGCCGAGCTTGGCGACCCAAATTTTCCTGCGATGTAAAATAGAGCCCTGCCATCAGGGCTTACAGGCACCTGCAGTTGGCCATTTTCGGTAGCACCAGGTGATAGCAGAAATACAAGCTTGCCACCTGTACTGCTCTGAATATTCCGTAAAATAAGATTAGCAGGCAGCTGCTCACCGGCATCTGGCCTTAAACGAAGTTCGCAAGCAGTTCTCGCCCAGGTAAAATAGCGAGTGTTTGCATTGGTTGATTGGTTGATTAGAAATTGTGTTTGCATTTTTCAATGGGTTAGATGTTGTTAGTTTATAAGGGGAAATAATTAAAATAAAATTAGAAACTTTTTATATGTTAAAGAAATTTAAGCGATTATTTTTAAATAATATTTAACCCGTCAAAAAAAGTTACCCACAATAGAGCTTCGCAAAGATTGGCCGAATCCGGCATTTTCTTTGTATCTTATATTAACTCATAGGCGATTTTAGCAGAAGATAAGTGCGTAGGCTTAAACAATTTGAACCCCTGGTAATCCATGACTTTGAAGAGAAGGTTTTTCATATGGAAAGCCATACCCATACCTATTTTGAAATGGGATATATTTATAAAGGAAGCGGCATACATTACCTGAACAACAACAGCATTGACTACCAAACCGGCGACCTCTTTTTGATTGGACCAGAAGACAGCCATCATTTCAAAATAAAAAAAAGCACCCGCTTTGTATTTATCAAATTCACGGATGCTTATTTTAATCTGTTTAATAGTCCAGGCAAAGCAGATTCATCAAACCCGGAGCCTGCAAACTTAATGCGCAATAAGTTGCTTAAAGAAAGGAAACTGCAGATAACCTATCCCCAGACGGCGGTGTTAAAGAATACGATAGATAGTATTCTGAGCTATTCGTCTACCGAGGAGAATATAGTGTCTTCACAGGCTATTTATCACCAAATTATGTCTGTGATTTATTTAGTAAAGGAGGCTTTGATCAAGATGGATATGACACCTGGTTTAACCAGCCCTGGCCAGGAGCTGCTAATTTCTTATGTACACGATAATATTTATAAGCCGGCCAATATTCAGATAAAAAATATAGCCAGGGTGTTTAACATTGCCCCTAACTATTTCAGCGCCTATTTTCAACGCCAATATGGTATGCCTTACAGCAAATACGTTAACGACTATAAAGCAACTTTAATTGAAATGAGGATGCAGTCGAAGCAATTTACCCTAAAACAAATTGCCGATGAATTTGGCTTTACCGATGAAAGCCACCTTTCGAGATTCTTCAAGAAACACCATCAGGTGTCTCCCGGAGAATATCGAAAACAATATTAAAAATTATGCATTTTGAAGCTCGTGTAATGCATTTTGGAGGTTTGCATGCTTCTCGGAATTATCGCTTTCATAACTGATCAGCAATTCTGTGCCTCCATACCTGTAGTGAATTAGGCAGGCGAGCTTTGCCACGTCACGGCTGCTGTCCAAATCGGCCTTAATAGGGATCAACTTATCCTGATTATTAAAGGCGTTAATTTTCTCGACTGCGGCTTTTAGTACATTCCAATCGCTATCTACTAAAAGTACTTTATCATAAGTATCTAATAAATTATTGGCAGCAAACAAACCGTCTTCAGAACAGCCACCAACAATTACGGCAATACTTGTCCTGTTGGAATGAATTTTCTGATTTTCCATAATGATTTTTTTGTGGGCAAAACCCTTTTTAACTCATTGGCATGGGCAATAGAAATGCATTAATTAACCGAATTACATTCGAGATTTGTCTGGCTTTATGCTTATTTATCTGACTATTGCCAATCCTTCTTAAGGATTTCAAATAAAGGTTGTAGCCGCCAGTAACCCATACATGTACCGTATGTGGTTTTAAAACTCTGAGTATGTAACTAATACATTACAAAGGTCTGTACTTGCTTCTCATGTTGCTTTGTACATCTATTACAAATACATGTACAATTCGAATAATCATAGCTGTTGGGATAGTACTGGTGCTAGATTTCTTTATGGAATGCGCATTGATGTTACATCAATCTATTATCAATTTTAGATTCAATGAAAACTTACCTTATCTTATTTGCAATCCTATTTGCAGCTTCTACTTTCAACTCTTCGTGCAGCAAATCAAAAGAACAAGACGAGCAAATGCAGATTTCCGAAGTGAAATTGGCGCCTGTTGCCGAAAATGAAAGGGATGGCCTGGCCGTTGGAGCAGCTAACGCCTCCCTCGAGTCTGTCCTCGCGTTTAGTACAGATACTTCCCGCAAGATCATTAAGAACGGAGATCTGAAATTCAGTGTAAAAAACGTTGCAACCGCCCGAAATAAGATAGTTTCTGCGATAAAATCCGTTGGAGGCTATATCTCTGAGGAAGCAGAATCTGGCTACGAGAATAATCGCAAGGAATACAGTATCACGCTTAAAGTGCCGGCAAAAAACTTTGACAAGCTTTTACATGATATTTCATCAACTGCGGACAATATAGACAGTAAAAACATTCAGATTGAGGACATTACTTCCGAATATATTGACACCCAAACCCGGCTTGATAATAAAAAGAAGCTCGAAAAGCGGTACCTGGAGCTATTAGAAAGTGCTCTGAAAATTGGCGACATGTTACAAATCGAAAACAAGCTTTCTGAAATCAGGAGTGATATAGAATCTGTTGAGCGCCAGTTTATGCAGATGAAAAAGCAGGTTATTTACAGTACCATTACGGTGAATTTTTATTCGAGGGCAAAGCCTTCAGAAACTGGGAAAGGTTTCCTTTATCTGTTTGGAGCTTCTTTTACAGAGGGGCTTGATTACCTGGGCACAGCCTTTTTTAAGATTTTTTCGTTTTGGCTATTTATACTAATCGTGCTGGCAGTATTTATTCTTTATAAAAAGAGAAAACGCAAATTGAGCCAGTAATCGGGCCGATGATACAGGTACTCTAATCCTGCCTACTTCTCCGCCTTCTTCCGGAAATTTTTATAGGCCTCTGGATATTTTTCATCATCAATAGTTACCTCAATGACGCCATTTTTTGCCACCGATCCATAAGCTTTGATGGCAGCTGAGTCTTTAAGAACACATATTGATTTTATCATTTTCGGATCCAGTGATGCGAGCACACTGTCTCCAAGTGCAATAATCTTATTATGTGAATATATCGCACAAAGCGGCCCTGGTTTTAGAAGGTTGTGCCTTGATGGTGTGCAAATCCTGATTGTTGAATTGGATGCCGTCGCTGGAACTTTAACACCTGGCTGCTGTGCCAACACCAGGCCAGATATAAGTAGCTGGATGGTAAAAATTAAAATGACTTTCATAGGGTAAAAGGCTAGTTAGTAATAGTTTATAAAGCTACAATATTTATAGGGAAACCATATGCAACAAAACCGTAATTCTTTGCATTCATGAAATATGTATTGAGGCCATAAGGCAAACCACAAGCTGGTTTTTCGGTTTTTTAGGCAAAACACTTGCCATGAAAGCTATAAACGTTCTTATATCAGCATTGATACCTATTGGAATATGTGCTTGTTCTGGAAATAAGAGGACAAGCTCGGCGGAGGGTGCAGATACGGTGACAGCGGTAAATACCTCGGTAGATCCTATTAAGCTGGCAAAACCTGATACGAATGCATCAAACACTAATTTTTCTGATATCATTGGGTGGAATGGAAATATGCCTATAGCGCCAACCGGCTTTACTGTCACCGAATATGCATCGGGCTTTCAAAGCCCCCGTTGGATTTACGAAGCACCCAACGGTGATATATTTATAGCTGAATCGGCTACGGTAAAGAGCCTGGTTAAAAAGGTTAAAGACACCTTTACCGGCAAAGCAAAATCCAATCAGCAAAAAGGAAGCGCAAATAAAATCACCATTTTAAGGGATACCAACAATGATGGAAAGCCCGACCTTAGGCAGGATTTCCTAACAGGCTTATCGCAGCCCTTTGGAATGCTTGTTATTGGAAATTCATTTTACGTGGCTAACACCGATGGCATTGTTAAATTCCCCTATACTCCAGGGCAAACTAAAATAACAGCCAGGGGTGTAAAGATGTTGGAGCTGCCTGCTAAAGGCTACAATAACCACTGGACCAGAAATATCCTTGCTAATAAAGACAATTCAAAAATATATGTTTCGGTGGGCTCGGCATCAAACGTGGGCGAACACGGCATGAAGCATGAACATAGAAGGGCTAACATATTGGAGATTAATGCAGATGGCACCGGGGAACGTATTTATGCTTCAGGTTTGAGAAACCCGGTGGGCATGGATTGGGCGCCAGGAACCGAAACCTTGTGGACTGCCGTTAATGAACGGGATGAGTTAGGCGATGACTTAGTGCCGGATTATCTTACCAGCGTGAAGGAAGGCGGGTTTTACGGCTGGCCTTATGCCTATTTTGGCTCTAACGAGGACCCGCGGTTAAAAGGCCAAAAACCTGAACTTGTTAAGAAAACTATTGTACCTGATGTTCCTTTAGGTGCCCATACGGCTTCGCTCGGACTGGCATTTTATGATAAACAAAGTTTTCCCGCTAAGTATCATTCGGGGGCTTTTATTGGACAACATGGCTCATGGAATCATTCAAAACTTGTAGGCTACAAAGTGGTGTTTATACCATTTAAAAATGGTAAGCCATCTGGCCAGCCAGAGCCCTTTTTAACCGGGTTTATCGCCAATGCGGAAAAAAGCGAAGTGCACGGGCGCCCGGTTGGTGTGGCTGTGATTAAAGACGGTTCTTTATTAGTTGCTGATGATGCAAGTAACGTTATCTGGAGGGTTGCAGCAAGTAAATAACTGTTTATCACCTCTCGTTACACCGCTCTCAAATGTAGTTTGATTTTTGTAAATACTGGAATACTATACTAGATAAAGCGATTTGTCGGGCGATTCATGAATCGCCCCTACATGCGTTCCATTGGTGGCATTGAATCTGGATTTCTATTGCCGTTGACTTCAGTCAACGGATATTTGAGACATCGGGTGTTTACCGGTTGGTGTCTCCACCAACCACTTATAAGCTCTCTGCCTTTAAATCACCTTCCATAAAAAAAGGGTTTAGCTTTAAAACCTAAACCCTCTTCTCAAGAAGCATCAATACTCTCCTACTGAATATTTTTAAAGAATTGAGGAACCACCCCGTATTGCGGCAATTTACCATCCCATTTCTCTAACATTTGCTGCTGGATTAATAAAGGGGTTAGCGACTGCTGGCGTAAACGGTTAGCTTCGGACTGAGCCCGCGCTTTAACCAACAAAGCGGCAGCCTCACCCTCGGCTTTTGCCTTGGTTACCTGTGCTTCGGCAATAGCCTGTTTCGCCTGATTTTCTGCTTTAAGCCTTGCCTGTATGGAAGCGTTTTTTTCGTCAATCATCTGCCTCAAAGATGCCGGAGGGCTAATCGCTGAGGTAAGTTGATCGTATATAAAGCCATCTTTACCCAGGTTCTTTGTTAAAATAGTTTGTATTCTATCTTCAAAGCGCTCCCGGTTAGACATCACTGAATCTGAAGTGAATGAGTTGGCTACAATACGATAGGCATCATAAATTGTATTTCTCATAAACTGCTGTTCAATTTCGCTTAGCGATTTTCTGTATTGACGGTAAATTTGAGGCACCCGCACTGGATTAATATGATAATTAAGCTTAGGGTCAACAGAGAACTCGGCAGCATCTTTGGTGGTAACCACAAATGGCTCATAATCCACAGATTGAGTAAAGGTTGGAAACTCAACAATTTTGGTAGTCCACGTGTTGTACCAAACCCTGCCTGTAACTATGGTAATATTATCAACCCCACGGTCAGAGCCGTAAAGGTTTATTTTAATACCAACATTTCCTGCGTCAATGTTCTCGTAAGAAAATGGCTGTATTATCCAAAGGACCACTAAGGCAACGATAATTACAACAGTTCTGATCAATTTTGAAACTGAAAAGAATTTTTGGCCGGATGATTCGAAGTTCATAAATTATATCTGTTTGATAAGAGTTTTAAGAGGACGATAAACAAGCAGTAATCCAACAATAATTTCGCATATTCCGAAGGCTAAAAACAAATCGGATGGTTTGCTTACATGGGTACACCCAAAAGAGATAATCACTATGCCTAATACTACCTGCCCTAAAAGTAAAAAGGATTTCATATGGGGAATTCGACTCAGATAAGGTTGGCTTTTATTTCTGTACTAAAGTAGAAAAATTGCTTGAAAGTGAAAATCTTCAAAATCGAAAAGCCATCGCATAAAAAAGCCGGACGCTTTTTCAGCATCCGGCATGGGTTAATTTTCAAAAGTACTATTAAAGTGCGCTGTATTTCACAACAAACTCCTTCCCTTTCGGGATAGAAATTTCATAAACGTTATTTCCTTTGGAACTAACAGACGCACCGGCTACACTTGGTTTAGATTTGCTTTTTAAGCGTAATGTGCCTGTTCCTACCGGAGATTTAACTTTAATTTCTGATGTGCTTGCATACACAGATATCTCACCTTGCGGAGTTGGTACTTTACCTTCCATCCATTTTAAGCCGCCTAAGTTTGGCTCAATTGACCAGGTTTGGTATGCAGGCGATGTTGGCTTTACACCTAAGTAATACTTGCCTAACAAATAAAGCGGACTGGCGCCCCAGGCGTGGCAAAGGCTTTTTCCGAATTTGCGCCCGTACATTTCGTAATGTTCCGCACCCTTTTTTGCCGGATTGTATTCTTCCCAAAAAGAAGTAGCGCCAAGTTTCAGCATTCCGCCCCAATAATCTTTCATCTCTTTCAATACATAGGATTGCTCGCCCATTGCGCATAATGCCTCAAGCTCGTAAAAACGCATGTATGGAGTTGTGATTTTCTGGATTTTATCGTTCAAAAGCACGTGTTTTTTTACATCCTGCTTCTGTGCATCGTTAAAATAATTGAAGAAAATACCGAACATATTGGCATAGCGGGTAACGTTATCCGTTTGCTTGCCATCTACCATGCTGTGTACCAGAGCATGTTTTTCATTATTCCAGTAGTTTGCAAAAATCTTCGTTTTAAGTTCATCCGCAAGCTTTTTGTACTTTGCAGCTCCAGCTGGATCTTTAGCGATTTCGGCGCTTAAAGCCATTGTCTCGAGGCTACGTGCCAGTAACATCTGCTCAAAACTCACCTCGCCTTTTTTACTTAAGCCATCTGCCCAATCGATGAAAATCCAGTCGCCGGCTAAGCCTTCCATCATCCCGTTTTTGTTTCTGCGCGATAAGCAATACTCCATAAGGCTCTGCATTCGTGGATAAAACTGCTCGATAAAATTTTTATCGCCCGTGTACTGATAATAATCATTTATACCTATAAACCAGTAGAATGTATAGTCCATAATGGTATTGATGTGGCTAGTTACCGGATCTTTTCCTCTTAAGGCAAGAAGCGTACGTGTTACCGAGGGCGAGTCAAACAAAAGGTAGTAATTCATCAGGTAGCTTTGATAAGCATCGCCCGACCAAATCCAGCGGTCGCGTTTAATACCATCGATGAAGAATTCGCGGGTATTAAGATGGAAGGTATATTTCGCTACATCATAAATACGATTGATCTCTTCATCGGAGCAACGGAACCCACCTTTATCGGCAACCGGAAGATACTCATACAACATAGAAACCGAATCCAATGAAGCTCCTTGAGGCAACTCTACATTTACATATCTGAATGCCTTGGTAAGTGTTGTTGTGGTATCTTTCTTTTGAGGGAAATTTACATCCAACATATCCAATGTCTCGGTGTGTTCTGTATTTAAAGCCTCCTCTTTAGACTCGCCGTAGTAAATCCCAACTTTGCCATTAGCTTTTAAGCCACGTAAGCGTACGAAACCAAAAGTTTCTTTGCCGAAATCAAGTACTAGCGATTGTCCTTTCTTTTCTACTTTAACCGCCGATTGCGCTTTAGTAGACAGTGCAAATTTAGACGGTGGTGTTGCCGGACTATCGAAATTCCAAGAAGCAGCTTTTAGCCAGGTTGTGCCCGACTGGTCTGAAGCTTTTCCAGATTGGTCAATCCATTCTTTATCCTCGAACGTTACCAGCCAGGTAGAATCAGAAACCACTTGTTTACCTTTTACATAGATGGCAGGTACTCTGTCCTGGCAAAATACTTTTAGGCTCACTTTGTGTTTCCCTGCCGGGATAGTTATTTTTTTAGGATAACCAAAGAACGGCTTTCCGTCTACCTTAACATTATACTGCCCTTCTACATACAATTCTGCTTCTTCCGCTTGTTTCAGGTCGAAAACTTTGTGAAAGTCGATAAGAACGTAGTGATTATCCAGTTTCCAGAAAGGGGGCAAAAATGAACCGCGTTCTGTACGGCGGTTTTGCATTTTGTTGCCCAACCAAACTTCGAAATCTCCGGGATACCAAATCCATGTTGCTTTGGATTGGGCGATAGCTGTTTCAAACGAAGCCATGGAAAGGCAGGTAAGCCCAAACATTGCAAATCGTTTAAATAAAACTGATAAGTTCATAAAGTGATAAAAATTGATTGTCTATTAGTGATTATTCTGTTTTTTTAAAATTTCTATTTCAAATTCTATTTTAATGGCAAATCCTGGCTCTTTTTTTAAGCCAGGATTGCGGTGGTTTTACAGCAAAGTCTCGTCTGCTGCTGTGGTTAATGTCCCTGAATATTATCCAGTTAAGGTACACTACCCTCTCTGCCTTACGGCATCTCCCAGAGGGCATAGCCGTAAGAATACTATCCATTGAAAATCAACATTTTGTTTTTAGTGCAAAAGTTGATTAGGACTGTCCTCCGCTGGTCCAAAGGACTCCTGCGGAGCGGAGGTGCCGATAGGCGGAGGTGGTTAAAGCTCTTAATCCTAGAATATTGCATATTCCTCCCCCTTACCCCCTCCAGAGGGGGACATAAAGCGCCAACCTGCATATCGCCTTGATTTCAACAAAGTTACAACACACAATTTTACTTAAGTTAACGGCTATGTCCCGGAGGGAGAGAAAAGCTAACCCGCCAGGACAAACGCCTTAACATTAGCATTGGAATGCCTCTTTTCCGTGGTTGACACCAGTCCTATTTTTTACAAACCTTTATAAGCATCATTTTGCGTTATTGCCGGGTTCTGTTGGATCACAATCTGTGGTATCGGCAAAACCAGCTGGCCGGCATTTTGGATCGGCTTCGTTTTCTTTACTACATCTAAAGCCCTTCCTGTCCGTTTCAAATCAAAAAAACGGTGAAACTCCAGAGCCAGTTCTACCCTTCTTTCATGCTCAATGGCTAAAGCCAATGTTGGATATTTTGCCGTAGGATAATTTGCAGTTCCATAAGCTGGCAATCCAACGCGGGCACGTACTTCGTTCAAATACTTAGGGTCATCGGTAGCTTCTGAAAGCAGCAGCAGCACATCCGCGTAGCGTAAAACAGTAAAGTTGTTATTGCTTAATTCTCTTCCTGCTGGTGCTGGTGCATTGCGGTCTACCCATTTGTTTTGAAACTTGATATCTATAAATGTTCCGTTTTTATTAGTGTAGCCAGTCGAGATTGAAGCCTCACGGCGTACATCGCCGCTTTAGTACTCGTTATATAAATCATCAGTTACCTGGTTCATACCTCCACCGAAAGCTGTAAGTACGAAATTTTCAGTCGGAGCAAACTCTGTCCAGTAATTACTGTAAGGGTTTCCAGCACCGCCTTTATACTGAATTTCGAAAATAGATTCGGAGGTGTTTTTGACATTGGCTCCCCAAAGTGCTGTATACTGTGGCACTAAAGAATACTTACCATAAACCTCCATCAGCACAGTTGCCGCTTCGGATTTTCTGTTAAGGGTGAGATAAACTTTTCCTAACAAGGCTTCTGCAGCGTATTTAGTCGCTTTACCAGGAGTTGAAACCACAGCCGCCGGCAATGGCAAATGATCTGCAGCATATTTCAGGTCTTCTACCACAAAAGCATATACATCAGCCGCAGGCGACCTTAAAGCCTTATAGCTTTCTTCGGCAGTTAGAACTTTGGTAACGAGAGGGATATCGCCCCACATTTGCGCCATTTGAAAGTAGTACAGTCCTCTCAGAAAGCGCATTTGTGCTTTTACCGATTGCTTATAACTATCGGCCAAGGTAGCGCCATCTATTTTATCTAAAACAATATTGATACTATACAATGCTTTATAGCTTTCCTGCCAAAAACGATATACCTCTGTATTAGATGGCCTTAGTGCATAATCCTTAAACGCTTTTCTATCTGCCTGAATACCCGCCACGTTATACATGGTTGCATTATCAGACATCTGCTCTGCAAAATAAGATACCCCACTTGCAGGTGCGTAAAAAGTGTATAGCGTTGCGTAGGCGGCGTTTACTGCAATGTCAAAATCCTGAGTGGTTTTGTAAAAATTGCTGGCATTGGAGTTTGAAATCGGTGCAAGGTCCAGAGAATTATCGCATCCGGATAAAGTAGCTCCAAGGCAAATTAAAACGGCTAATTTCTTTATGTTGAGTTTCATCTTCGTAAATGTTTAAGGTTTAAAAATCTAGTTTAGCTCCAAAGGTTATTACACGCGGATTAGGGTACGAGCCATAATCTACTCCAACAAATGCTCCGGTAGGAACACCTACGCTTGAAGTTGTTGTTGGAGTTGCGTTAGAGAAAATATTGGAGTACGAAGTTGAATTATAGGTGGTATTTTCAGGGTCGTAGTTCAGGTACTTACTCCATAAATGCACGTTTTCGGCATTTACGAATATCCTGGCGCCTTTAACAGGTGTGCGTGTTAGCAGCTTGGTTGGCAATGCATAAGAAATCCTGATGTTTCTTAATCTAACAAAGGTTGCATCTTCCACCCAATAAGAAGAGAATTTCTCTTGATAGCCTTTAGGTGAAATAGTTGGCTTAAAGTGTGTACCATCGCCCGGATCGCTTTCAGATTTCCAGTAATTGGCAACTTCTGCATAGGCATTACGGCCACCATTCCAGATGCCATTATAGCGAATTAACTGGTTAGTGATTTCGCCTCCAAATGAACCCTGAAACAGGAATGAAAACTCAATTCCTTTAAATGAAAACGAGTTGTTTAAGCCAGCTATGAAATTTGGTTGGTTATTGCCAAGGGTTGTGCGGTCGGCCTCGGTGATTTTGCCATCGCCCGTAACGTCGCGTACTTTAGGATCGCCGGGAGTAGTGATGCCATCGCCTTTGGCAGGGCCAGCATCAATTTCCGCCTGATTTTTATAGACACCGTCAAAAATGTATCCATAGAAATTAGAGATAGGCTGCCCTACTTCGGTTTTAACCGTAACCACAAAATCTGTATAGATTAGTGGGGCATTACCTGGCCCTAGCTGCAAAACCTTATTACGGTTTAATGAAAGGTTGAAATCTGTTGACCAGTTAAAGTCTTTTTTCGCAATGTTTTTGGTATTCAGGTTTAGTTCAAAACCTCTGTTTCTAAGCCTTCCAATATTGGTTAATTGAGTGGCAAAGCCGGTAATATCTGGCACCGGTACATTTAGCAATAAATCCTTTGTGATAGAATGGTAGTATTCGGCACTAAGGTTAATGCGGTTTCTAAACAAGCCCAGCTCAAAACCGGTATTAAACATGTTTGTCTTTTCCCATTTTAAATCTGGATTTTCAATGTTTGTTACCGTTAAGCCGTTGGCTAAATTGGAGCCGTAAACATAGTTAGAGGCGCCAAGCAATCCGATAGGCCCATAATTTGGAATCTGATTATTTCCAGACACACCGTAACTAGCTTTGAATTTCAAATTACTAATGGTGCTTATGTTCCTTATGAAATCCTCATCAGAAACCTGCCAGGCCGCCGAAACAGATGGGAAGTAACCAAACTTGTTGTTCTCGCCAAATCTTGAACTTCCATCCCTCCGGATCACTCCAGATAAGAAGTACTTGTTTTTATAGTTGTAATTTACGCGGGTTAAGTATGACAATAGAGACCATTCGTATGCCAGAGATGTTCCCGAATTAACTGTACCCGCATTTAAGGTAGTCACCAGGTCATTTGGGAAACTTCCTGCTCCCACGCCCATGTATTCGTCGCGTTGTTTTTGATAGGTGAAGCCCAGTAAGGCATTTAGGTTATGATCACCAAAATCCTTCTCATAATTTAAGGTATTCTCAGAAAGCCAGTTCAGCATAAATCTGGAATTAGCCGATCCTTGTGCTGGCAAAGCCGATGAATACCCAAACTTCTGGTCTTTATTCCAGAAGAAGCTATAGCGCGTGTTAAAGAGATTTGCGTTGATACTGGTTTTGAATTTTAAGCCGTTGATAATTTTGTATTCGGCAAAGGCAGTACCTAATGAATTAAAAGACTTGTTCTGTTTTTTTATCTCCCTTGTTAGCGAATATGGATGCCATAGCTGAAGGTCGTTATAGGCAGCAAACCGATACCATGCAGAATTAGGGTCTTTGAAGCCTAAGTTTCCGTTTTCATTATATACCGGAAAAATAGGATCACTTTGTAAACCCAAACTTACCACGTCGCTTTTACCTTCAGTTCCATCAGTACGGTCGTATAAGCCAGTTAGGCCAAGGTTTAAACCTACAGTAAGGTTGCTATTTACTGCCTGTTTAATATTTGAGCGGATGGTTAAGCGGTTATAATAGTTTTCGTCGAGCACTGCATCCTGTCCAAGGTATGCACCCGAAAAGAGAAACTGAGTTTTTTCATTTCCTCCGGAAACTGAAACCTGGGCATTTTGCGAGGCCGCTGTCCTGAACATTACATCCTGCCAGTCTGTGCCATTACCCAACTGCGCCCGCAAGGTAGGATCGGTAAAATCTGTAGGAATACGATAAATTGTTGGACGTACGCTATTTGCATCATTCGGGTTACCGCCGGCAGCTATATAAGCATTATTATGCGCGTCGACATAATACTGGACAAACTGCTGGGCGTTCATTAAATCTATTTTGCGGGTAACTTCCTGAATGCCGTACTCATAATTGGCGCTAACGGCAGTCTTTCCGGGTTTGCCCAGCTTAGTGGTTACAATAACAACCCCATTGGCTCCCCTGGAACCATAAATGGCAGCAGATGAAGCATCTTTTAACACCTCAACAGAGGCTATATCTTGTGGGTTGATGTTGTTAAGGTTGAAGTTTTCTATAGGCATTCCGTCTACCACATATAACGGGTTTGTTCCTGCTGTGATGGAACTTGTACCCCTAATTCGGATATTGGGCGATTGCCCTGGCGCCCCCTGCGACTGGCTAATGTTTACACCTGGTAGCTGCCCTGCCAATGCTTGTGTAACATTGCTTACAGAACGGTCTTTAAATTTTTCATAATTAATAGAAGCAACAGAACCTGAAACAGCCCTCCTGCTTTGCGTTCCGTATCCAACTACGATAACTTCATTTAAACTTTGTGAATCGGGTGCTAATCTTACGGTAATGTCTGAGTGGTTGGTTAAAGTTACTTCCTGTGTTTTAAATCCTAAATAAGAGAATTGTAATGTAATGCTTCCGGTTTCCGGAACGTTGATGGAAAATCGTCCATCCTGGTTGGTGCTGGTGCCCTGGCTGGCGCCTTTCAATTTAACACTTACGCCAATAAGTGTTTCGCCATTTGCCGAACTAAGTACCTGGCCTTTTACTTGCCTGGTTTGGCTATATGCTGAAATGGTTAGTAACAGCATATAAAACAGGAGTGCAACTTGTTTCATAAACTTGATGTTTGGATGCATGTTGCCATGCGGGTTAGTATTTGGTTTTTTATCTAATTGGCTTTTATTGGTAATCCAGCCCCTTTTTTGACAGAGCTGGACTTGAATTTCTTTTAGGCATTCCCAATATAAGGTTATTTATATATAAAAAGAATATTCAGATATAAAATCGAGAATATTTCCAAATACGTTCTCAGTTATTTATCACCGATGGCTAAGGTTCTGTTATTGATCTGGATTTCTATTGCCGTTGACTTCAGTCAACGGATATTTGAGACATAGAATGGGCTTTAGCCACATTAATGAATGCGGCTGAAGCCTTCTTTATAAATCCCTTAGCCGTCAGCTGAAGCAGACGGCAATAGATACCCTTCACAGTGCTTTACTACCCACT
>CBIHNR010000005.1:0-64533 GCA_966211215.1 uncultured Pedobacter sp.
CGGAGCTGGGAAATCATACTCGCGATTAATTGGCATAACACTGGGCACCGGCTTGGGTACGTCTGTATTTTACGATAATCATGCTAAGGATGCCGAACTATGGAATTCACTTTTTAAGGAAAGTATTGCAGAAGATTACTTGTCAGCCCGCTGGCTGTTAACGCGTTATACAGAATTAACAGGCGAAATTATTCCTGATGTTAAACAGTTGGCTAGCCTCTGGGACACAAACAACCAAGTCCGAGACGCATTTAATGAGTTCGGCGAAAATCTCGGTTTGTTCCTAAACAGCTTCATTGAATCCCAAAATCCCGAAGCAGTTATTTTGGGAGGTAATATAGCTAAGGCACTTAAGCTCTTTAAAGAAAGCTTACAAGCTAGCCTAAAAACCGAGTATCAAACTATTCCCATTTTACAAGCCAAACTTGGAGAAGAGGCTGCCCTGATTGGAGCATCAAGCCTGTGGTATGCATAATCCGTTTTCCCATCTGCACGCATCCGTTGCCAGATGGGGGCTTCTTTTTTTAACCATAGGCTAAATTATTAATGTTTCACTAATCTACACACTCCTAACAACAACCAAATTAGTCAGCTCAAAGGCTTTTCTAAAACACTTTTAGCATTGTATTTGTGTTAGTCTTATGGGGCCAATATACTCAGCGATGCCTTTATCAACGAGTATATAATCCGATAAGACGATGGAATCTGCAAGAATTAATAACCGGGGTAGTGCACGGATATTTAAAAATTCGACGCTTGAAGCACTCACAAAAACTCGTCCTTGGGTAATCTATGCTATTTATATCCCGGTCTGTTTATATATGCTATATTATAGTTATGCCGAGGTAAACTTGTCCTTAACACGTATTGGAGGCATTTTTCTGCTGGCATTATTTAGTTGGACTCTCTTCGAGTATGTTGCTCACCGATATCTATTTCATTATCACCCTACAAGTAAACTCGGCCAACGTATTATTTATATTTTCCATGGCAATCACCACGAATTTCCACGAGATAAGCACCGGCTGTTTATGCCGCCTGTTCCAAGCGTAGTTTTCGCCTCTATAATTTGGTGTATCATGTTTTTAATATCTTATATACTTTTTGGAACTGGAGTATATGTGTATGCTTTCTTTTCGGGGTTTATGATTGGATATTTACTCTATGTATCAATGCATTATGCCATACATGCATTTCCGCCACCCAAAGGAATGAAAGCACTGTGGCGTAATCATAATTTACATCACTATAAAGATCCGGAAAGAGGATTTGGGGTAAGTTCATCCTTCTGGGATAGGGTGTTTGGAACATTACCCGAAAAAGAAAACACAGCAAACAAACCTGTTGATTCAGGCGCCTAGCCGGGTTATAACCAACCTGATTGTTTAAACCGCTTATAAAGATAAATACAGGTAAAAACAGTCACTACAAGTACTGTGGGATAGCCGTAATACCAGTTTAGCTCTGGGATAAAATCAAAATTCATTCCGTAAATCCCCGCAATCATGGTGGGTACGCCTAATATAGCAGCCCAACCAGCAAACTTCTTGGAAACATCGTTTTGGGAAATTGAAATAAGTGAAAAATTTACTTCCAGAACACTGTTTAACAGTTCACGGGTATTATCAATCATTTCATTAATGCGCATGGCATGGTCATGAACATCTCTAAAATAGGGGTGCGTTTCATCCGGGATCAAAGCGATGTTAAACCTCACCAGGCGATTACAAATATCCGTTAAGGGTGAAATAGCGCGTTTTACCTGTAACAGGCTACGTTTTAGCTGATAAATCTGGCTGATGGTTTCGCGATTAGAGTTTCCGGAAAATACATCTTCTTCAAGTCTTTCCAGCTGTTCTTCCATATCATTAACCACTGGAAAATACTGGTCAACTATAGAATCCATAACCGCATACAATGCAAAAGCCGGCCCTTTTTTCAGCTGATCTGGGGTGCTCTCGCAACGGGTTCGCACATCTTTATAGCTAAGGGTTGAACCATGCCTTATTGTTAAGATGAAACTATGCCCTACAAAAAAATGAGTCTCTCCAAAGGATATCTGCTTATCCAGCATCTGCGCAGTCCGCAGAACGATGAAAAGGGTATCTCCATAAGTTTCCAATTTGGGGCGCTGGTGTGCCTGATGGGCATCTTCAACGGCTAGATGATGTAAACCAAATTGCTGCTGGGCTTCAATCATTAAAGGTTCATCAGGTTCGTGAAGCCCAATCCAAATAAATATATCCGGTTCGCTAAGCAAACTGCCAATGTCGTTTAAACCGACATTGGCAAGCCGCATCCCATTAGCATAGGCTGCACAATTTATTACTGCCCCCATTAATTTTGGTGTTACAGGATAATAGCAAAACAGATATATGGTGATGAGGTTTTGTTAAGAGGGCGAATCCGGTTTAAAATGGCTTTACCTCATAAGGCAGTAACCAGAAATTTTTCCCCATACCATTAACTTTAATCATCCAATTTTAAATTAATTTTGTCGTAATGGCGATAAATACTCAATTACAAGAAAGAAGTAATCACGCATGCGAACTTTGTGGGAATCAGGACACTAATCTGCAGGCTTACACAGTCCCCCCAAAAAGCGATGAAACTGTTAATAATCAGGTTGCACTTTGTGCAGAATGCTTCGAGCAGATAAGAAATGGCAATTATACTAATACCCACCATTGGCGTTGCCTGGAAGGCTCCATCTGGTCTGAAGTTCCGGCAGTACAGGTGCTTTCTTACAAAATATTAAGTAAACTATCTGGTGAAGAGTGGGCAAGAGATGCCATTGAATCTGTTTATCTTGACGAAGCGCTAATCACCTGGGCTAACGCCGAAGATGCGCTGGAAGCTGAGAAAGTTATTCACAAAGATAGCTATGGCGTCGTTTTAGAGGCTGGCGACACGGTTGTGCTTACTCAAAACCTCAATGTAAAGGGCACTAATTACATTGCGCCAAAAGGTACAGTGGTTCGTAAAATCAAACTGGTACATGATAATGCAGAGCAAATTGAAGGGAAAATAAACGGCGATACCATTGTTATCCTAACCAAATTTATAAGAAAGTCGGTTTAATCAACCGAATAACAATATTCTTCTATGTGGCCTGAGCGAATGTCGGGCCATTTTTTTTGTAGGCAATACAAAAATGAGCCTTGTCTTCAATGCTGCTGGAATATTGTTTAAGCTGACATTTCTAATGAAAGAAGTAATTAAAAACCTTCAATAGGGCGTATAATAAAGCTACCGTGATAGTGGCTAAACCGAAATGTGAAATTTTTATTCAAAAACCGTCAGAATATCTACTTACAGCAAGAAACCTTTTTATCACATCGCCGTTAATACTTCTTAAGCCAATTATTTACCTCCTTCTTATGCGGTGTGCTTAAACTTAGGCCTATATGCTAACCTTAAGAAATATTGAAACCTTAATTAAGGACTTTCCCACATCTGCGCTTGTTATTTCAGTAGAAGGGCTTAAGGTAGCCAAAGCCAATAGCGCCTTTCTAAAAACTGTCTACAGAACTGCCGAAGAAATCGAAGGGCAAGCCTTGCTTGAAATATTCCCCGGCCTGCATTTAAGCTTAAACAAACATGCATTTAAAGCATTCGAAGGGCTTTTACTAGAGGTTATTGAAACCGGCTTGCCACAGCAGGTTAAATCATTGCGCTACGGACTCCCTCTTTATGAGCAGAATAAATTTGAGGTAAAATACTGGGACTTATATAGCTATCCACTTCTTGAAGACGGTGGGCATTTTCATTACTTAATTTGCATTATAAAGGATGTAACGAGGCAGTATTCAAAAGCCAGATTGGCAGGCCCGAAATCCTGGCAGCCGCCCGAAGCTGAACTACATTCCGCTAATACTTTTAAAGCCATTTATGAAAATACAGTAAGCGCGATTCTGATTCTGGATGACGATGGAAAGATTCTGGAGGCAAATAAAACAGCTTTAAAAATGTTCGGCTATAGCTTGCATGAACTCAGAACAATGCACAAGAAGAAGTTATTAATGGCCACACATTTTAATTTCCTGAGCATGTTTAGCCAAAACGAAGTGCCAGAAATGGATACTGGAGAGTGTATAGGACTTAAAAAAGACGGAACACATTTCTTTTGCGAATACTCGGCAACAGCTTATAATTCTACGGCTGGCGACATACGATATGCCATAGTAGTACAAGATATAACAGCCAAAAAACTAGCGGAAGATGAGGCCCGGTTAAGTCAAAATAAGTTTAAAGCTGTTATTGAAAACTCTGAAGACATAATCTTTTTAACCAGTGGCGATGGTTACATTCTCTACACAAGTCCATCTTTCATAAAAATAATTGGATTTACATCCGAGGAAGCCCGTTTGCAAACACTAGAATCTTTACTCCATCCAACTAACTTCAAAGAATTTAATGATATGCTTCCCGATTTGTTAATGAACCCGGGCAAGCCATTTCACCGCATCGGCCGTATAAAAGCTAAAAAAGGCGATTATGTTTGGGTGGAGGGTACAGTTACCAATTTACTTCATGATGAGGCAGTTAAAGCCTTTGTTTATAATTACAAAGACATCACAGCAAGAAGGGCAGCTCAACATAAAATAAGAGAATCTGAGCTAAACCTGCGGGCTATTTTTGATAACTCGATAGAAGGCTTCGTATTAACAAGCAGCAACTTAACTATTAGAGCGTTTAATGCGCGTGCCAGGGATTTTATTTTGCTTAATGAAAATCGCACTGATTTTGAAGTAGGAAAAAATCTCATAGACTATATAGAAGAGTCAGCTAAGGCGCATTTTACCGCCCAGGTCGCCAAGGTATTGGAAGGCGAATCTGTTCAATACACGCGCTCCGTGTATAGTGAAAACGCAGGACTTCGCTGGTTTCAATTTGCAATTTATCCAGTGAAAGATGTGGAAGGCATTTCATGTATTTGTATCTCAGGCCGCGACATAACCCAACAAAAAAATGCCGAAGAAAAACTTGAAAACAGCGAAAGGCGCTATAGGGCTCTGGTAGAAAACAGCCGAGATGGGGTAGTGGTACTCGCAGTTAACTCTACAATTAAATACGCTTCGGGTGCAGTTTCGCGTGTTTTGGGATACTCAGAAGCGGAACTTATCGGCACCCATTTTCATGCTTATTTACATCCCGAAAACAAGGAGAGCCTGCTGGAATTACTTATGGCATTTGAACAATACCCGGAATATCTGCAAGAAGAGTTGAGCTTTAGAATACGCCATAAAAGTGGAAAGTGGTGTTGGCTCGAATGCACTTTCAGCAATGTAATTGCAGATAAAGCCGTAAATGGCATTGTTGCAAATTTTAAGGATATAAGTGAGCGAAAGAGTACAGAAGGTAAGTTGCTTAAATTAAACAGCAGGTTAAAATCAGCCCAGCAAATTGCCAGATTAGGGTATTGGGAGTACGATGTTATTACAAACGAAATATTCTGGTCAGATGAGGTTTTTGAAATTTGGGGATGGGAAAAAATGCCCAAGGCACTAACTTTCGATAACTTTTTCAATTCGATACATCCGGATGACCGCGATATGTTTATGTACGACCTGAATATGGCGCTTCGCGGAGAAAAGAACCATGATGTTGTACACCGCATTATTCGCCATGATAAATCTGTGCGTTATGTCCATGAAAAGAGTATTCCTTATTATAACGCCAATCAAGAAATAATAAAATTTGAGGGGACAGTACAGGACGTAACAGAAAGGGTTTTGGCAGAGCAGGCAGTTGCAGAATCTGAGAAGAAATACCGTAAACTCTTCGAGGAAAGCCCCCTTCCTTACTGGATATACGATCTGGAAACTTATAAGATACTCGAAGTAAATAAAGCCGCAATAAGTTCATACGGTTATTCCCGCGATGAATTTCTAAGCTTTTCCATAGTTGACATGCACCCCACAGAAGATATTGAACTTCTGCGTGAAGTTATTGGCAAGTTAAATAATGAAGGCTCCTATTTTAGCCAATGGCGGCATCGCAAAAAGAATGGCGATATTATCAAAGTAGAAATCACCGGCCACCGCATTAGCTATAATAACCGCGATGCCATGATGGTAATTTCAAAAGATATCACGGAAGCTATTAATGCCAAAAACGAACTTATTAGAAGCAATCAGCGCTTTCGATACGCTACCAAAGCAACCTCCGATGCCATCTGGGATTTTAACCTCACTCAAAACAAAATTCTCCTTGGCGAGGGTTTTTCGACTCTTTTTGGTTATGACATTACCATCCCGGAAGTGGATAGCACATGGATGTCGTTAAATATACACCCCGATGAGATGCATCGCGTATGGAGTGGCATTGAAGAGGCGGTAAAAGCACCTGGACAAAGCCATTGGCATGATGAATATCGTTATAAAAAAGCATCCGGAGAGTATGCGATAGTTAGTAATAATGCAGTTATTATTCGCGATGAACAGGGTACTCCATACCAAATGATCGGGGCAATGAGAGATATAACACTTCTGAAAGCCGAAGAACACCGCTTAAAGCTGTTTGAGTCGGTTATCACGAATGCCTCAGATGCTGTAATTATCACCAATGCAGACTTTTCACTCCCCAGAGGAGCCGAAATAATTTTTGTAAACAACGCCTTCTTGCAAATGACCGGCTACGAATCAAATGAAGTAATTGGAAAGGGCACCGGACTTTTGATTGGCGAAAAAACTGGTGATAATGAGATTAAAAAGCTGGCAAATGCGATGCAGGATGGAGAAAGTTGCCAGATACAAACCAGGTTTCACAAAAAAAATGGAGAAGTTTACTGGGCAGCTCTGGCCATTGCCCCGGTTACTGATGCCGCGGGAAATGTAAAAAACTATATCGCAATTAAACGTGATATTACTGAGAGAATGAACTATATCCTCGCGATAGAGGAGCAGAACTTAAAACTGCGGGAAATTGCCTGGACACAATCTCATATTGTAAGAGCCCCGCTGTCCCGGATTCTTGGACTTGTGGATATTATGGTGATGGATAAAGACCCCAAAGTCATTGAAGAACTTCTGCCATTGTTACAACTTTCTGCTACTGAGCTTGACGAAGTGATAAAAAACATAGTAAGTAAAACAGAAAGCCTGTAGCAACACTTATGTTAGTAAGTTGCAAAGAACTTAAGCTTTCAAATAGTTATATTTATATTCCTTTTACTTAGACACTTACACACTCTTTTCTTAAGCCCTTTTGTGGTTTCCGGGGGCTTCTCTGATTGAACTAATTCGTAAAGCCATGATAAAGAATCTGCTATTACTCTTCTTTTCCATCACTGTTTTAAATGGAGGCTTGGCATACGCCCAAAGCAAGAAGGAAATTATTGAAAAGTTAAACCACCAGGCAGACAGCCTGAAAAAAGCCTTAAGTTCGAAGACGGAAACCATAAAGCAACTTGAGTTAAAAGTAAGTAAACTACAAAGTACTGTTGAAGCCAATAAGGACACCGTTGATAATCTTGAAGCCAAAATGGATAGCATAAATAAATCTTTTGCCGGCAAGGCGACGGCTATTGACAGCCTTACTACTGAATTAACTAAGGTGCGCACAGTATTTGAATATTTTAAGGCGGAAGAAAGAAGGCTCTCTGCAAAAAATGAATCCTTGATACTTGAGATCTCCTCATTAAAACAAAAGCTGGGCGAACCAGATTCTACCATGGCTAAAGGCACCTCCCTTGCTAAAGATGCTGTGGTAGTTAAAGATGCTGTAATAGCTAAAGATGTGGTAGTTAAAGATGCCGCGGTAGCCAAAGACGCTGTGGTAGCTAAAGAAGAAAAACCTGCAGAGATTCCAGTAAAACCCGCCGTGATTGAACCAGTCAAAAGCGGGCAAAAATAGCCTGGGCACCTTAAACAGTTAATGAAAAGCTATACCAAAAGTGTAGTCCTTTTCTAACTGAACACTTTGATTGTCGGTAAAGAAAACATTTTTTCAATTGCCGATTTTTCAAATAATTGTAAACAAAACCGTGTTTAGGCAGTTGAAATTAACAGTTTAACAATTAATTATTTAAACTATGCCAAATACAAAATCTACCTCTGCTTCTAGAAGCAGCAAAACTACACAACGTTCACACGAGCAAGAGAACGCTCTTAAAGAGTTATTTGTTGATCAATTAAAAGATATACTTTGGGCTGAAAAACAACTTGTAAAAAGCCTGAAAAAAATGTCGAAGGCAGCAACAGCCGAAGAATTGAAAAGCGCATTCGATACACATTTATCAGAAACAGAAATGCATGTCGAACGCGTAAATCAAGTATTTGAATCCATCGGCGAAAGAGCAACAGCAAAAAAATGCGAGGCAATGGAAGGCCTTGTAAGAGAGGCTGAAGAGCTTATCGATGAAACCAATACAGGTACAGAAGTACGTGATGTTGCATTAATTGCCGCAGCGCAGAAAGTTGAACACTACGAAATTGCCACTTATGGTAAATTAAAAACATAAGCAGGATTTTTAGGATTTAACGACGCAAAAAATATATTAGATAAAATTTTACAGGAATACAAAAACACCGACCGGTTGCTAACAGAAATAGCGGAAGGCTATGTTAACGAGGCTGCCAGTACCGAAACTAAATAACAACAAATAACAAAAATTAGGTAGCGGCGGGATGAAAATTCCGCCGTTTTTTATGCTATCCTGTGAAGAGCGTTAATATTCGACGAACCCTGATAAAAATCTTCAATTACCTTAGTTAGACTGTCCGTTTCAATCAAAAATCCGTCATGCCCGTAGAAGGAGCTAATCTCGCAATAAACAGACTCCGGAATATGCTGAGCCAAAAAGCGTTGTTCTGAAGGTGGAAATAGTAAGTCGGAACCAATGGCGATGATGAGCGTTCTGGCCTTAACCTGTTTTAAAGCATCCTCAGCTGAATTACGGCCACGCGCTACATTATGACTGTCCATTGCTTTAGTTAAATACCAATAACTAAAGGCATTGAAACGTTTCACCAATTTATCTCCCTGGTATTTCTGATAAGAACAAGCTTTAAAATCGTCAGTTTTATCGTTGGTAACCTCTTGCTGCGATATCGCGTAGGTTTCGTAATTCCGGTAAGATAATAAAGCTATGCTTCTTGCAACCTTCAAGCCATTCAGTCCCCCGTCAGGCCTCTTTTCGCTAAAAGAAGGATCAGCCTGCAGCGCTAGCCTTTGGCTTTCATTAAATGCAATACCCCAGGGAGAATGCTTAGCATTAGTCGCCATTAATACGAGGTTCTTAATACGTTCAGGCTCAATAATTGCCCATTCCACAGCCTGTTGACCGCCTAGGGAACCCCCAATTAAAGTATGAATTTCGTTTATTTGCAGGTGGTCGGCAAGCACTTTCTGCATCGCGGCCATATCTCTAACATTAAACTGGGGAAAGCTTAGGTAATAAGGCTCACCTGTTACCGGGTTTACGCTTAGGGGAGAAATTGTGCCGTAATGAGAGCCCAATACATTAGCACAAACAATAAAGTGCTCAGAGCTGTTGTAAAGCTTGTTATCACCAAATAAACCGGCCCACCAATCAAAAACATCCGAATTTGCTGTAAGGGCATGTATAACCCATATCACATTGTCTCCGGCGGCATTTAAATTGCCCCAGGTTTGATAGGCAATTTCAAGCCCCTCTATTTCCTGGCCGTTTTCAAACCTGAAAGATTTATGATGTTTGTATATATTGATGTTCATTTATTCTAATTCCTGAGCCCCTTGTCTTGTAAGTGGATAATAAAGCTAAATTGCTTTCAATTATTATTTACCGCCATTTGCGCATTTATCAAGCATTGTGTCTGCTTAATTTACTAGTGCATTATAAACCAATTACGAGACCTAAACAGTATAAGCAGTGCATACTGTATGATATATAGCGGAAACACCCATAAGGGGATAGAAGTTAAGTTGATTCAGCATCATGGTTTAACAATTTATATGTTTCCCGGCCAAGGCCTGGAACAGGATTTGGCACCTTTTCCGGGACTTTCCCGGTTAGGTTGTCAGCGGGTCGCAGAGCCTGTTCTCTCACCGCTTCTTTATAAATCAAAACCTTTTAAGGGGTGTTGATAAAGAAAACCAAGCCAAATGCATTGGTCGCGTCAAATATAGCACCATTTCAACCAAATACCCAAATAAATAGCAAAACAGCTAAAGAGCCGCAAAGGCTTGTTCCAAATCCTGAATTAAATCTTCAGCTGATTCAAGGCCAACTGAGAACCTTAGCAAATTAAAAGGCGTTTTTGTATCCGGGCCTTCCACAGACGCACGATGCTCAATTAAACTTTCAACACCACCCAGGCTAGTAGCTCTAATGATTAGTTTGAGGCTGTTAGCGAATTTGATAGCCGCTTGTTCGCCTTGCTTAAAAGTAAAAGAAAGCATTCCACTAAACCCACTCATCTGCGTTTTTGCCACATTATAACCTTCGTGGGATACCAAACCAGGATAAAAGACCTTTTCAACTTGCGGATGATTTTCTAAATATTCAGCAATTTTCTGAGCATTGTTAGCATGCCCTTTCATTCGGTAAGGAAGTGTTTTTATTCCTCTAACCGCCATATAACAGTCAAAAGGAGAGGGCACTGCTCCCGAGAGGGTTTGAATATTTTTTATCCGCTCCCACAACCCGTTCTTTTCTTTGCAAACTAATGCACCGCCTAAAACATCACTGTGCCCTCCAAAATACTTAGTAGATGAATACATCACTAAATCAGCGCCCAGCTCAAGCGGGCGTTGAAAAACAGGCGTCGCAAAAGTATTATCACAGCATACCACGGCTTCATTGGCCCTGGCAATTTCGCATATTGATTTTACATCAGATATTTTAAGTAAAGGGTTAGAGGGCGTCTCTATCCAGATAAGCTTAGTTGTATGCGGCTTAACTGCTGCTTTTACAGCTTTAATATCAGATAAATCAACAAAACTAATGTCTAATATTCTGTTGGCGAAAACTTCATTAATCAAGGCCTTTAATCCATGATACATGTCTGTAGGAACAATAACATGGCTGCCAGGCTCCAATGCCTGAAACACTGCAGCTCCGGCAGCATTTCCCGAAGAGAAAGCGCAGGCTTCTGCACCATTTTCTAAACCGCATATTACCGACTCCAAGGATTGCCTGTTTGGATTTGCTGCCCTGGTGTATTGAAATCCAGAAGGAAAACCTCCATCAAAACCGCGCTCAAATGTGGTAGATAATGTTATCGGTTGTACCACCGCCTTGCTTGTTTCATCTATTTTATTTCCAGCATGTATAGCAATTGTTTCGATATTCATATCGCATTGTTTAAGGTGATTTCGTTTGGTAAATGTACTTTTAAACTGATACTATGAAAACTCTCTTTTCAATATTGTTCCTCTCATTGATTGTCATTTCATGCAAAAAAAGCGAATCTCAGACAACAAACCTTGTGTGGCTATGTACCCGACGGCTGCCAGGACGATTGCTTTTTTTGGAATCAGAATCTCAGAAATAAAGGAAATCGATAGCGAATAGGCATTTTTATAATAATTCTAATTAAAGATTTGTTACAACTAAATGATGTGGCAAATAGGCTCATTATTGTATTTTTGCCATACATGGATGCAGTACGAAAACTGAATACCCTTCTTTCAGATACAAATCTTGATGAGGATTTAAAAAGAATAGCCAAGAAAGTTGAAGCAGGAGAGAGGATTACGTTCGATGAAGGAGTTTTATTGTATGAAAAAGGCGAGCTTGCCTATCTTGGTATTTTAGCCAATTATATCAGGGAGAAAAAGCACGGAGACAACACCTATTTCAATCGCAACTTCCATATAGAACCTACAAATCTTTGTGTATACGATTGCAAGTTTTGCTCATATTCGCGCTTAATTAAGCAGAAGGAGCAGGGCTGGGAATATACGATGGATGAAATGCTCGACATCGTACAAAAATATGACGGACAGCCGGTTACCGAAGTCCATATTGTTGGCGGCGTATTACCCCAGTACGATGTTCCATTTTATTCTGAACTTTTCAGCAAAATAAGACAACACCGCCCCGAATTGCATATCAAGGCATTAACACCAGTTGAATACCACTATATCTTTAAAAAGGCAAAAATTGACTATGCTACGGGAATGAAGCTAATGAAAGATGCCGGATTGGATTCCATTCCCGGTGGAGGTGCAGAGATATTCCATCCTGAAGTAAGAGATCAGATAGCGAAGGATAAATGTACTGGAGACCAATGGCTTTCAATACACGAAGAATGGCATAAACTTGGAATGCGCTCCAATGCAACCATGTTATATGGGCATATAGAGAAATTCTGGCACCGGGTAGACCACATGGAGCAATTAAGGCAACTTCAAGATAAAACAGGTGGTTTCCAAACCTTTATTCCATTGAAATTCAGGCATGAAAACAACCAGATGTCACACATTCCTGAAGTTTCGGTGATTGAGGATTTACGCAATTACGCCATCGCCCGCATTTACATGGATAATTTTGACCATATAAAGGCTTACTGGGCAATGATCAGCCGCAATACGGCACAGCTTTCTCTAAATTTTGGAGTAGATGACATTGACGGAACCCTTGATGACACAACCAAAATTTACTCAATGGCAGGAGCCGAAGAGCAAACCCCGGCAATGAGCACCCGAGAGCTGGTAGAACTAATTAAACACGTGGGCCGCCATCCAATTGAAAGAGATACCTTGTATAATGTAATTACTGACTACATGGATTATCAGTTTGATGATGAGCCCAAAGCGAAGTTTTACAAGTTACCAGTAGTAAATAATTAGAATGGGGATAGAAAAGAACATATACATCATAAGGCACGGAGAAACAGACTTGAACAGGAGGGGAGTTATGCAGGGAAGAGGCATAAATACCGACCTTAACGATACAGGGAGAAAGCAAGCCGAAGCGTTCTATAAGCTATATAAAGATGTTCCTTTTGATAAAATTTACACATCTTCATTAAAACGGACTCACCAAACCGTTCAGCATTTTATTGAATCAGGTATTCCATGGACACAGTTTACCGGACTGGACGAGCTTGCCTGGGGCATCCACGAAGGGAAACAGGCAAGTGATGAACTTCGATCAACGTTTGATGCTTTAATAAAGAACTGGTCGGCTGGAAACCTCCATTTAAAATTCGAAAGAGGTGAAAGCCCTCTGGAAGTAAACGAAAGACAACTGGAAGTACTTGAAAAACTAATTGAGAATGATAACGCAAAAAACATTTTGGTGTGCATGCATGGACGGGCAATGCGTTTGTTTTTATGCCTGTTAATGAATTTGCCTTTACATGAAATGGACAGATTTCCCCATCAAAACACCACACTTTATAAGTTAAAATACGATGGCGAAAAATTCGAGATTATTGATTTTAACAACACCGAGCATTTAACCAAATACTTTGAGCAAGATTAGGGTTTCAGCAGTTTCATACACCAATACCAAACCTTTTATATACGGCCTAAAACACTCTGGAATACTAGAAAAGATTGATTTAAGCTTAGATATTCCTTCAGAATGCGCAAACAAACTAATTAATAATCAAGTAGATATAGGATTAGTTCCTGTAGCCGCATTGTTAAATCTATCTAATTATCAAATCGTTTCGGATTATTGTATCGGAGCTAGAGGCGAGGTAAATTCTGTTTTCATCTTCAGCCATAAACCAATTGGCGAAATTAAATCCATAAAGTTCGATACACACTCAAGAAGCTCAAATGCGCTCGCCAAGGTTTTATTAAAGAACCATTGGAATGTCAATCCGCACGCAAGCGATAACGACTGTGATGCATTTGTTGAAATTGGGGACCGTACATTTGGAAAAAAAGATAAATTTCCATTTGTGTATGACCTTGCTGAAGAATGGATGAAATTCACTGAATTACCTTTTGTATTTGCAGTTTGGGCTGCAAATAAACCAATTCAAGAAGAATTTATTTTTGAATTTAATTCAGCATTAAAACTGGGTTTATTACATCGCGACAAAGTTATACAGCAACTGCAGCCACATACAGATTTCGATCTTGACGACTATCTAAGAAATAAAATCGACTACGACCTAAGTAATTCTAAACGTCAAGCTCTAAATCTATTTCTGAAACTTGTCAAAGAATTATAATCACTACTAATTAAATCTACCGGGATGATACTGCTTCATTTGTCTTATAATTAATATTATGTTAAATAAGATTGCACTGCACTTTCTATGCTCTGGGTATTCTCAAACAAACCATTTTAATTTATCAGGGTTTTATAGAGACATTAATCTATGAAGTCATGGAAACCTATCCTGAAAATTATGTAAGACAATTGCAGCGATTGCTCGGACTTGTTACAGACAGCCAACAGCATTACCAATATGCTGAAGAACATATTAAATCAACAGAATTCAAGGATCTTTTAAAGTTTTATGTAAAGGAACGAAAAAAAATTTCTGAAGATCTGCGCCAAAAAATCGCTTCATTTGGAGGTAATCCCAATGAAAACGAGCTTGGCTTTTTATCCATGCTAGAACGAAGCTGGCACGAAATCCAGGCAAAAGCAGCCGGCCGCGGCGATCAGGAATTATTAGAAAGCTGCAGAAATTCAGACCAATACTTATTGGATGGTTACGATGATGTGTTGCAGGGCTCGGTTTTGGAGCGCCCGGATTTGAAAGCTTTCTTGTCTGAACAGCGGTTAGCTATTAATGAATCGTTTTGGGAATTAGACCGCCACTACTTCAACCTCTTTAAAACCGACAATACCTTATAATCATGAGGTCAATATGGAAAGGTTCTATTGGCTTTGGATTGGTAAATATTCCAATTAAGCTCTATTCTGCAGTGCAAAGCAGCTCGTTAAGCCTTGATATGCTCGACAGCCGCGACCATGCAAGAATCAGATACCAGAGAATTAATGAAAATACACGAAAAGAAGTTCCTTACGATAAGATTGTAAAAGGTTATCTGGTTGATGATAATTACGTTATTCTCGAAGACAAAGATTTTGAAGATGCTAGCCCAGAGAAAAGCAAAATTATCGAAATAGAAAATTTCGTTGAACTGCAGGAGGTTAACCCAATGTTTTATGAAACCTCCTACTATTGCGAGCCCGAAACTCAAGGTAAAAAAGCCTATGCCCTACTACATAAGGCTCTTCAAAAATCGAAGAAGGCGGGCTTAGGGCGCTTTGTATTACGCAGCAGTGAAAATTTGTGTATCATCCATCCTCTGGAAAAGGTTATTGTTGTTTCCAAAATCCGCTTTGCCGACGAAATTAGATCGGCGGAAGAAATACTTACTCCAGATAGTGTAGAGGTTAGTAAAAAAGAGCTTGATATGGGGCTTGCCTTAATTAACCAATACAGCAGCAAGTTTGAAATTGAGAAGTTTAAAGACGAATATCATACAGAGCTGTTGAATATTATTAAGGCGAAAGCCAAAGGCAAGCGTCCTACTATCAAAAAACTGAAACCTCAAAAAGCTTCCGATGATAATCTGTATGACATGTTAATGCAAAGCTTAGGTACTTCTTCTAAAAAAGGAGCTTAAGCCCCTCTCCTTTTAGTATACCCGATTTCTGTAAATAAAAAAGGAGTGACAGCACCAGGCTTTCACTCCTTTTTTATTTAACGCTGCGCAGATTATTCTTGTGCAGCTTTGATCTTAGCATCAAGTTCAGCAACTTTTGCTGTATTGTTTTTAATGCTATAGTACTTTCTAAGATTGCTTAAAGCAAGAATTGACTTCGGATTTAATTCTACTGATTTCTCAAGATATGGCAATGCTCTGTCGAATTCTGCAGTTGATTGTTTCCTTAATGCATTGAACTCGGCAGCTTTACTAACTGGGAGTTTATTTGCTTTGTTATATAATTCAATGCCATTGTTCATGATTAAACCACCAATATTGATATAAGCGTCAGCATAGTTTGGATCCACAGCAATTGCTTTTTTATATGCCTCTTCAGCTTTTTTATTGTCGCCAATTGAGTTGTAGGCAATACCTAAGTAGAATGGATACAATCTGTTTGTTGGATTAGCCGCAACTTGTGCTGAAATTTTATCAATAACCTGTTTTTGTTTACCGCTCATTAAACTGAACTCAATTTCCCTTGTAGCAAGGTCTGTACTTTTTGGGAATTTAGCAGATCCCTCAGCAAGAACCTGAATTGCAGAAGCAGTATCTTTCAGGTTAGCATACATGATAGAAAGGTTAGAATAAACACTCTCTAATTGAGAATAATTTGTGTTTCTCAACTCATTGTATCTTGCGATTGCTTTAGGATAGTCTTTGGCAAACATAGCAGAGAGGCCGGCCGCAAAGTTTGCAGTTGTATCGCCAGGCATATAATCTAACCCTTTACTAAACTCGGTATATGCGTTTGCATAATCCTTATTATCGTAAAAAGTCTTGCCTTTTTGTATCTGATAGTTGTATAATCCCTGGCTTGCAAGTTTAATGTTTGCTTTATTAGCACCTTGTGCGTCCAATTCAGTGGCTTTTTTTATTGCTTCTTTAGCCTGTTCAATTACAGCGTCGCTACTTGTTGACTTTTCAGTAGCTAATTCAGCATAAATTAAAGCTTTATAAGTCCACGCACTGGGGTCATTTTTAGTTTTCTCGTGTACAACTGCCTTATCAATTGCTTCCTGAGCCAATTTTAAGGAAGGAAGTGCCAATTTGGGCTGCTGCCTTAACGAAGTATATTTTTCGTATTCAGTTTTTGCAGCGTTTATTGCACCTTTTTGCGCAGATGCAGAAAAAGAAACTGCTGTGATAGCTAAAGCCAATATCAATGACTTGGTTCTCATACTTGTGTTTAGTTAAATATAAATTGTTTTAGTTTATTATTCACCTTTTGTAATTCAGTAGTATTGCCAGAATGGCTATAAAGCACCACTAATGACTTTAAAACGTTAACGGAGTTAGGATTAATATCTCCTGCTTTTAATAAATGCTTTCTTGACAAATTCCTGTTCTTATCATCGTTTTCTTTTAAATAAGAATCCAGATAAAGTAAGCCTAAGGCATAATGTCCTTCGTAGCTATTTTGTTCTAGAGAAATCACATTTTCATAAAACTCCTCAGCTTTGGCCTTTTTTCCCATCGCATCATAAGCAAAACCGGCTACATAATTTAAAGAAACATTGTCGGGTGCCAGATTTAGGGCATCTCCAATTAGTTTCTCTACGGATGCATAAGAGCCATTGTCAATATAAATATTGATTTCTTTAAAAAGAATATCCCTGTTTCCGGGGAATACCTTCCTACCCTCCTGCAAAACTTCCAACGACTTGTTATTATTCCGAACTGTTTCGTACAAGTTAGACAATGCCAGGTAGTAATCGGGTTGCGATCGTTGCTTGTCTTTTATTAAATACTCATAGTACCTGATAGCTTGCGGGATGAACCCCAGCTTCTCACTTAAAACCGCGATATTGTATTTTACCAGAAAATTGTTTTGGTCTAAGGAATCGACAGATAAATAAGATTGATATGCCTGTATATAATTAAGATTATTAGCCGCCCGGTTCGCTTTTATTAACCAGGCTTTAGCCAATTGCTTGCGGATAAACTTGATTTCAGGCTCGTGCTCGTAATTTTGCTTTGGGCTTTTTAAGCGGTTTAGAGAGAAAACAGCTTCATTAATTGGGTCTTTCTGGTATTTTAATTTTCGGGTCGAATCGGCAAACGCCAATGAAGAATACACTAAAGCTCTAATCAAATTATTTCTATAGGTTAGCGAATCTTTCCTGGTTTTATAAGCCTCATCAATGTTCTTTCGTGCTTTTTCAAGCTCAGAAAACTCTCTTTTAGAAGTATAAAGGGCAAAACTATTCATAGCTTCTTTAGTTGGTGTTTGAGCAAACAAGCTCGATGTACCCACTATTGCGGCTATAAATAATACTGCCCTTTTCATGTAAAAAATCAAAAAAACGTGAGGTAAATGCAAAACAACAGCAATCAACCTTAAATCGGCAATTGCTGTTATATCTTTTTATTCTTCATCTAACGAATCTTCTTCGTCATTGTTGTCTTCTGCTGCATCGTCCTCTTCTTCTGGCTCTTCCTCTACCTCTGCAGATTGTGCGGCTGCAGCTAATTCTTCATCAGAAAGTTCTGCTACTACCTCTGTATCCACTTCCTCCTCATCATCGTGCTCTACTTTTGCAATAGAAGCAATTGCATCATTACCTTTTAACGTAATTAACCGCACGCCTTGAGTGGCGCGGCCCATAACTCTTAATTGGCTAACTGCAATACGGATAACGATACCTGATTTGTTAATAATCATCAGGTCGTCTTTTTCTGTAAGATCTTTGATTGCAACAAGCTCACCGGTTTTCTCGGTAACGTTGATTGTTTTAACGCCCTTACCGCCACGGTTGGTTACACGGTAATCTTCTATATCTGTACGTTTACCATAACCATTTTCAGAAACTACAAGCACTGTTATTTCAGGAGAGTTTACGCTAATCATACCCACAACCTCGTCTTTGTCATGGGCAAGAGTAACGCCTCTAACACCGGTAGCGGTACGGCCCATCGGCCTTACTTTGCTTTCGTTGAAGCGGATTGCGCGGCCGGAACGAAGCGCCATTACAATTTCGCTGTTGCCATCTGTTAAGCAAGCTTCCAATAGTTGGTCGCCTTCGTTGATGTTAATGGCATTTATACCATTAGCGCGAGGGCGAGAGTATGCTTGCAACGACGTTTTCTTGATAGTACCTTTTTTGGTACACATCATTATATAGTTATTTTCCAGATACTCCTGGTCTTTCAGGTTTTTAACTCTGATAAATGCTTTTATCTTTTCTTCCTTCGGAATATTGATAATGTTCTGAATAGCCCTTCCCTTGCTGGTACGGTTACCTTCCGGAACTTCGAATACCCTGAGCCAGAAACAACGCCCTGCCTCGGTGAAGAACAACATATAGTTATGGTTAGATGCAATAATTATATGCTCGATGAAATCCTGGTCGCGGGAGTTGGAGCCTATTGAACCTTTTCCACCTCTCGCTTGCGTGCGATACTCGGTTAACGGCGTACGTTTAATATATCCTTCATGAGAAATGGTGATAACCACACCCTCGTCCTCAATGAAGTCTTCCATTGTCATATCTTCTGCAGAATGTATGATTTGCGTTTTGCGCTCATCTCCATATTTTTCCTTGATTTCTAAAAGCTCATCCGTGATGATCTTCATACGCAGGCCTTCATCTGCTAATACAGCGTTCAAGTAATCAATGGTTTTCATCAATTCTGCATACTCATCTTTAATCTTATCCCTTTCCAGTCCTGTTAAGCGGCGAAGGGTCATATCAAGAATTGCTCGTGCCTGAATATCAGACAATCCGAATTGTTCCATTAAACCAGTCCGTGCATCTTCAGGTGTTAAAGAACTACGAATCAATTTAATAACCTCATCCAGGTGATCTAATGCAATAAGCAATCCTTCAAGGATATGCGCTCTTTTCTGAGCTTCAGCTAGTTCAAACTTTGTTCGTCTAACTACTACTTCGTGGCGATGGTCAACAAAGTGCCTGATTAGGTCTTTCAGGTTTAGCATCATTGGCCTGCCATGTACAAGCGCAATGCTATTAATACTGAAAGATGTTTGAAGTGCAGTGTATTTGTAAAGGTTATTTAATACGATAGAAGAGTTTGCGTCACGCTTAATTTCGTATACGATACGCATACCATCGCGGTCAGATTCGTCGCGAATTTCGGAAATACCTTCAAGTTTCTTTTCATTAACAAGCTCCGCTGTACGCTCAATCATCATCGCTTTGTTAACCTGATAAGGTATCTCATTTACAATGATACGTTCGCGGTCGTTGCCATAAGTTTCTATTTCAGCTTTGGCCCGCATCACGATACGCCCCCTTCCGGTTTCGTATGCATCTTTTGCGCCACCATGGCCGTAAATATAACCTCCGGTTGGAAAGTCAGGGCCTTTAATGTGTTGCATTAAGCCCGAAATTTCAATGTCTCTGTCATTTATATAGGCTACTGTGGCATCAATAACTTCGTTTAAGTTATGTGGAGCCATATTTGTAGCCATACCAACCGCAATACCTGATGCCCCGTTAACTAATAGGTTAGGGATTTTAGAAGGTAAAACAGTAGGTTCTTCTAAGGAGTCGTCAAAGTTTAGTTGATAATCAATAGTATCTTTATTAATATCAGCCAGCATCTCTTCGGCAATCTTTTTTAGCCTGGCCTCTGTATAACGCATTGCCGCCGGACTATCACCATCTATTGACCCGAAGTTTCCCTGCCCGTCTACCAATGGATAACGTAAGCTCCAATCTTGTGCCATACGCACCATCGTATCATATACGGAAGAGTCACCATGGGGGTGATACTTTCCTAATACGTCTCCTACAATACGGGCAGATTTTTTATAAGGTTTACTACTCGTTACTCCCAAGTCCAACATACCGTAAAGAACCCTTCTGTGTACGGGCTTTAAACCATCGCGTACATCAGGCAGAGCTCTGGAAACAATTACCGACATCGAATAATCGATGTAAGCGGCTTTCATTTCTTCCTCAATGTTTATAGGTATGATACGGTCGTTTCCTGGCTGTAAATTGTCGTTTTCTGTTTCTTCGGCCATCGTTTGATCGTTCCTTTTTGAATTTTACTGATCGCTTTAATGCGACCTGCGAAGATAAGAAAATATGCGAGTATGAACTCCCCTGTGGAAAAGTTTTAAAAGGGGCTTTTAAGAGTATTGAACACTGTTTTCGAGGCGGGATGCAAGCCTTTAGAAATCAGCAAAAAATGGAACAAAGGAACTCTGGGACAGGATGGAGATAACTCACCAGATAGATAAAACTATCCGGTGAGTTAGAAATTTTAGATGTTAAAAGTTATTGTCATCAGCACTTGGGCCGTAGCTTCCCGGAATTGGAATATCTAAAAGGCGCAGATAAACTCCCAGTTGTGCTCTATGGTGCACAATCTGAGAATAGGCCATTCTTATAACTTCATATTTGGTGCTTTTACTCAAAATTTGATCACCATTTCTTAAAGTCCAGATTTGATCGAATGTTGATTCATCTGCTTTTTCGAGGTGGCTCTTGCCGTCTTGTAAGGATTTTTCGAAAAACTGTAACAAATCTTCTGTACTGGATAATTTTTGAGGCTGGTATGGGGTGGCAGCAAAATCAAGCTCATCGGTAGTTAAAGCCATGCTTACCCAGGTTGGCAATTCAGCCACGTGCGAAGCTAATCTGATCATATCCATACTTTTAGGGTGGGGTTTATAATCAAATTTTTCTGCAGGTACACGGCTTAACATTTTGCGTGTGGTTTCAGCCTCTTGCTCCATTTCCTTTAGAAGTAAGTCAACTAGTGTCATTTGTTTAATTTCCATCAGTTTAATTTATTTAAGATGATTTATTTCAACAAAGTAAAATACCTTAAGTGACAACCTTATGTCAGTAGGATTAAGGAGAAATAATTTTAATTGGCTTTTGTTTGAGAAAATTCAATTCGGTTCAACGATAAGAAGTGCGGGCAATTTGAAATTTAATGTTCATTCTGTCCAGACTTCTTAAACATCCCCTCCTTTCTGGCTTCATCCTTGGTTTCCTGAAGTTTTTCGGCAGCATCAATGGAGTGTGAATTATGAATATCATCATCCTTTTCAGCCTCTTGTGAAATTCTGGCATAGAACTCTCGTAACTTATTGAGTTCAGCTTCTGACAAACCTTCGATATCGACCATTCTATTGCTGGTGAACTTATTGGCAGCAATTAGTTCATTTAATTTTAACTGTATCGCCTTGGAATCCTTGTTTTGTGCTTTTTGAATTAAAAACACCATTAAAAACGTAACAATGGTGGTTCCTGTATTGATAATAAGTTGCCAGGTTTCCGAAAAATTAAATACAGGGCCGGTAATTCCCCAAAGTATAACTACTAACAGCGCTATACTAAAAGCCGCTGGACTACCCGTCCAACAGGTAATTTTTTCGGCCATTTTTTCAAAAATGCTATTTTTATCTGATGTCATATCTAATAGTGTTTTTGATTAAACACTATTCAAATGTGCTGGTTTTCAGTGGTTGTAGATAATGTATAAGCCGATGCTTATACAAAGCCTCCATATTAAAAGTCTAGATTGCCAAACTTGCCTTCTGCAAAATCCTGATCAGCCTCGTTTAGCTCTTCGACGGTATTCATAACAATATTGCCTCGAGCGGCTACCGGCTCGTTGATTGGCTCTCCTGAAAGGTAAAGCATTTTGGTTTCTGCATGCGTTGTCAGTTTAATCTCGCTCCCTGCTTTATCGAAAACAATTAAATGTTGGCATGTTACTTCCTTATCATTTACTGTAACAGAACCATCGAGAATATAAAGTAAAGTCCAATATCCATCAGTTGCATTAAAGGTTAAACTCTTTCCTGGATCAACCTTACCAAAGATTGAGGTAATTGGCGTATGGGATTTTAGCGGCCCGGCTATGCCGTTGTAAGAACCGCTTGCCAACTTTAACTCAATTCCTTTTTCGTTAGAAATTAAAGGCATTTCTTCAGCAGCACTCTGTTGATAAAACGGTTCGTCTAATTTGTTTTGCGCCGGCACATTTACCCATAACTGTACAAATTCATAAGCTCCTCCGTCTTTTAAAAACTGCTTTGAGGGGCCTTCGCTATGCAACAAACCACGCCCGGCAAACATCCATTGCACTTCGCCGCCTTTAATTGTGCCACTGTTGCCTTCAGAATCGTTATGAAAACCTTCACCTTGAAACATAAAGGTAACTGGTGCAAAACCTCGGTGTGGATGTGGATGCAAACGTTCGGGCGGCGAATTTTTAGGATAGCTTTTTGCCGGAAAATGGTGAAGCACGATAAAGGGGCTTGCAAAACGAAAATCGGGATGAGGCAAGGACTGCAGGATGGTTTCTTCGCCGATATTTTTTTCTTTTCCTTTTAACAGATGGGTAATTGCTTTCATGTTTTTTGTAAGATGATTTAAACTATAGTGGTTGTTACCTCGTTGGGTTTACTTAGCAATCTTGAAATTGGACAAGCATTTGAGATTGTTATAAGCCGCATTTTTTGTTGATCATTCAGATTTCCGGTGAAAGAAAGTTCGCAAAAGAAAGTGGTAATCGCTGAAGCAGAGCTGTCAGATTTAGCCATGCTCACAGTGATTGAAACCTGGCCTATATCCCAGCTTTTGCGGTTTGCATACATGCGCAAGGTGATTGCCTTGCAGGAAGCCAGCGACATACATAGATAGTCTGCCGGAGAAGGTGCTGAATTTTTTCCACCTACTGCTAAGGGTTCATCACTGAGAAGCGAAAAAGAGCCGGATTCCATGTTGGTGGCGTAAATGCCACCGTCGTTAATTGCCTTTGCACTTGCTATAATCTTCATTGTTAGAGAATATCTTTAATTTTTATTCATTAGTTTTTAACCATACATCTTCATATTCGGCCGGATGGCGGTTAAATTGTGCATGAACAAAAGGGCACAAAGGAATTATCTTCATTGAATGTTCTCTGGCATATTCTACAAGTGTGCCAAGTAATTTTTTAGCGAGTCCTTTCCCTTCTGCCTGAGGAAATACTTCGGTATGGTAAACGGTGATGATTTGATTTTCAATACTTAGTACCATTTCTGCCGAAAGGGCATCATTTTCTGAAATGGTAAAGGCGCCAAAGCCTTTCTCGTTGAGATTTAATTTAACTTCATCATTCATGGTACAGCTGTTAGTGCAGTAATTGTTTTTTAATACAGCAAACATCCTCGATTTGAGGTTAAATGGAAATATCCTATGTTAAGAAAGTAATATTCAAAGAGCCGGGTGATATCGTCTGAATTACGATTTGGGAATTACGATTTACGAGTGATTTCTGGCATTTTCATATGCGCTAGTTTCCTTACTCAAATCGTTTATTCTAAAAAGATTCAGGCCGCCAAACAATTCCAAGTTTTGCTATCTGGTTCCCGGGCTTAAGCAACTCTGGCAAAGGTTGAATCAGCTATGAATTACTTTCCAGGTGCTGCAAAGGCGAAAAAGAAGACGCCTGTTACGACACTCCTACTTATTTGATGGTTAAAATGTAGTTAACCATTTCTTCAGCTTCGGGAATAGACAAGGTTGGATGCGGTGTCATGGGAGTTTGCCCCCAATTACCAGAACCTCCTTTTATAATTTTATCCGCAAGCATACTCACATTTTCAGGCGTGTTGGGGTATTTCTTTGCGACCTCAACATACGCTGGGCCTATAAGTTTTTCGCGTTCTTTATGGCAAGTAAGGCAATCATAAGTAGCAATTAATTGAGCTCCTTTTGGGGTAGCGTTTTCGGTTGAGCTGCTTTCGGAAGTTTCCTGCTCAGTTGTCTTACTTTTCTTTTTTTCAGGACTTGAGCAAGATGCTACAACTAAAGCAAATGCAAGAATTAAGTACTGCGGTTTCATGGATATTTTGTTTAAGCTTTTAATTAATTATAATAAGGGAATTGATCTTCCGGTTTTATTTATTCTTTATAATAAGGTAGTGTATCCAAAGAAAATCAAATAAATCTTATCTGCAAATTTTAGTTTAAACCGCGCTGTGTTTCTATCCTTACGGCGAAAAATATAATATTTTAAATTCCGGGCCTACGTATCAAAGTTGTCGCACCGGATTCCTTGTCAAACGCATTTATTATCTCAGAAAAGCTTCAAAAAATTGTATTATTGAAAATGAGGCTGACGGTGACTTGTACAAGCGGCTTACAAGACTCGCTCTCAAATTGCAAAAGCGGCCATGATTTAAACAAGATTAACTTAAATAGTGATGAACAGTAAATTATCTTTTTCCAATATCAGTACCTTCATTGTCGCGGGATTTGCTGTACTAATGCTATTTAGCTCGGATGCGAAGAGCTTGGCCTTACAAGGATTGATGTCGGTTGGCTTTTTTCAACCCTCTTTGGAAGAGGCTCCACAAAATACCGGTAATACCTCCACCGAAATAGCATTCAAAGATGAGAATGGGAAGGTAATCAAGCTATCCGAATTAAAAGGCAAAGTAGCATTTATCAATTTCTGGGCTACCTGGTGCCCGCCCTGCCGGGCAGAAATGCCTTCTATTAACAAGCTTTCTGAGGGACTTAAAGGAAACAAGAATGTCGTATTCTTAATGGTAGACGTAGATAGCGACTATAAAAAAGCGAGAAAATTTATGGATAATAAGAACTTTGCTCTACCTGTATATATACCGGCTAGCTCTATTCCTGAAAGCTTACTGGATGGTACAATTCCAACTACTTTGATATTTGACAAGGAAGGAAACCTCGTTGTTAAACATACAGGTGCGGGAAATTTTTCGAGCCAGAAAGTAAAAGACTATTTAACGAAACTTAGTCAGTAAATACACCTCTAGCCCACATAATATTCCTCGCAATACTATGCGATAAAACCAGCAAGATTAAGCCTCAATAACCCTATGTATCGAGGCCTTCAATCTAGCAGAATATTTAGGCATTCAGTGTTTTCATGTTGCTCTTAATATATATCCGTTGATATAAAAGATGAACAAAGAACGCTAATAGGCCAAATCCAACTCCAACAAACAAAACTCCATTCCAATGCCAATGTTGCCAGCTTAAGCCAGCAAGGTAAGTTCCGGCAGCGCCGCCAATAAAGTAAGAAGTCATGTATACAGTATTAAGGCGATTGTTGGCTTGAGGGTGCAGGGAGAATATCGAAGATTGATTCATGATGTGAAGTGCCTGCATAGCTACATCCAATATCACTACACCAAGCACAAGCCCAATATATGTATAGCCTCCAACTCCTAATATTCCCCATGAAAGAAGAAACATCAGCAGCAAAATTACTGTCAAGTTAAAATAAGGGACGTTTCTTGCTAGCTTACCGGTGAAAGCCGCCATAAGGGCACCTAGCATTCCTATAAGCCCAAATGATCCGGCCATAGCACTTCCGGCCTGAAATGGAGCTTGTTCCAAATGAAAAACTAACGATGTCCAAAAAGCACTAAAAGAGGCAAACAAAAATGCCCCTCTTAATGAGGCTGCCTGCAGTGCCGGTTCTGTTTTAGCATAGTGCAAAACAGACTTCATCAATTCGCGGTAAGTCCCTTTGTACTCAGGCAAAACTTCTGGCAGTTTCCATGTTATAAAGAACCATAAAATCAAAATCAGCACTGCTGCGATAAAAAACATGCTTCTCCAACCCCAGATGTTACCAATCCAGCCACTTAAAATCCTTGAGCCGAGAATACCGATAAGAAGTCCGCTCATTACAAAACCAATAGACTGAGTCCGTTTTTCAGGAGCTGCAAGACTTGCCGCCATAGGAACAAATAACTGAGGCACAACAGATGTTAATCCAGTAAGAAAACTGAACACATACAACATATGAAGTGACTGGCTCAGAGCCATTCCTAATAATGAAATAAGAATTAAGCCGAAATCAATGATTATTAATCGTTTTCTTCTTACCAAATCACCCAAAGGGACTATAATTAGTAAGCCCATGGCATACCCAATCTGGGTAAGCATAGCAATCTTACTTACACTACTGTCAGAGGCATTAAATTCGCGTGCAACAAGCGATAACAGTGGTTGATTATAATAGTTATTAGCAATTATTAAACCTGAAGATATAGCCATTAACCACAATACCGCCGGTGTTAAGGCTGTTTTTTGAGAGTTGTTCATAGTATTAAACCTTATTTTCTGAGCTGCCATTCAAGGACAGCCGAATTATTTCTTATTGTTCGTTTGCAACAGCTGTTACACAAAAGTGAAATAATGAGATCTAATAACTCATGAACTGGTTTAGGAAATAAAGTTGATCTGGTTCAACTTTTTGAGGCTTTTAGGCCTGGTTTTTCCTGGCTACCCTTTTGTTTCGTAATCTGGAGAGGTACTCTGTGGTCATCCCTAAAAAAGAGGCTAATGCATATTGAGGAACGCGTTGCGCCAAAAGCGGGTATTTTTCCATAAAGTCCAGGAACCGTTGTTCAGCAGAAAGGCTAAGATTGGAGATCACCCTCCGTTGCTGATAAGCCAGGCCTCGCTCGGCAATAATCCTAAAAAACGTTTCGAATTTAGGATTCATAGCCTTAAGCTCCTGCTCCTTCGTAAAATCCAATTGCAAGGCAATGCTATCTTCAAGCGCAACAACAAACATCGTGGCATCTTGCTGATACAGGTAACTATTGTAATCTGTTATCCACCAATCTTCTATAGCCAGAGAAATAGTATGTTCCTGCCCTTCTTCTGTAACCACATAAGCCCTGAAAGCGCCTTGCAACACATAGTAACGGTGCGGGCTTGGAAAATTTGGCAGGATAATAAATTGCCGCTTTTTAATATTCACGAGTTTAAAGGCGGATCGAAAATCTGAAGCTTCTCTTTCTGTAAGAGGAATAAATTTTTGGATGTAACGAATTATTTCCTCATCGCCTGCCATGTATCTTTTTTTTAATTATTGCAATTATAATGATTCGTATAAAACATCTCCTTAAAACTTTTTTCAAACAGATTTAAATACTAATATTTTTAGCATTATTTTTGTTTGATAATATGATATGGAGCCAGGCAAGTTAAAAAGGGAGATGATTAGTGAGTTGCAAAAGAAAATACTTCTTATGCAAGGGTTCAAACCAACTCCGGTTGAAAGCAAGATTGTACACCTTGGGCCTATCGAAACAGCTTTTCCTAATTCTGTTTTTCCGACAGGCGCTATTCACGAATTTTTAGCTGAAGCTTCAGAACATGCGGCTGCCTGTACTGGATTTATTACTGGCATATTAAGCGCACTTATGCAAAATGGAAAGGCTTGTATTTGGATCAGCAAAACAAGAAAGCTATTTCCTGCGGCATTAAAGAATTTTGGTGTGGAGCCGGCGCGGGTAATTTTCATTGACCTGCAATTAGAAAAAGATGTGTTGTGGGTAATGGAAGAAGCATTAAAATGCAAAGGGCTTGCCGCCGTGGTAGGAGAAGTAAAGGAAATAACCTTTGCACAATCACAGCGCTTGCAACTGGCGCTGGAAAAAACTAAAGTTACGGGCTTTGTACTAAGGACAGATGCAAACAAGGTAAGTACTACAGCTTGTGTGGCTCGCTGGAAAATTACTCCTTTAGCAAGCCAACTAGAAGAAGGCATGCCTGGAATTGGGTATCCCCGCTGGCGTGTAGACTTACTACGTGTTAGAAATGGCAATCCCGGCTCCTGGGATATCGAATGGTTGCACAATGCCTTCCATCCTGTTACGAAACCTCATACTCAGAAGATATTCCCGGAACAATTGCGAAGAATTGGATAATATGCAACGGCGCTTTCTTTCAATATGGTTTCGTTATTTAACTACCGACTGGCAGGTTATCCGCCGGCCAGAATTGGCTGATGTGCCATTTGCATTTGCCCTTCCTCAACGGGCCCGAAAAGTTATTACTGCAATTAATGCCTTAACCGAGGCTGAGGGGATAGTTATAGGTATGCCTGTGGCTGATGCTAAAGCTCTTGTACCTGGACTGGAGGTATTGGATGAAAAGCCTGGACGTGACACTAAATTACTAAAAGGGCTTGGCGAATGGTGCATCCGGTATACCCCCGTTGTTGCAATGAATCCTCCGGATGGACTAATCCTCGACCTGAGCGGTTGCGCCCATCTTTGGGGTGGTGAAGCAACTTATCTCAACGAAGTTGTAACCCGGCTTAAAAGCAAGGGATACAATGTGCGTGCGGCTATAGCAGATACAATAGGCACAGCATGGGCGATTGCCCGTTTCGGGACAAGCCAGCCAATTATTGAAAGCGGTAGGCAAGCTGAAGCTCTACTGGCTCTGCCACCTGCTGCCCTTCGGCTAGAAGCTGCTATTTTGCAACGGATGCATAAACTAGGGCTATGCCGGATACAAAATTTTATAGGTATGCCCCGCCCTACACTGCGCAGGCGCTTCGGCGAAAGCTTGCTTCAAAGATTAAACCAGGCTTTAGGCCAGGAAGAAGAATACATACAACCTATTCAAGTGCCTGCTGCATACCAGGAGCGCTTGCCTTGTTTGGAGCCTATCCGTACGGCTACAGGAATTGAAATTGCCATTAAACGCCTGCTGGAATCGCTTTGCGAACGCTTAATGAAAGAAGGCAAAGGTATGCGGGCAGCTATTTTGCAATGCTTCAGGGTGGATGGAAAAATAGAGAAGGTAGAAATTGGAACAAACCGAGCTTCCAGTCATATCAGTCATTTATTCAAATTATTTGAACTCAAAATATCAGGGATAAGGCCTGGGCTTGGTATTGAACTTTTTATACTAGAAGCTACTCAAATTGAAGATGCGCCTATAGTTCAGGAAGCTTTATGGGCAGGAAGCCAGGATTTGGAAGGGACAGAACTTGCAGAGTTGCTTGACCGGCTTGCTGTAAAAGTTGGTGCTAGTGCTATCCGCCGTTACCTTCCAGATGAACATTACTGGCCCGAACGATCAATAAAGCTTGCAGCATCCCTAACTGAAAAACCTGCCACAAACTGGCGTACAGACAGGCCGCGCCCTGCCCTGCTTTTAAGCCCCCCTGTCGCTATTGATGTAAGTGCCCCCGTTCCAGATTATCCTCCCATGTCATTCAGATATCAGGGGAAGGCTCATTATATAAAAAAAGCAGATGGCCCAGAACGGATTGAGCGCGAATGGTGGCTTGATACCGGAGAGCATCGGGATTACTACCAGGTAGAGGATGAAGATGGACAGCGCTACTGGCTTTTCCGGCTAGGCCATTATAAAGGCGATACTTCAAGTCAGTGGTTTTTGCATGGATTTTTTGCCTGATGGAGGAAAGCAAATGAGTTATACAGAATTACATGTAACCACAAATTTTAGCTTTTTAAGGGGGGCTTCGCATCCTGAAGAATTGGTAGAACAGGCGCTTGCCTATGGTTACACTAAAATGGCTATTACAGACCGCAATACGCTTGCAGGAATTGTACGTGCACATTCGGCAGCCAAAGACAAAAAAATTAAAATTATTCCAGCCTGCAGGCTGGATTTACTGGATGGGCCTTCCCTATTGGCTTATCCTACAGACAAAGATGCCTATAGCCGGCTTTCGGCATTACTTTCAACCGGAAACCTGCGTGCCGAAAAAGGTGAATGCAAGCTATATAAATCCGATGTATATCAACATGCTCAAGGAATTATCTTTATAGCCTTGCCCCCAGCCTCGCTTAACAAAAACTTCAATTTCGATGCGGCTTTTGTGCAGCAATTAAAGGAATACCGGGATATGCTGGGTGAGCGCTTGTACCTGGCTGCAAGCCGCTTATATCAGGGTGATGATTCACAAAGGCTATATCGCATTTCGCAATTAGCAGAGAAACTGGATGTACCAATGGTTGCTACCAATGATGTACATTATCACGAACCAGCCCGCCGCCAATTGCAGGATATACTCACCTGCGTGAGGGAGAAGTGTACTATCTATACAGCTGGCTTTAAACTTCATCAGAATGCCGAAAGGTTTCTTAAGCCTATTGATGAAATGCAGCGTTTATTCAGGCAGTACCCTGATGCCATTAAACGCAGCCAGGAAATTGCGGAAGCTTGTCAGTTCTCTCTGAATGAGCTGAAATATATCTATCCAGAGGAGATTACCAGCGAAGGCCGGACACCGCAGGAAGAACTGGAATTCCTTTCCTGGCAGGGAGCCACAGAACGTTATGGTGAGCAAATTCCTGACAAGATTATCAAATCAATAAATCACGAGTTGGCTTTTATTGAAGAAAAGAACTACGCATCCTACTTCCTTACAGTTTATGACATTGTACGTTTTGCAAGGCAGCAGGAGATTTTATGCCAGGGCCGAGGTTCTGCGGCTAATTCTACGGTTTGCTATTGTTTAGGAATCACTTCTGTTGACCCTACTAAGTTTGAGCTTTTGTTTGAACGTTTTATTTCTTCAGCCCGGAATGAGCCACCGGACATTGATGTTGATTTTGAACACGAACGCCGTGAGGAAGTCATTCAATATATCTATGATAAATATGGCCGGGACAGGGCCGCCATTGTAGCCACAGTTACACAACAGCATCAAAAAGGGGCTATAAGGGATGTTGGAAAAGCAATGGGATTATCTGTTGATACTATCAATCGGCTTTCTTCAGCTATCTGGGAATTTACTGATGAATGGTTTGAAGAAAATCGGCTTCAGGAAGAAGGCTTAAACCCCAATGATTCCCACCTGCGAAAGGTTTTGGAATTAACAGCTCAAATGATTGGCTTTCCCCGGCAACTGGGGCAACATACTGGCGGCTTTGTCATCACTCAAGGCAAACTCAGCGACTTATGCCCAATACTGAATGCCCGAATGGAAAACCGTACCAATATAGAATGGAACAAGGATGATATTGATGCCTTGGGTTTTCTCAAAGTTGATGTGCTGGCTCTGGGTATGCTTACCTGTATTCGTAAAGCTTTTGATTTGGCGAAACAACACTACAACATGCACTTAACGCTGGCAAATGTTCCTCCGGAAGATCCCGAAGTGTATAAAATGATAAGCCGGGCAGATACCATTGGCGTATTTCAGATCGAAAGCCGTGCCCAGCAAACCATGCTTCCTCGCTTAAAACCCAAGTGTTTTTATGACTTGGTTATTGAGGTTGCAATAGTGCGGCCAGGACCTATTCAGGGCGATATGGTACACCCTTATTTGCGTAGGCGCAACAAAGAAGAGGAGCCTGAATATCCATCTAAAGATCTTGAGAAGATATTAGAAAGAACATTAGGAGTTCCGCTGTTCCAGGAACAGGCTATGCAAATTGCAATTGTAGGTGCGGGCTTCACTCCTGCTGAAGCTGATGAATTACGGCGAAGTATGGCAACTTTTAAAGCGAAAGGTGTGGTAAGCAAATTTGAGAAGAAATTGATTGAGGGTATGATAGCCAATAATTATACCGAAGAGTTTGCCAAACGTGTTTTTAAACAATTGGAAGGCTTTGGAAGTTATGGTTTTCCCGAAAGCCATGCTGTCAGTTTTGCCTTGTTGGTATATGTATCATCATGGATTAAATGCCATTACCCTGATGTGTTTGCTGCAGCCCTGCTTAATAGTATGCCTATGGGTTTTTACCAGCCTGCCCAAATCGTAATTGATGCTCAGAAACATGGCGTTGAAGTAAGGCCTGTAGATGTGAATTACTCCCAATGGGATAATATTCTTGAAACTAAAGCAGGTAAGTATTACGCCCTTCGCCTGGGCTTTAGGCAGGTTAAAGGTATGAGGGATGATGATATAGCTGTACTGCTTGCAGGACGTGAAAAAGGTTATACCAGCATTTCAGCTTTGCGCAATGCGAATGTTCCTGAAAGTGCCCTAGAAAAGCTGGCTGATGCCGATGCTTTCCGCTCACTCGGCCTTGATAGAAGGCAGGCGCTATGGGAAGTATCTGCGCTGCACGACAGGCCTATTGCTTTATTTGAAGGACAGCCTTCTTCCAGCATCACTGAAACACAAATAAGCCTTCCTTTAATGACAAAAGCCGAACATGTGGTGCAAGATTATGCCAGCACTGCCCTTTCTCTAAAAGCTCATCCTGTAAGCTTTGTAAGGGAAAAACTTCACTTGTTAAAAGTCACAGCTGCAAAAAGCCTAGCTTCTTTAAAAGATGGCGCTCAAGTAAAAGTAGCAGGCCTGGTATTGGTGCGACAGCGCCCTGGAACAGCCGGCGGTATTTGTTTTATCACAATTGAAGATGAAACAGGATTTTCAAACCTGGTTGTATTCCAGAATCTTTTTGATAAATACCGGAAAGAAATCCTTGGGGCTAAATTATTAATGGCTGAAGGAAAGCTACAGCGGGAAGGTGATGTGATCCATGTAGTTGTAAAGCGGTGTTTCAACCTCTCTCCATTATTGCACGGCTTGGCTAATGATGAAAATGGCTTAGCTAATGATAACGAAACCAAGCTATTTCCAGCAGAAAACAACAGAGCACAGGTAAGAAAAAGTGTACAGGGCGGAGATTCTTTTCCTACGGCCCGGAATTTTAAATAGGTTTCATTTACAGTTTTTTGGCCGCATACACAAACGATTTCCTGACGCAAAACGCAGATGAACGTGAATGCCAATTAGCTGTTTCTTTCATCTGAACCACGTTGTTAAATTTATTTTATTCTTAGTATTAATGGTGAAAGGATTTAATTTTGAATTATCATGAAAAACGTCCTGACCTTAACTCTAAGTGTTTTTGCACTGTTTGTTTCCTGCAAAAAAGATAAACCAGAAGAAAGCCATTCACAAACCTTTGTTGCCAAAGAGCGCAGAATCAAAAGCTATGTAAAGGTTTATACCAAAGATGGTGAGGTTACAGATCACAAGCTTCTGAGCAGTTTTCTGGCGAAGGACTATGAAGACTTTTTTCGTGAAGCCCCAGGAATTATGAAAGCCGAGCCAGACACTATTATTTATCTTTCTGTTGATTCTGTAAAAATCGTATTGGATGGCCATAGTTCTCTAAGTAACACCCTAACATCTAATGACATTAAATCCTCTCAGATTTATAAAATAAAAAAGGAAGGCAGTTATTCTTTTTATTCCGATTCCAAATATTTGCCGCTGTTAAGCTCAGTCCCTGACTCTGTATTTAACAAAGGTTCAGAGCGTTTCCTTAAACACAAGCCGTTCAAATTAGAACGGCCACCCATTTTTGGTATGCCGGATTTTATATATTATTATCCATTTGTGGTGTTTGAATCGGGGAATGAACTGAAGTTCCCATTTGTTAATCTTAAGCTTACTCAAGCACGAACAGTTAATAATTTTATTTACAGTAATGAAGTGGCTTTAAGCATAAACAATGAGTTCAACGCAGCAATGCTGGGCTCCCTGCAGGTTGGTGATACACTCGCTGTTCAAACTTCCGAATTGATTTTTGAGAGGAAATAAATCAAAGCTGTTCGGGATGTTAAGCCGGAGCGCATCCCGAACTGTAGATACTAAGGGTTTGTAATCCGCCCCCTTTATCTCATTAAAAATTAACCACCGCTCCCCCATCAACAGGCAACACCACTCCGGTAATATATCTCGCAGCAGGCGAAGCCAAAAACACGGTGGCATTGCCAATATCATCCGGCGAACCAAATCCTGGCAAAGCAATGCGGTTGCATATCTTCTCCTGCCTTGCCGGATCAGCGCTAATGGCATTCAAGAACATAGGCGATTCTATCCAGCCAGGGGCAATGGTGTTAATCCTGACATTAAATTTAGAGTATTCCGTTACCAGATTTTTCATCAGGCCGGTAAGTGCAGCCTTAGAAGTGCCATAGGCTACAACCCGGTCAATTCCGAAAATGCCAGCCATTGAGCCAATCAGAATAATAGAACCACTTTGCTGTGCAATCATCTGTTTAGCGCATTCGCGTGTAAGTGCAAATACCGACAGAAGATTTGTTTGGAGAATTGCCTCGAATTCATCATCGGTAGTTTCTTGGGCAAACTTTTTCAAATGCACTCCGGCATTATTAACAAGAATGTCTATGGCTCCATAATCGCGGGTTATCTGGTTTATTAATGAGGGAATTTCAGCCTTGAGGGTAACGTCAAACACAACATAAGCCGCCTGCTTCCCAAGAACAGCCACAGCATCTTTCAGCATATCTTCTCTCCTTCCGGTAATTACTACCCGGGCACCAGCAGCAACCAGGGCTTTACTAATACCAAAACCAATCCCAGTTCCGCCGCCAGTTACCAATGCCACTTTCCCTTCTAGTGTAAAAGCTGCTAAGCTCATAGTTGAATCTCCTTTAAGCAATCATCAATAAAATTAAAACCCCATCCCGGCCCTTCGTGAGGAAACGCGTATCCATCTTTTACAAGCATTGGCTTATCAATAAGCGGATCAATCCAATCAAACGATTCAACTCCCAGTCCATTAGGAATAGAACATACGAGTGGAACATCGTAATCCTTATAATAATGCGGTAAAACAGGGATATGATAAGTATTGGCTAACGCCGCACTCTCCCGCCATGCTTCTACACTTCCAATACGCAACAAATCTGGCTGCCAGATATCGATCGCTCTTCTTTGTAATAACTGTATCAGAGGCAGACTATCATATTCCCGTTCTCCCATAGCCAGGGAAATACCTGTTTGCTGTTTAAGAGATTGATAACCATCGAAATTTTGATGATGCAAGGGCTCCTCGAACCAAAAAATATCAAGCTCATGGGCCGCCTTCGCCAACTGAATAGCGGCAGGCAAAGTCATCCCCTGGTTGGCATCCATCATAATGTTTACGTCATTACCCACAGCCTGCCGTACCAGCTTTAAGCGTTCCAGATCGGTTTTCCAATTGGGTGATCCCACCTTAATTTTAACGGCCTTAAAGCCCCTGTTAACATAGCCTGAAACTTCTTCAATCAATTCATCTACCGAATAAGAAATCCAGCCTCCGCTTCCATAAATAGAGCATTTATCTCGATAGGTACCAAGAAGTTTCCCTACAGGCTGATTTAAATATTTTCCCCAGGCATCCCACATGGCAATGTTAATGGCTGCCTGTGCCCAACGGTTAATACCCTGATTGCCAAAATACTCCGACAAGTCATCTAGTTTTTTAAACACCTTACCGGTTTCGTTGGCAGTATAACCTTTTATATGTGGCAACAGGTCCTTAAATGCCCCTCTTATCGCATCGGGCGAATACTGGAAAGACAACAAATAAGATTCACCAACAATGCCGTTTTCCAGCCGCAAGCGTAAAACCAGGAAAGAGATTTCATGAAGTGTATGGGTAGCGTCGGCAATAGGCTTTTTCAGTGCCGCCGTAGCTTTATACAGAGTATAATCCCGGATAGTAATAGCAGAACTCATTTTTAACTTTTTTCAAAGGTACTAGCCCCTCATTGCTCGTATGAAGCCTATTTTGGCTAAATTACCGCCATTTAATTCCCAACATAATGCAAAGAAAGAAGGTTTTCGTCCATTTAGATTCCAGCCGTGGCTACAGCCGCGACCTGCTACGTGGTATTTATGCATACAATAACAGCGTATCGCAATGGGATATCATTTTCGAACCTGCTTATTTTTTGAAAAACGATCGGCGGCGAAACGATTTAAGTATCATCAAACAGGTAAAACCTGATGGATGTATCCTTGAATTTGCCGAAAATGTGTCTGATCTTATTGAAATGGATATTCCCATCATCCAGGTTACATCAGTAAATCATGTAGGAAACATGCCCTATGTGAAAGGTAATTACGCCTCGGATGCCCGCATCGCAGCAGAATATTTTTTACGAAAGGGATTTAAAACCCTTGCCTTTTTTGGTATCCGGGGACTTGAGTGGTCGGAAGCCAGGGGAAGCAATTTCCAACAATTAGTGCAGGCTGCAGGCGCCGATTGCTATCAGTACTTATTAAAGGGAAATGAAGCGGACGTGCTATCGCACAATTTTGAAGAACTGGCAACATGGTTAAAACGATTGCCTAAGCCTGCCGGAATTCTGTGCTGTAATGACGATTTCGGCCAGATATTGATTAATTCTTGTTCAACTGCGGGCATCAAAGTACCACATGAAATTGCAGTTCTGGGGATTGACAATGACGAGCTATTGTGTAATATCACCTATCCTAACCTTTCCAGCATAGCCCGCAATCATATAAAAACAGCCCACACCATTTGCATGAAATTAAACAGGATCATGGATAGGCACAATGATTCTGAAAAAGTTATTTACACCGAAGCCCTGGAAGTAATAGAACGGACATCAACTGATACAGTGGCCGCACAAGACCCAGATGTTTCCAAAGCAGCCATTTTTATCTCCGGCAATCTCCATACCTCGCTAAACGTGGCTGCAGTGGCAGCACATACCGGGCTCTCGGTAAAAATCTTAAATAAAAAATTTAAAGCGGCCAGCGGCCACAGTGTTGCCGAAGAAATCCAGCTACGAAAACTTGCCCGTTTTAAGCAATTACTAGGAGCCAATCTTAGCGTGAAGCAAATTGCTCTCGAACTAGGTTTCTCCGATATTAGCCATATCAGCAGATGGTTTGCCAATCTTGAAGGCCTTACCCCGATGGAATGGAAAAGGAAATATGTATCCTAAGGCGAATGTATTTATAGGCAGACTGCATCGCTACCAATTCGCCTGTTGAATTGGGCGAAAAGGTAGAGGAGCAACCCCAGATTTACTTACCCGCTTTTTTTACTTTTACGGCATTTAGGCCTTTTTGTCCCTTTTCGGTTTCAAAGGTCACTTTGTCGCCCTCTTTAACTGGATCCGTCAGCCCGTTGATATGAACAAAAATGCTTTCCTGTGTTTGTAAATCTTTAATAAATCCATAACCTTTAGATTCATTAAACATAGTTACCGTGCCATTTCTAACAACATCGATTGCCTCAGGATCTTGTCGGCTAACACCGATTTGTATGTCTTCGGAATTAATTTTTTTCTTTTTGCTGTCATCAGGAGGAGTTGACGAAATATTACCATTCTCATCAACATAAGCAAACATTTCCTCTAAACTTTTTCCTTTATCAGAATTTGCTTTGCGGTCCATCGCTTTTTCTTTTTTATCCTGATGTTTTTTTAATCTTTTCTTCTCTTTTTCTTTCTTGCTAAATGTTTCTGTTGATCTTCCCATAGTTTTAAATTATGCATACGTTACCATGCCTGGTTCTAATTTTTATTCTCTTTTTTAAGGCAAAAAATATGCCTGATTAATTATTTCTTACTTTTATTTATTATTTGATAAATATCTAATTTTCAACCGATCAGCTCTTACTGCATCAAGGTTATAAAGCTCGCTAAAAGACTTGCCTTTCCATCCACAATGAGGTTTGTTTTCTGCATTGGGAATAGCCTTTTTTTAATTCCATTGTTTGGAAATGCAAAATCAGAAGGGTTAAAAACTGCTGACCGGGCATATTGGATATCCATGTTATGTACGTTCGGAAGGCTCCCTACTATTGCCATTTAACATCATTCCTATCGGCCTTGCCTGAGCACAATTCCGTACAGGTGTGTACCCATTTTGGATATCTGTGAGGAAAGGTACAAAGAATATCTGCAAATCCCGTCCGCTTACGTAATTGTATTTGCAGAATCGAGCACCGGATCGTTCCAGAAATAAGGTAAAAACGAGTTGGTAAAGCGTATTTCAACGAAACGTATACTTTATCTCATTAGGTAATCAGAGATACTTGTCCCCATATTCTCGTCTCCTTTTATAAAACAAATCCAGTTAGCCTAGGTTGTATCCAAGCGGTTAGGCTTAGCCGAACCAACATCTGCACTAAGAACTAGAAAAAACATTCTAAAACAACACATTAGCTATCCTGTGTTGTACATATTCTATCGGAACCGTACGGTACTTTGATAAATCATCATCACTTAAAATTTAATTAATCTACGATGAAAACACAAACCAGCAGTAATCCAAAGTTCACTACTAAAACGAACCCGCAGGCAGAGCCAGCCCTTGTTGAATTATTTAAAGACGGGATTATGGACTTGTATTGGGCAGAGAACCACCTGGTAAAAAAATTACCTACCATGATCGAGGCGGCATCTTCCAAAAAGTTAAAACAGACTATAAGTACACACTTGGAAGAAACGAAAGCTCATGTTGGGCGCCTGGAAGAAATCTTTAAACTATTAGAAGAGCAGCCGCTTGGAAAAAAGTGTGACGCGATGGAGGGTTTAACAATGGAGGGCGAAGAGATCATTGAATCTACCGAAGCCGGAACTGCTACACGCGATGTGGGAATCATATTTGCCTCTCAAAAAGTGGAGCATTACGAAATCGCCTCCTATGGAACCCTAACACAGCTGGCAGCAACCCTGGGACTTTCGGATATTGCCAATATTTTGGCACAAATCCTGGCAGAGGAGAAAAACGCAGATGAGCTTCTAACCGAAGTGGCTGAAAATGACATTAATTACCAGGCATCACAGGAGGTATAAGTATGGCTGAAAAGAAAAAAATAAAACCTACGCCCCAGCCCGAAACGGGAAAAACAATACACCTGCAAGCATTTACAGATGATGGCGAGGGAAAAAAGATGACAACCAATACTGGATTGCTCATCAACGACGACCAGAACTCATTGAAAGCAGGAGAACGAGGACCTTCACTTCTGGAAGATTTTATTCTGCGGGAAAAGATCACCCACTTTGACCATGAACGTATTCCTGAACGTGTTGTTCACGCCAGGGGCGCTGGCGCACATGGAGTTTTTAAGGTGTACAAGCCAATGGCTGAATTTACCAGGGCCCAATTCCTGAACGACACAGCTATCGAAACGCCTGTGTTTGTTCGTTTCTCTACCGTTGCCGGTTCCCGCGGCTCCACAGATCTGGCACGAGATGTTCGCGGATTTGCGGTACGCTTTTACACCCAGGAGGGTAACTTCGATTTAGTAGGCAACAATATGCCGATATTTTTCATTCAGGATGCCATCAAATTTCCAGACCTGATTCATGCCGTTAAACCAGAACCCGACAACGAAATTCCACAGGCAGCTTCGGCACATGATACGTTTTGGGATTTTATTTCGCTCACTCCAGAATCGGCCCATATGATTATGTGGGCAATGAGCGACAGAGCTATTCCGCGTAGCTTTCGCATGATGGAAGGATTTGGTGTACATACGTTCCGTTTTGTAAATGCAAAGGGTGTGAGCAGTTTTGTTAAGTTCCATTGGAAACCCCTACTCGGCGTTCACTCGGTAGCCTGGGATGAAGCACAAAAGATCTCGGGTAAAGACCCCGACTTTCATCGCCGCGACCTTTGGGATGCCATACAAAATGGAGATTTCCCAGAATGGGAATTAGGCGTACAGATCGTGCCAGAAGCGGACGAGTTTAAGTTCGATTTTGACCTGCTTGATCCTACTAAGATCATTCCTGAAGAGCTTGTGCCAGTGCAACGTATCGGTAAACTAACGCTTAACCGCAACCCGGATAATTTCTTTGCCGAAACTGAACAAGTTGCTTTTCACCTGGGACATATCGTTCCTGGTATCGACTTCACCAACGATCCGCTATTGCAGGGACGCCTCTTCTCATATACCGACACACAGCTTTTGCGTTTAGGCGGCCCGAATTTTCAGCAAATACCAATTAATCGCCCGGTGATTCCTGTCCATAATAACCAGCGTGATGGCTTCTCGCGCCAGAATATCGACCGAGGCAAAACCAGCTACGGCCCCAATTCGTTGCGAAACAATTACCCCGAACAGGTAAAGGAAGAACAGGGAGGATATGTTACCTACCCCGCACGAGTAGAAGGCTACAAGATCAGAACCCGTAGTAAAAGCTTTTTGGATCACTTTAGCCAGGCCAGGCTTTTCTTTAATAGCCAGTCGGACCCGGAAAAGAACCACCTGATAGCCGCGCTTAGCTTTGAGCTGGGTAAAGTAAAAACCATAGCTGTACGCGAACGCATGTTGGGAATCCTTTCACTCATTGATAAAAGTATGGCCGCACAAGTGGCAGTGGCGCTTGGGCTCCATGTGCCCCAACCTCCGGAAAAACCGATAAACAGAAATATTCCTGCTGATGCAAATCCGGCGGACTATGAATCGATAAACGTAGACGGGGCTGTAAAAATCTCCCCGGCGCTAAGTATGGCTAATACCGTTAAAGACAGTATAAAAACCAGAAAAGTGGCTTTCCTGGCAACTGATGGAGTTGACGAAGCTGCGCTGAATACGGTAAAGCAAGCCATTGAAGCAGAAGGTGGCCTGGTAGAGGTGGTAGCAACTCATTTGGGACACATCACTTCCTTGAAAGACAGCCAGATCTTTGTGCATCACACTACACTTACCACCGCCTCGGTATTGTTCGACGCGGTGTACGTTCCGGGAGGAGCTAATAGCGTGGCTAGTATCGAGGCTGATGCCGATGCCATACACTTTTTAAATGAAGCTTTTAAACATTGTAAGGCAATAGCGGCTGATAAATCTGCTTTACAAGTGTTGGAAGCTACCTATTTCTCCAAAAAGGCAGGAAGCGACGAAGGGGTAATCATAAGCGACAACCCTTCAGAACTTGCAACTTCATTTATTAAGGCTATAAAACAACACCGGTTCTGGGAGCGGGAAAAAGCCAGAAAAATACCGGCTTAATAAGAGCAAAAAATGAGGGTGTCGCAAAAGTTAAGGGGCACCCTCTTCTACTTCAAAAGCTCGAGTGCATGTTCATTACCCTGCTGTAACGCAATATCATATGCTGTTTGTCCGCGCATATCTCTGAGTAATTTATCGGCCCCAGCGTTTAAAAGAAGTGGGATGATCTCATTCCGCCCGAACATTACAGCAAACATCAGTGCCGTTCCCCCATTTGCATGCATTTGGTCAATGTTCGCTCCACGTTCAATTAGCAATTGAGCAATATCGTTATATCCCTTAAAGCAAACACCCATCAGGGCGGTGTTTCCGCCAAAATCAGCACCATCAATGTCGGCACCGTTGTCCAATAAAAATTCAGCGGCTTCTTTCTGCCCGTTATAGCAGGCAATAATCAATGGCGTATAGCCTTTCTCGTCCTGCATATTTACATCTACGCCATGTTCCAGCAATTCTGCCATTACAGGAACATTCCCCTTTCGGGCAGCGTGTATTAAAACTTCGTTGTAATCGGCTGTTTCTTTCATAAGTATGATGATTTGAAAGAAGATAACAAGGGATTCAGCTAGATGTTGGCGAAATTTGGAGGAAGCCTTAAAATGGAAGCACAATAAATCCTATCAAAACCCAGCAGGAACTGTAAATGCTAGCCGTTCCTTTGTTTTAGGATGGTCAAATTCTAAGTATTCCGCGTGAAGAAATAAACGTTCATTTTTATTTCCATAAAGATCATCTCCCGAAATAGGAGTATTCAATCCAGAGGGATGCGCTGCATGTACTCTAAGCTGGTGGCTACGGCCGGTGATCGGATAAAAATGTATGTGGGTTTTACCATTTAGCCTTTTTTGCACTTCATATCTGGTTTGTGCCGGCCGTCCATATTCATAACAAACCATTTGCTGTGGACGGTTGTCTAGGTCTACTCGTAAGGGAAGGTCAAAAATACCACTCTCCTGCTCTACAATACCGTCCAAAACGGCAAGATATCTTTTAGTAACTGTTCTTTTAACAAATTGCTTTTGAAGATGCACATAGCTTTCGTGATTCTTCGCTGCCAGAATAATACCTGAGGTACTTTGGTCCAGGCGGTGCACAAGTGTAGCCTCTGCATATAGTTTTTGAATACGGGTTTGCACCGAATCACTTACATACTTTCCCGGAACAGACAAGAATTCCGCAGGTTTATCGATCACAACGAGATCATCATCCTCAAAAACAATGGTGATTTCCTTGCCATCAGCAGGGTTCCTTTCAAGAGGATTATCCTCAACGGCCAGGCCTTCCAGCATAAAACCTAAAATGGGCCCGCACTTAGTTCTGCAGGCTGGATAAAATTCTCCGTGTTTACGTATTTCCGACTTGGGCGAAGCACCCCACCAAAACTCGGCCATTGTAAGCGGTTGAAGATTATGCTTGTAAGCATATTGTAAAAGCTTGGGTGCCGCACATTCTCCAGCCCCTGCCGGAGGTGCCAGATCTAACTCTGCAGTGAAAATGGAAAGCAAACTTTTCTGGTCCATTTTGGCATTTAAAAATCTATAATTTTCAAAAAGCTGCTGCTGCAATTTTATGGAACGATTCTTTCGCTCTTCTTTCAATTGCTCTATTTTTGATTTATAGGGCTGAATGCTTTTCTCTATTTCTTCAAGCTTTTCTTCCCATGACTTCGTCAGAATTCTTAAATCGTATTGCTGTTTTAGGCTTTCGTGCTTTAAATCCTCAAGCAAATCCTCAAAGTCTTCTGCCGAAAGGCGATGCTGTTCTTCCTTTCGGCGCTGTTTGCGCTCTTTCTTCCCGATCCTGAACCTGCTTTTCAAGGCTTCAATCTCCTTATATGCAAGCTCTTTGGTGTTTTCCAGTTCAGACCTTAAGGATAAAAAGGCTTCATCCTGTTCAAGGGCTTCAAGCTTACCATTTATGGAGTAGATACTTTTTACCTCGTTCTGGTATATACCGTCATCCTGAAAAACATCATACACCGGAGGTACAAAATACGGATGTTGTTTGCCCTGGGCTAATTTTCCGGAATACGCAGCCAAAAATCCGAGATTATTGTTACGGGTTTTAACCACAAGCACTCCAAACATTTTTCCAATAACCATTCCTTCGTGGTCGGGGTCAATACCAAAATTGTGCTCGTTATCATAAGAGAGTTCTAAAAATTCCTGTACCTGTAAAGCCGCCTTTTTAGCTAAAGGATGCGCATCGTAACAAAAGGGATAAGTGAATTTATCGGGTATAGCTTCTTTTGAAACATCCTCATTAAAAATATGAAAAGCATTTGCTTCTGCCGGCACGTATTCCATAGCCGCAAAATTACTGGCTTTGGGGAGATAAGAGGAATGTTAGTTGTAAAATGATAGTAAAGCTCTTATCCATTCTTAAATTCCGTTGGTTGAAACCAACGGCAATGGATACACAACTCGTTGCATAGAAAGTTAGTATAGTATCTGTTGGCCGCACTAACCCTTGAGTTAGATATTAATATCTCTACAGATTAGCCAATAAAGGAAATTCATTAGAATTATCCTACTTTCTTTAATCGACGCAATACAAAAAGGCCAGCCAAGATTATTATACCAAGCCCTCCTCTTATTCCATGAACACAAATAATCCAAAATCCCCGGGTTTCTTTACTTATTTTTGCATCCAGGTTTATACACGTATACAGCATGTCGCTTAACTCTACAAGGCTCAATAAATATATTAGTGAAAGTGGTATTTGTTCCCGAAGGGACGCCGATCGGTTTATTGAAAATGGAAATGTTTTCATTAATGGGAAAAAAGCAAAAATTGGCGATCAGGTCTTTCCGGGAGACCGTGTAAAGGTTAATGGCAACGAAATTGAACCCAAAGAAGAAGAAGATCTGGTACTAATTGCCTTTAATAAACCTGTTGGAATTACCAGTACTACTGAAGCCAATGTTAAAAGCAATATTGTTGACTATGTAAACCATAGCGACCGCATCTTCCCTATCGGCCGCTTAGACAAAGATTCGCAGGGGCTTATCTTCTTAACCAATAACGGCGACATTGTAAATAAGATTTTAAGAGCTGGAAATAAACACGAAAAGGAATACATCGTAACGGTGGATAAACCGGTTACCGAGGAGTTTATTGCTGCCATGTCTGCCGGCGTTCCCATTTTAGGTGTAATGACCAAAAAATGCAAAGTAAGCAAGGAAGGGCCATTCACATTTAAAATCATATTAGTTCAGGGAATGAATCGCCAGATACGCAGGATGTGCGAATATTTTGGCTATGAGGTAACCAAGCTGGAGCGTATCCGCATTATGAATATTTCCTTAAAAGGAATTCCATTGGGCGAATGGCGCGAATTAACGCCCGATGAAACTGCTCAGATTTATCAAGCCATAAAAAATTCTTCGTCCACACAGCACACCACAAAAGGCAGTTCAGAGAAAAAGGAAAGATTGCAGGGAGAAGTACATAAGCCCAGGAAAAATCCGAAGGCTAAATCTGTTTCGGCGAGTACTAAAGGCAGAGAAAAACCTGGCTCAAACCCAGATAGAAGGGCATCGCGCTCTGGCAGCAAGCCCAATGCAGCTAAAAGTAATCGTCCTGCTTCAAAATCAGGGTCCAAAAGAAGAAGTCGTTAGTGCCGGCAATGTGTACCAATAAATTCCTGCTAAAAATTGGAAAACGGAAAATGGATTGGTAATAAAATCCTTTGGTGATGTTAAGCCATCGCACATCCATACAGGCTTAGTATAACCTCATATAACCATGGGTTGCGCCCGTGGTTGGTTAGAGTCAAGCCCTTCAGGCTTGCACCATACTCCAATAAACAACATCTCTTGCTATTCGGTATGTCAAGTTAAGCCATAGTGCATCCCATTTAAGTTTTTTTAATACTGATCCAAACGTTAAGCCATGGCGCATCAATTGTACTTTCTTACTATCTCTGGTACTTGCTTGCGACTAACAAAAGTAGCTTTTCTTAGTCTATCTTTCGGAGAGGCAATTCTTCAAGCAATTTGATTTGCGCAGGGCCGCTTACTTCGATCTGGGGTTTTCCCCTATATTCGGTAATCCTTCCGGCAACTACAATCCTCTTTCCCTTGAAGCGTTCTTCTGGAGCAGAAGCAAATAGCTTACGGGCAGTATCTTTAATCACCACGGTTAGCTTCTGGTTGGGATAAGTACCACCGAGATTTAGAAGTGTAATAGAATTGGATCCGGGAATGAAGCGGCTGCTATAAACAGAATCATAATTTCAGGGAATGACAAGGATATATTAATTAACAATCAGTCTTTTTTTTATAAAGTTTGCATATACAGATAGCAGTACAGCAAGGAAGAAAAATGCAGCAGTCAGCCTATCAATTAAAACAGCGCTTATACTTTCACCACTCACTTTATCAGCAAAGTATTTGACAAAAGAATTGGGTAAATTATCCTCTCCCAATTTTTCCTTTATCTGCCACTGCCAGTCTGTTATTGGACAATAGCCAAAGCCATACCAAATACCCAAAATAAACCAGGAGCCTGCGGTTAAAAGAATAAAATAAAAATGCAACTTCCTTGTTTTTGCCCATATCCAGCCGCTAAGATTGAATCCAATGATAACCAGATGAAAGATTGTAAAGAAGGCATCCAGAATTTGCAGCATGCTTTCATTTTATTTTTTTAAAAGCATGGCTGCTCCAAACATAAGAGCTAACCCTGCAAAACAAGTTGCCAATAACTCTCTATTCATAGATGCCCATAATTGGGGACTGAAATAATGCGATTGAGCAGTAAATGGGCCATGTGCTCCATGATCTCCCGGCAAAGGTTCCCACAAATTATCTTTTCGGTTTGGGTCTTCAGGCTTTTTTGTAAACTGTCCTTCATAACCTGTTTTGGCAAGATGATGATCGGCATATCCCGGAAGTATTTTATTTCCAATTATAGCTTCAAGGGTTGGCCATCCAACATAAATTTCGCGCCGGTCATGCTCGGTGACAAACACTACCGCCTTTGCAGCTATTTCAGGATCATAAATCATTCCCATGGGTTTAGGTTTGTAGAAAAGTTTATTTCTTACAAAACCAAATTGCGTAGTATTCATAGCCGGTAATTGCACCATGCATGTTCTGATATTGAGTTTATCATGTATCAGTTCACATCTGAATGAGTCGTAAAAACCTTCAACAGCGTGTTTTGCCGCACAATAAGCTGACTGAAGCGGAATGCCCCGGTATGCCAGAGCCGAGCCTATAAAAATAATGCAACCACTATTTCTCGCCCGCATTCTTTTTAATGCACTTAATGCACCATATACCTGCCCTAAATAGGTAACTTCTGTAACCCGTTTATATTCATCAGGCTTCATATCTTTTATAGGAGAAAAAACGCTGTTCATTGCATTATTTACCCAAATATCAATTGGGCCTAATTTCTCTTCAACCTCAGTAGCAGCCTTTTCTACGGCATCAGCATCGGCAACATCCAGAGGTAAAACCAGAGCTCGGCCACCATAAGATTCTACTTCCTTTTTTGCAGCCTCCAGCCCGTCAATTCCTCTTGCTATTAAAGCAATATCATCACCTTTTTTTGCAAATTCGCGAACGATTGCACGGCCTAATCCGGCAGAAGCTCCGGTAATAACTACAACCTTTTTTGATTTCGCATCCATAAAATTTTGATTTATCTGTTATAGATTTTGATCGTAATTCTCCTTGCGTTTCAACAAGTATTTAGTATTTAATCCTGCATATGAGATGGAATATGCTGAAATAAAGATCTCCATCCTCCGCCAAACTTATGTGTTATCTTTCCCTTAACTAAAGAAAGTATTATTAGCGCAAACCCGGCGGCCATATCATTTACATACTCTGTTGTTAGGCTATAGGATAACAGCCATGGTGCAATTAGCAGCCAAAAGCCGCATAGAATGTTAAGGTATCGTACGCTTCGCATTGATTGACTTAAAGCAATAACAGCTAATGAAATGATTACCGGGCCCACGATATATCCATTAATTACAGCCTTATTACCTGATTGTAAAACCGTCGGCGAAACCATTAGCCATAATCCAATCAGAACACTTATTAGTTGCGCCCACATGACTATAAAATTTTTGAATTTATTTCTCTGTTTCCCCAAAACGCCTTCCAAACTGAAAGTCCACTTCTTTTTACCCGCTGCAAATATTGAAAACTTGCCAGAACTTCATCCATTGCAGGGCCTATCATAACAATAGACATCACCGCAGTAACAAGACATAAAGTGCACCAGGCATTTACAATAACAGGCTGGGCTATAACAAGTAACAGGCTTATTAAACCCAAAGGGCCTATAGCAATACCAAATAGAACCACAATCCAGGGCATTGTATGCCATCTTCGCGTTCTCCCGATTATACCACTTACAGCATCAAGTAAATAGCTGAAAGCGCCAAGTAAGGCGTCGGGCACGGGCAATGCTCTTGACAAGGGAGAATTAAGGACTTTCAAACTTCCGTTCCCAAAGAAAGGCTCCCATACTGTGGTAATTATCCTTAACTGATAAAATCCTAAATAAAGGGCAATTAAAAATCCTGCAACAGCAATTATTATCAGCGGAATCCGTTGCTGCCATGTTGATGGATTATAATCCCAGCCCGGTGGAATATCAGATAATGGTTTCATATAAATTACCTTAACGAGCTTTGAATTGTTTCTGTCTTAACCTGAATTCAGATATCCAACCAAATTTCTTTTTTTATCCGTACTTAACAGGCGGATTTTCTGACAATTACATATTGGTCCTTTAAGGAAGATGGCCTGATTATCCAGATTGTCTTAAATATTGCGGGGGGCTAAGGTTAAGATTGTTTCGGGGCTTTGCGGTTAGGATTAAAGGACTGCCTACTTTCAATTTTACCATGTTTGCCTTGTACTGTAACGGACGCATTGGCTGATTTTGCTTTCTTTTTGGCGGCTTTCAATGCTTGTTTCTTGGAATCAAAGACCTCTTCTTTTTTTCCTTTTTCTTTTTTCACTGCCCAATTTTCACCCTCTGGCACAACATAACGATCTTCGCCATGCTGTTTTACATCTGTTTTTTTAGATTCTCCTTCTGGTGCCTCGGATTTTTTACCATGATTTATCGCCCAATCTTTGGCGCGGCTTATTGCTGTTGCAATCACAATACCCTCTTCCATATTTCTTTCTTCCAGCAAAGCGTTGGCTATTTCAATGGCTTTATTTCTAACTGCTATTGGCAGATTTTTCATAGAAACCGGGTAGTCTTTTTTTGACCAAGGCATATAAAGACGTATTTATTTTTCGGGACAATTATGATACAATCTATCTTCAATTACAGCCTCTATTGATAAAAGCGTCCCGTACCATTATCAATAATTTCCTGTATATGTGGGGAATTGATGTCAACAACAGAGTTTGACTCCAACGCTTCCTCTATATTTAAATAAGGTTCAAGCAGTGTAAATGATTCGACACTTAGGCCTGTTAAGCCCACATCATTAGATCGAGTGAGTTTCACGTATTTATACCCTGACTCTATCCATTGTCCCCTGCTTTTTTGATCAAACGGTTTTAGTTCCATTTTAGCGCTCTTTTGTGCTGGCCGACTTATGTCAAGGAATCTTTGCTGATAGATTTATCTTCAATTTATCAGGCCTTATCTTTAGGAATTCCTGTTTTTTCCGATAGATATTCATCGAGATCTATTGCATTGTTTGACTTAACCTCGTGGATCGCGTCTACAACTTCCTGAGTTGTGAGATTGTATTTGGTACGAAAATATTCTACATCGTACATTTCAAAAGGATTAGAACCGCCCCGGTCCTGATCTTGCCTTAACTTTGTATTTTCTACCATGATATTATTTTTAAGTACTTCTAATATTTCAACTTATGCCGATTATAATTGTTTTTCGATTTTGAAGGCACTCTCAAAAATGCCCGCGAGGTAAATTAAGCGTTCGCTGCTGCTAACCCCATAATATAAATTTTCGGAGGTAGACAATTCATTTTAACCGTCATTTTGAGTAATCAGCTTTTTTGCAAAGCAAAATATATTGATAACATGGGGCGCAGGATTTCTATTGCTATTGGCTCTGCCCAGTCATTTAGTTAAGTGGTTGGTGGGGATCCCAATGCTATTAAGTTAAGAAAATAGCATGCGAAAAATCCTGTCAAGCGAATTACCCTCTCTGCCTTCGGTGAGAAAAGGTCAACCCACACCGAACAAACGCTACCAACCATGGCAAAACGCCCGGTGCTGCTGTCCTCACTCCGAACCAAAATGTCATTTCGGCTTTCGGTGTTAAAAAAAAGATTGCGGGCCACCCTTTGTGCCCATAGCGACTAAATGCTTATCAAACCAGTCGATTGCCAGGGTAGCTACTTCTTTCAACGTTCCCGGTTCTTCAAATAAATGAGTGGCTCCCGGTACTATTCTAAGCTCCTTTTTTACTCTTAAAACTGCAAAAGCTTTTTCGTTGAGTTCAATAACCTGCCTATCAAATCCGCCCACAATCAGTAAGGTTGGTGTTCTTACCTGCAAAAGATTAGGTTCTGCCAAATCCGGCCGTCCTCCTCTCGATACGACAGCAAAAATCAAATCTCCTAACTGAGCTGCGGCCCTTAATGTGGCGGCAGCTCCGGTGCTTGCGCCAAAGTAGCCTATACTCATATCTGCAGTTTCAGGTTCCTGCTGCAACCAGTCGGTTACTAAAACCAATCTTTCGGTAAGCAGATCGATATTGAAACGGTTATTGTAATCCCTATCTTCCTCTACGGTAAGCAAATCAAACAGAAGAGTAGAAAAGCCTGCATTTTGAAGCTCTTCGGCTACAAATCTGTTTCGTGAACTGTGCCTACTGCTTCCGCTGCCGTGGGCAAAAACTATTATCCCTTTCGAGTTGTCAGGAATGGAGAGATTTCCCGTTAATTGATTATCATTAACGGGAATTTGTACTTCCCCATTAAACTGGTAGTTAATCATAGTTGAATATTTAATAATTGCTTTACCTTTCTTTGATTGCCTGTCAAGCATCTACAAGCTCGGCAATTTCAGGAGTTAACTGGCCTTTAACGTGATTCATTTCCCCTTCTGAAACGCAGCCTTTTAACCCTCTAAATACCGCCCTAACTTCTTCCTCGGCATTAGAGCCAAAATCCACCTCATCCGTAATTACGGCATTACAAACTTCACGCAGAAATTCCGCTTTGGTTTCATATTTCTTAGGTTTATCGTAAATTTTCCAGTTATTTACATACATCGCTTTAATTACCATGGGCAATTCGGATATCAAGTGTAAAGACTCTTGTGGTGTAATTCTGTCTCTTATGGTATGAAAAACACCTTGTAACACTCTAAAAGCATGTCCAGTATCATCAGGCGTGCCAAGTTCGGCAGCTATCTTTTTCAAAAATAAATTTCCTTCATGCACATAATTTTCAAAATAATTTTCCATAACTCCTCCTTTTTAATTTCCTTGATTACTTTTCATGTCGTTTTACATCCCAATCAACATGCTGTAGTAATTCTAAGAGCTGATCGTCGGTAAAATCACCAAAATTTTGGTAAACCTGGCCAACTGCACGAAATGCTTCAGGCTGTATCACCACCTCTATGGCATCGGCTTCATGCAGTGCAGGGTTAAGCATTTTATCTGATACAGGCGAAGCAACTACAATTTTTCCCGCCCCTCTTTTTTTGCAAAGCTTGATTATCGGTACAAGAGTGACTCCTGTTGCGATACCATCGTCTACAATAATTACGATTCTGCCCTCCATATCAGGTAGCGGTTTCCCCTTCCGATATTTTTCTACTCTCCGCTTTATTTCATCTATTTGTTCCTCAATAAGCTGGTTAATAGCTTTTGGTGATAATGTTCTTTCGTATTTCGGAGAAACATAAACCGAGTAATCTTCCGCCACCGCACCAAATCCAAATTCAGGCTGTCCAGGATAAGGCAGCTTTTTCGCTACAACCAGTGCTAGTTCTGCATGAAGTTGTTTAGCCACATAATATGCTACCTCTACTCCGCCACGGGGTACTCCAAGCACTAAAGGATTTGAATGTTTGTATTTAGGTTCTAGCAGAGCAGCCAATTCCCTACCAGCATGTTCCCGGTTTTTAAAGTAAATTTTTTTGTTCCAGCTTATCATGATCCTGTTCTAAAAATCTCCTTGGATTCAATCGCTATATTTTTTTAAGTGATGGTTTCCGGCTGAACAACATATTCGAGACTTCGAATATCCATATAAAGGGAGTTTTCCTGAAAATTGCGATTCAACGCATAATTTCAGGGCAATAATGAAACTTCATATTCATATCAAAACATAATAATGAGGAAGGAGTTTATTATTTCTGTCAATCGCGTATTTTACGAACAGCGGATACGGAATTAAGCCCTTCAGTTGAGTTTCAATAAGATTTGGAAAAGTTTAATAGAACAAGAAATGCCAAATGAAGTAATGCTAAAGCCCGTGGTGAATAGTTTGTATATAAATACTTCGACACATAAACCTGTAAACAATCAGGATTCAGTAACAAGAAAAGATACCGATACCAAGAAAAAAAGAAGGAATTGAAAGATATGAAATACTAATCGGGTGCCTTCGAAGCAGGATGAAACGAAAATCAAAGAAACTTTTTATTAGCTCCTGCTTCTTATCGTTCAGTGGATCTATAATCAGAGATTCACCTCTTATTTTCTCTCTTATAAATGACTTTTAAAATCATATATCCAATTGCACCAGCCAACACCGATGAAATGAGTACCACAAATTTTGCTTCGGTTTGCAAATCCGGAGATTTATAAGATAGCATGGCAATGAAGATTGACATAGTAAAGCCTATACCGCCCAGTACTCCTAATCCTATTACTTGAATCCATTTTACCCCTTCCGGAAGGCTGCCCATACCTGTTTTGACAGATACCCAGGACATAATGAAAATCCCTAAAGGCTTTCCAATCAAAAGGCCAAACAATATTCCAAAACCCATATTACTTACTATTCCATCAATCATTCCTGCTTCAAAACGAATATTGGTATTAGCTAAGGCAAAAATTGGCATAATGAGAAAGCTAACGGGTTTGTTTAAAGCATGTTCCAATTTTTCCAGGGGAGATTCTGTTTCATCCGGCGTTGTAGGGATTGTTAGTGCAGTTAATACGCCAGCGAACGTGGCGTGTATGCCTGAATGATGAATAAAATACCATAATAGAGTACCTGGAATCAGATAAAAAAAGAGATTCATCACCTTAAGCCGGTTTAACAGGATCAAGAGGGCGAATATTGCCCCGGCGTAACTAAGATAATTGAGGTGAATCTCGGTAGAGTAGAAAATAGCGATAACCAATATTGCGCCTAAATCATCTACTATCGCCAATGCTGTTAAAAATATTTTCAGCGAAGTGGGCACTTTATCTCCAAGCAGTGAAAGTATTGCAATGGCAAAGGCAATATCTGTAGCCATGGGGATGCCCCAGCCATTTGCGGTAGGCGTGTTATTATTAAACAGGGCAAAAAGCAAAGCAGGTACAATCATTCCCCCAATGGCGGCAAAAACCGGAAGTGCAGCCTGTTTAGCTGAAGATAACTCCCCTTCAACCAGTTCACGTTTAATCTCCAGGCCAACCAGTAGAAAGAAAATTGCCATCAATGCATCATTTATCCAAAGGAGAATAGGATACTTTAAAGTAATGCCTCCGAAATTTCGCCCTAGCTCTGTATCTAAGAAGCTGGCGTATGCGCTGCCAATTGATGAATTAGCGATAATTAAACTTATTATTACACAGATCAGTAAAAGAATTCCACCTGCTGATTTGGATGAAAAAAAATCCTTGAAGTAATCAATAGTTATTGATGGCATTTTTATATCGTTAGGGTATTTGAAAGGTTAAATAAATAGCTGTTTGTGGTGACAATTGTCCTGTAAATTCCTGAAGAAATCCACGTATATAAATTGCAACGCTCCTACCAAAAGGGGTTAAAAACGGAAATTTGAATAATTTCGATTCTTAAGCTATTAAGCTAATGTCAGGATATAAATCAGATCAGAAATCGGCAGTGGGATAAAAATAGAGGGATTTTAGATGCCGTAAATAAACAGCCTATGCCCATGCTGGCTACTTTTATAGCCTTCATAAAAGCAGCTACAACACAACAAAATATTATTGATGGTAAATCCCCTAAATGATAATCGATCGTAGTAGATAAACCATGGGAACTCGGCTGGATATAGGTACTGTAATCATCTGCACGGACCTTTTCTAAGTGTTCCTTTGATGCAAGGGACGAAAGCAACAGGCTGACAGATGTGAAGAAAACTAATAGTAAAAAATACAAATTATTCTTCATGCAGTAGAACAAAGCTAAAAATTCTCTTGTAAAACATTTGAAAAGAAATATCAATTAGAAAAATTGAATACTTTGTGAGATTAACATTTAAATAAAAATACAAGGCATGAAAAATGCAAATAATCACGATGAGCGTATAGCAAAAATGACATTCGCCTCCGTCTATCCCTCCTATGTGGCAAAAGTGGAGAAAAAAGGAAGAACGAAAGAAGAACTACATCAAGTCATTGCGTGGTTAACCGGTTTTGACGAAAAAAAGCTTCATGAACTTATTGAAGAAAAAGTAAGTTTTGAAGTGTTCTTTCATCGTGCTACATTAAATCCTAATGCTCACCTCATTACTGGTATAATCTGTGGCTATCGAGTGGAAGAAATCGAAAATCCCCTAACCCAACAAGTAAGGTATTTGGACAAGTTGGTGGATGAATTAGCAAAAGGCCGTAAAATGGAGAAGATCTTGCGGCTTTAAGGTAATTACTTAGGTTTGGGAAGGCAGCTATCTCACCCATTTCTGAAGGAATGCCTATTGATTTGCGGAAACTTCGAAGTCTAAGAGGAGTCTCATGCCTAGACTTCAATAGTGTGTAATAAGGCAATGCAGTGGGTTGATTTGGACAGCCGGAATACTTAGCTTTGAGTAAGCGGTTAAGGTTAGCCTGCTTATTAAACTTGATCTATGAAACGCCTTAGCATTGTTGTGCCTGATGGCCAAACTTCCTTCAATACATTTGCATGTATTGTTGGAGCCTATGATATATTTAAACGAGCTAATCACTTTTGGCAAGAGAATGCTAAAAAGCAATTGTTCGAAATTGAATTGGCGGGGGTATCAGAAAAAGCAGAGGTAAATAATGGATTATTAACTATCAGGCCCGAGGTAAACATCTCAAATGTGGGCCAAACTGACCTCATTATTATTCCCGCGATAAGTCACGACTTTGAGAGAGTTGAAAAAGGGAACATTCCATTGACCGACTGGATTGAAAAACAATATAAAAATGGGGCTGAAGTAGCCAGTATGTGTTCTGGCGCCTTGATTCTGGCTTCGACAGGCCTACTTGACGGAAAAAGCTGTTCCATACACTGGAACACTGCAAGCAAGTTGAAGCAATTATTTCCCAAAGTAATTGTAAAAACAGATCAGTTGATAACGGATGAAGATGGTATTTACACCAATGGCGGCGGCTATTCGTTTTTAAATCTCATACTCTATCTTATAGAAAAATACTATGACAGGGAAACGGCAATTTATTGTTGCAAAATTTACCAGATAGAAATAGACAGGCAAAGGCAATCTCCCTTTACTATCTTTAAAGGCCAGAAGTTTCATGGCGATGAGCTTATTAAAAAAGCCCAGACATTTATTGAAGATAATTTTCAGGAGAAAATATCTGTTGAAGGCCTTTCAGAAAAATTCGCTATAGGACGCAGAAATTTTGACAGGCGATTTATAAAAGCCACAGGCAATACACCTCTTGAATATTTGCAGAGAGTAAAAATTGAGTCAGCTAAAAAGGCATTCGAGTCTACACGCAAAACTATCAACGAAGTGATGTATGAAGTTGGTTACTCGGATGTAAAAGCATTCAGGGAAGTATTCAGAAAAATTACTGGCACCTCTCCGCTCGAATATAAGACCAAGTATAATAAAGAGAAGTAACCGATATTGATTGATCAGAGGTTAATGAAAAAAGATAAGGGCATCGCCTGAAAAAGAACTATTTCCTGTCCCTTATAGTTCAAAAGATCCCTTAAGCGAAGGCCTCCGATCTTCATCGAAGGCTTTCTGTGCTTCTGCGCCAAAATCTTCAATTAGTCTTGAGGATCACTTGTTGGTTGCATATAGTGGATAGAGGTGTAGCCATCCGTCATAGAATGCCCGGTGGCGAAATATTGATTATTGGTATAAAAAGCAAAATTGAATTCTATATTCCTCTGTGTTTGGCCCAGATTAACCGAGCCAGAATAACTTACCGTGCTTTCGTAGCTGGTATCAAATTCTTCTACTGAAATATAATCGGTGGAACTTAGATCGTCAAAAATGTTAAATGTATGATAAGTAATGACGTTCGAGTTTGTGGGAGTTGCGCTAAAGGAATAAGTTAATACATTGTTGCTTATGCTCCAGGAGATTGTAAAGGCAGTACCATTTCCGTCGCTGCCAGACCAGGTGCCGGAGTTTGACGTCGTAGTGTAAGGGATCGCGTATCCGGGAGCTCCATTGCTTCCATAGGGGAAATAATAGGTAGTTCCATAGCCATAATGCTCGTGCAAAGGCCTAACCTGTGCAACAGCTACAGAAGTAATGGCAAGAAATGCGAGAATTAATAAATTTTTCATTAGGATTAAATTGGTAAATGTAATGCCTACTCTTTTTAAGATTTTCAGCGTCCTCTGAAATAAAAATAAAGAGGGAGTTAATGCCGTGCAACCAGTACCATCCTGATCGGTTATTTATTTACGAGATATTTTCATTTATTTCAACAAGGCCTACCAGTAAAGTTCAATTTCAGGTAAAGGGCTCAAATTATTTTCCGGAGAGCGCAGATACAAAGCATTGTTTGAATTTCGCAATACATTCTGTGAATTTCACAAGTTACGATGGCAATATCCTTGTACCTTTATTAATTATTAAGTTTATTTCAAACGGCCTTAATTGTATGGTAGCAAAAACGGAGACTATAGAAGATTTTTACAAGCATAAATTCAACTACTTGCCCATGAACCTACAGCAGGAGATCGGACACTTTAACGTTTTCCGACTTGAAGACTGCATAGGGCCGAATGCAACACAGGTACAGTACAGCCGCCGGGATTTTTACAAGATCACTCTTTTCCGGGGAAAGAAGATCTATCATTATGCCGATAAAAGTATCGAAGCTGAGGGACCGACTTTAATGTTCTTTCACCCCAATATCCCTTATACCTGGGAGTCCTTATCAGATGAGGATACCGGCTACTTTTGTATTTTCTCTAAATCTTTCTTTACCGAAAAAATCCGGGGAGGCTTAGATGACCTGCCCATGTTTAAACCAGGCGGCAAACCTTCATACTCCCTCAATCAGCAGCAGGATGAGCATGCAAGTGCTATATTTTTGAAAATGCTGGAGGAAATAAATTCGGATTATGCCTTCAAATACGATCTGCTAAGAAACTACATCACTGAATTAACTCATTTTGCTTTAAAATCTCAGCCTCAGGAAAGTGTGTATCAGCACCCAGATGCAAAGTCGAGAATTACCGCTGTTTTTACCGAACTTCTGGAACGACAGTTTCCTATTGAAAACCCCGCTCAGCGGCTTACTATGCGTTCTGCTAAAGATTACGCTGAACAATTAGCGGTTCACGTCAATCATTTAAACAGGGCGATAAAAGAAACTACAGGTAAAACCACTACAGTTATTATAGCAGAACGGGTTATTAGTGAAGCTAAGGCCTTACTAAAACATACCAACTGGAATATCGCAGAAATCGGATACTCTCTCGGATTTGAGGATCCCGCTCATTTTAACAACTTCTTCAAAAAGCAAACTGCTCTTACTCCCAGCAGGTTTAGAAGCTTCTGATAAGGATAGAAGATTCGTATTGATAAAGGCCGCGATTTGCATTTTATAAGTTGCGGCCTTTTAGTGGAATTGCTATTAAGTGTCAAACACCTCAAAGGCTATTGACACTTTGCACTTCGCTTGCATACCCTCTTAGCGGCCCAATCTGCACCTTTCATTCTGTTTGAATTTCGCAAGTATCACATTGAAATATACAAACGGCGCCTTCTCAGCCGCCCTACCTTTGAGCTATCAAAACAATAGCATATATGAACGCTAAGAAAACATGGTTTATAACCGGAACATCTAAAGGGTTTGGGTTAAGTCTTGTGCGGCAATTGTTACAGAAGGGAGAAAACGTTGCCGCTACATCAAGAAATATTGAACAATTGGTGCAGGCTGTTGGAGAACAATCATCCAACTTTCTCCCCTTGCAGGTTAGCCTAACCAATGAGAGCGAGGTAAAATCTGCAATCGAAAAGACAATAAAAGCCTTTAACAAGATTGATGTAGTAATTAATAATGCAGGATATGGTATCGGGGGAAGTATTGAGGAGCTAAGTGACAAAGAAAGCAGGGAGGCCTTCGATATTAATTTTTTCGGTGCATTAAATGTTATCCGTCACGTTATGCCCTATTTGAGAATGCAGGCTTCGGGACATATTTTCAATATCTCTTCTATTGCCGGAATAACTGCAAATACCGGTTGGGCTTTATATGCGGCTACTAAATTCTCACTGGTTGGCCTGTCCGAAGTGCTTGCCGAAGATGTAAGGCGCTTCGGTATTAAAGTTACTGTCGTAGCGCCGGGGGCATTTCGCACAAGCTTCCTTAGTAAAGAGTCATTGGTTTTACCACAGCGTCCTATCGAAGAGTACACCGAAGTACGCAGTTCTCATGAAAGATACCTGGAGATGAATGGGCACCAACCGGGTGATCCTGAAAAAGCTGCAGAAGCGATCATCGAGGCTGCGTACCTGGACAAGCCTCCCTTCTATCTGCTGCTTGGTGCGGACGCATATGAAAGAGCAATGCGCAAATTGGAATTCCTTCAACGAGAATTTAAACTAAGCGAAGAATTGGCCAAATCCATGGCCTATAATGGGTAATAACAGAATAATAAACTTTAAAATTTAATACATGGAAAACGAAAAAGTATGGTTTGTAACGGGCGCTTCTAAAGGATTAGGACTTAGCCTTGTAAAGCAACTCTTAGCTGCCGGCTATAAAGTGGCGGCAACATCAAGAAACATCTCTGATCTTGTCCGGGCAGTAAATACGGATAGTGGCAAATTCCTGCCATTAGCGGTAAACCTGAAATCAGAAGAGAGTGTTCAGGAAGCAATCAGCAAAACGGCTGACAGGTTTGGAAGAATAGACGTGGTGGTGAACAATGCTGGATACGGCCTGGCCGGAAGTTTGGAAGAATTAAGCGATAGTGAAAGTCGCGAAAACTTTGAGATCAATGTATTTGGAACCCTGAATGTCATTCGCAAGGTGATGCCACTGATGCGAGCACAACAATCCGGCCATATATTTAATATTTCATCAATAGCCGGATTTACGGGTAGTTTCCCGGGCTTCGGAATTTATTGTGCTACCAAATTTGCGGTTCAAGGGCTTACAGAATCTCTTGCTGCAGAAGCAAGGGCCTTTGGAATAAAAGCAACTGTGGTTTCTCCGGGATATTTCAGGACTGAATTTTTAACTGGCAATTCGCTTAACACTCCTGAAAATCCCATTCAAGCCTACTCTGAAGTGCGGAAAATTCAACAGGTACACGAACAGGAAATTAATGGCAATCAGCCCGGAGATCCTGAAAAAGCAGTTGCGGTTATCATTGAAGCTGCAAAAAGTGAAAACCCTCCTTTGCATCTGTTTTTAGGTGAAGATGCTTATAAGCTTGCTTATGAAAAGATGGAAATGATAAAAGTTGATCTTGAAAATTGGACTGAACTGGCATCGCATACAAGCTTCGAGTATGTAAGCGAATAAAAATTACATGGCTAACGAGTGATGGCAATATAGTCATCACTCGTTACGTTACACTGCAGCTGACATCGGCTCTGCACGTACTACACTAGCGGACGCTTGCGCTGGAGGGATCAAGTCATACGCCGACCGAAGCAAAGAGATGTTAACTAATATTTAATGATTCATCCCATGTCCTTTGCTTTTGCCCAACTGGTTAAGCGCTGTCCGAAAAGCCTTTGCCAGCTCTGTTGCATTTCCTCTTCCCAAATAATGGAGAAAAATGATCCGTGGAATATCTCCGAGCATATGATTGTGCAAAGCCACAACTTCGATATTATTGGAACGAAGTGAGCGAATTACCGGATTAACCTCATGCTCAAGCATCGCAATATCGCCGGCAATAAAGGCACTATCGCTGGTACCGGTAAAGGAAGCCCAGGAATTAAGTCCAATAGAGGCAGTCATTTCAGCGCCCATGGCTATTACTTTTAAATCCGTCCTTCCTATTGTATATTTTATGGTTGGCCCGTTTACAGCGGCTTCGTATTTTACAATAGCATTCAACTGATCTACGTTAAAAATATCTTTCCCTGTTTTTGCAGGTGGCGTTCCAGCCGGAGGTTGATTTTTAGGCGACAGTTTTGAATTGCTGATAGTTGCCGTGTATTTCTTGGCTAGTTCTATCGGCGAACCCATACCGTGGATATGCATGTAGAAAATCCTTGGAGATTCGTAGAAGAAATGATTATGTATTGCACTTATTTCAAGGCCATTTGCCTGAGCGGCAGAAATCAGCGGATTTACTTCTTCTTCCTGTAACACGGCATCGCTCATTAATACAGCCGATTTACCATCCAAAGTTCTTTTTATGGAAACCCAGCCGCCAAAACCAAACGGAATTGGCACAGCTTCTCCTTTTACAGACACTTTAAGGTCGTTTCGTGGAAGAGGCGTTGTATGTGTTGCCTCCGCATCTTTATAAGTTCCTTTTTTGCCAATAGCAGCTTCGATGGCAGCAATCTCTTCAGCAGTTAAAGCCGGAGTTTTTTTATCTTTTTCAAGAAAAGAGGCATCCGCTGATTTAATATTCAACAGATTCGCACCTACCAAAAAGGTACTTGCCTTTAACCATGTTCTTCTTGATAATGCTGCTATGGTATTGTTCTTCATGATTATGATTATATCTTCCTTAATGACGCTTTTATAAAGCACAGATTCCGTTTTTTGTTTAAAGACTTTTACTAATCAATCCTAGTGTCACCGCAGCAACACTGATATGTGGTTTCCTGAAGTTTGTTGATATAGATTAAAGCAAAAGCGGTAACAATAGCAATGATACCGATAGTAATATATCCGCAATAGAACGGGTACCGATAATGATAAGGCCGGTCTTTTAGCTGATGTTTTTTAAGAATGTAGTCAAAAGTGCTTTTGTCTTATAATATTGGCTGGAATCGGTGTTTCTTTACTGACAAACATGATCGGATATACCTGTAAGCTTCGTTTTCTGGGACAAATAACTTAACGAACATATGGCTTCTCATGAAAAGTAAAAACAAGCTTGCCTTTTTGTATAGCCAATGAATCTGTACGAGAAAACTTAGCAGTAAGGGCAGCTTTTTTAGCCCTGTTTATCAAGTCTTTATCTGAACTCGTTGACAATTTTGCGGGACCAAAAGCATCAATTACGTTACCCACTGAGTCAACACTGATATTTAAAACTATTCTTGCTGAAAAGTTAGATACACTATCGGTAAAAGGATTATTTAGCAATCTTCTACCTTTTAAATCATATCTCTTGAATAGAAGATTTCTATAATTATCCTCACTCTCCCCTGTATATCCCATGTTAGGCTTTGTGTCAACTTGAGCAATAGCAATTGTAGAAAAAGCTATTAGGAGAGATGTAATTATCACTTTCATTCTTTCGATTTTTATTAACATATTTTACGATATTGAGAAGGTCACTGATTCAATTAATTTTCTTCGTTTTCTGGACTGAAGCCGAAACAACTGTGGCTGTTGGAGTTAATCGTAAATGGGGCAGTGGAAAAACTTCTTTCTTTGATTTACTCAAACGAAACATCGATACTGAAAAGACAATTGTTATCGACTATTAGATTGTCGTAGATTATTACCGTTAACATTGCCACGGTAGGAAAGACTGATCTGGCCAGCGGGCCAATCATAATTACTTCCATTTTGTAAGCTGAATTTATTTCTTTTGATAACAATGTCATTTACTGAGATGTATACACTATTTCTCCAAAATCTAATCCCATTAACTCTGATGCTGAAGAAGCTTCATTTCACTCTCGGGGCTTTCTCTCCTTCTAAAAAAGAAACCCCGATCCGCTATTGGCCGGGTTTTCTTTTTTTTCACTAATTCTAATTATTCGCAGCTAACTGCTGGTGAAAAGGACAACCAGCCGAAGCAGCAGCCGGATCAAACTGAATCTCCAGTTTTGCAGCATGCTGTGTTGCCGAAGCTAGCTCAGTGCTTTCAACGATATCCGGAACAGAAACTGGCCTGCGGCGATGCTGATCCTGGATGATTGGGAACACCGAAGTAAAGAAGTTTGTCCAGCCGCCGGTACGCACCCGAAGTAAATCAAACTGCTCCGGTGAGTCGACCGCCTTTTCAAAAGTATCAGGGTTTGCAACCGTAATAGTGAGGATGTTTGAAGAATGTCCATGGGCGAACTGCTTCATCACATCAACCAGCCTTTGTGGCGGATAATTTTCATCAATATTATAATCCGTAGGTGCTCCGTCGCTCATCAAATCTGTTCCCGATCCCTCAAATCCCTTCAAGGACTTATGAAAACCTGCATATTGGTGGTCGATAGGCATATCCGAAGGGCTTGGTGCCGGACTTAAGTCGGAGGCAACAGTAGTGCCGTTACGGCGGCCATCGGCGCTGGCTCCGTTCCAGGCTCCCATTTCCACATGATTTTCAAATGTGCCTACTCCCGGTTGAATCTGTATCCCAAAAGGATATTGTTCGGTACCATAACGGGCAGCCAGATTCTTTAATGAAGCTTTTAATTGATCCCATGGTTTAGTAAAAGTTTCAATCGACAACGTTGCAATTCTTTCAACAACTTCATTACCCAAAGCGTCTATTTCTGCATCACCACGCCCATATCTTGGCAGGGACAATGCAATTTCACGTAAGCGTTTAAAACGATCAGCTCTTGAGGCAATCCTGGCTTCGCCGGCCAGTTTACTGATGAAAGGTTCGGTCATGTTATATCCCCAATCGCAGCATAAGCACTCCAATAGTTCTGACAATGTGGTTACGGCGTTTTTCTCATCAAACACCATTTTATTAATGGCATAAAGAGAATTTATTGTTGAACTGAGAGAAATATAGCATGGGCCGTAAATATTGTATTTCGTTCCGCCGCTGTAAAAATCCAGGCCACGGGCAAGGCAATCATCCATAAACACGTTAAGAATTGGTGAAGGACAAACAGCTGTATTGGCACCAAATCCCATGATTTGTCCGTTAAACGCCTTCCTGTTCAGCCATTCAAAATGCTGGAAATACAATTCTTTCAGCTCATCAAAACTTTTAATCTGATCTGCCGGCTTAGTTGTTAAAGATGTAGTTTTACCAAACAGATAAGCTTGTCCGGCGGATGAATAGGTACGTCCCTGATTTAAGGCGCACTCTAATGGTTGCAAAGTAGAAAACCCACCTAATGAGAACCAGTTTTCGCCAGGAAACTGCGGTTCATAGCAACCATCACAGGCATAGTTCTGAGCAGATTTTAATTCAACTGCCGAGTTCCAGCTTTTCGTATCCTCCGATAAACTGCCACCAACCTGGTTGCCGCTTTCGTAAAGGCCTTTGATTATCTTTTCGTCGTTTAACAGAATTGGATGCGCTCCTCCTGATAGTACCGCATGAGCTGCCTCATCCAGCAAGTCCTCTGGTATATCTTTTCTGGTGCGAAGAGACAAACAAGGGGCATTAAGGGGCAATCGTCCGGATGCCCTGATAAACAGGCGGGTTACATCGTTGTAAGCTGGTTTGGTTTTACTATAATCGGCTTCGCCATCAGCAACGGTCCCTCCTACCGTTATTTGTTGTATCCATTGCCCTAAAGAAGCACCTTGAGGATAAGGCCCTGAACTGCCACCCATGGCAAGGTTTCCGAAAGGCTGATGATCCTCCATAAAGATCCGGTTCTGCTGAACCTTTTCATCAAGCTTAATATAGAAAGCATCGATTATTTCCTGCGCTGCTTCTATACTTAACTGATCTTTCACAAAGTAAGGCTGCAGGAATTGATCAAGACGGCCCATAGCTGTTGGTTCGCCATTCAAATGCAAAGTACTGTGAATGGTAAAAATCAACTGAAGGGCCTCGAGCATCGTATCGGGCTTATCGGTAGCCAGCTTGGTCATTCTGGCAGCAATGCCTTCCAGGTTTTCCCGTTCCCATTGCTGCCCTTCAGACATTTGCTCCGCTGTTTCTTCAGCAAGTTTTGCGTAGTTAAGGCAATATTCGGAGATTCCCTGCAAAGACAGGTAAGATGATCTGTACAGGTCTTTCTTTTCCTTGCATGTAGCGTTTAGTTCATATTCCTTCACTTCCTCCATTAAGGCTTTTAGTCCTTTTTCTAATGCTTTACCAAAATCAGGAATAACGTGCCCCACACCTGATGCCTCGCTCAGATTCGCTAGAAACCCGTTCAATCGTTCCTGCTCGGTCAGATATTTCATTACATAACGGCCTTCACCAAGCGTTAAATTAGGCATGGCACCTACAATGATCTCTTCGGGTGAAATACGATAGGTATCGGATCCGTAAATAACTTTGCCTTTCTTTTCTACCCTTGAATTATATGGAAGTAAGGTTCCGTCATCCAATAAAACACGTCTTCCCCTGAAGCCATATTCTTTAGAAGAAAATAGTTTTAAACTTAATCTGACAGCCCATCCTTTACGCACCATAACTGATTCCTGCATTATATCTTCAGGCTTATCAGCACCTTCATATCCTTCTATGTACTGTTTAAGGTCACCTGGAATTTCTTCCTGTTTGCGGTTGAAATACCAGTTATCCTGCCAAAGCGAAAAAGTATTTTCGAGCAGGCTGAGGATTCGCCGGGATGGCGTGCTGAAAAAATTATTTCTTTTGTTAATCCCGGTGGCCATCGTGAACAGGTAGTTCTGGTGATTATAATACATCAATCCGTTTGTTGATGCATGTTTAAAATGCCTGTCGAGTCTGGTCCAGTCAACTCCCGGAAAGCGTGTCCAATCGCCTTTTTCCATGTGAGAGAAATCGCTGGTGTACTTTTGCTCCACATCTAAAGCCAAATCATCTACGCTGGGAATGTAAAAGAAGCCTCCAAGGCTAGACTTTAAATGGTCGAATAATCTGTCATTCATGAACCCACTCTCAGAACCGATCTGGTTCATCATGATATTCTCCAACACCTCAACATTTTTTGCAAAACCCGCAAAATAGATACCCTCTTCATCAGCAGCTGTTACTGATTTAGGGGCACGAAATCCTATGGAAGATTTATCTGCTTTACCAAAGGGTAAGCCCAAACGAAGTAAAA
>CBIHNR010000006.1:0-63679 GCA_966211215.1 uncultured Pedobacter sp.
ATCTGGTTCTGATTCTCCCCCTTTGCTACATCCTTGAAAGCAAGAGCCTGTACAAACCAATGCCAGGCCTAACCCTAGTTTTTTTAAAAATTCGTCTCTTTCCATATAGTTGTGGGTTTAATAGATTTTAGAGTCTATATCTGGATTTTTTGATTTATGTAGAGTGAAATTCCTGGAAATTGTAAAACCGAAGCGAACCCCGCCATCTGTCCATGATTTATTGGTTCCCGGCAGAAAGTTATTTTCAACGATATATTCTGAATTCATAAAGTTTAAGGAGAAAATATGCCCCCCAGTCTCAATTTCTAATCCTACACCCAGAGGATTGTAATAGGTTTTTGCAAGCTTGTCTGATCTTGTTAGGTTTACGAGTTGATAGTCAGCAATTAACGCCATCCGTTTTGAAAACTTCAAACGCCCCCCAATACCTGCCGTAAACAGTCCTTTTTCATCAAGAGGATCTTCCATTTGATCGCGGATTAAGTAGCCAGGACTTATTTGCAATGAAAGATGTTCCGAAAGTTTGCTCGCTATTAGAGCTTGAAAAAAATATGAGCTACGGCCATCCTGAAGCTCATTGGCAGTGCTTTCTTCTCTGGTTATCCAGGCACTCTGAGCAAGCAGGGTAGTGCTGAAAGGGAATTTATTGCTTTGTTGAATCAGCTTTTGTTTAAGGAATAAATTGTATAGCTCGTCCTGTTTACTTCTGCCTACGCCTACAGTGAGCTTATTGGTTATACCATAATCTAATCCGATATAGAGGTCGGTAGCGCCGTCCAGTCCAAAAAGCGTGTGCGAGTCTCCAAATTCTCCCCCTATATCTCCAAAATGGTGCCTTATCCTTAAATCAAGGTCGTATTTCTTTTGGATCTCGGTAGAATGGGAAAGGACAATCCTAGTCGATTTAAACGTTGCATTTACAGGGCCATTTGAACTTTTTGCTCCCAATTGGTTCATAAGAGAGTCTGCATCTTGCGCAGAGACACCAAGCCCGCAGAATAAAAGGGCTATAAGTAGTTTAGATTTTTTCATCAAATACTTGTTTTTTAGTTGAGAAAGCTATCATAAGCAGTTTTTTCTGTGAGTGCAGATGCTTCATGATGGTTTCAATAGCATAATTTATTTGGTTGTTTGTGCCAGGTTTGCATCAACTTTTACGCTAATTACCTCGGCAATTTTGGTCATTACAAGTTTGGGGATTTTGATATTATGATCAACACATTTAACGTCAAAGTTTGAATTGAGGGCTACCTTACCATCTTTGATCAAAAGTTTTCCATTAATTGTGCGTGGTTGCTCAACGCCGTGTACAGACAAGTTTCCTGTTGCAGATACAGGATATTCTCCATCTTTACTAAAGTCAATTGCCTGATTTATTTTGCCTTTGAAGCGGGCGATAGGGTATTTGTCACTCTCCATATAATTTTCGTTAAAATGTTCCTGCATCAGCCCTTTGGCAAATTCGAAACTTTTTATTGGTACCTGGAAAATTATGTCTCTGGTTTTGGTAACCAGTACAGCCATCCCGTTGTCACTTGCAGCTTTGATATCTTCAATAGGTGTTGAAGAAAAAAAACTGATTCTGGCATTTTTTGTACTAAAGTTTGCCTGCGCATCTACACAAAAAGGGTAAAGCAGTAAGCCAATAAGCGCAAATTTTCTAACGTTTTTTAAGATCATAAGTCATATTTATTGCAATTCCACTAGATTTTAGCCTTACCTTGCCCTCACCAATTCCGGCTAAAGGAAGTTTTACATAAGGTTCAATTCCAAGTTGAATGTGCTGATTTATTGGTTTGAATTTATAAGATGCAGATATATTGGCAACGCCAAAAAAGCTTCTGTTGGCATTGTTTCTTTCAAGGAGATAGTCTTTGATGCCTGATTCTGGCTTGTAGCAGAATAAATACTCTTCTTTAAGCATTAAGTAAGACGAGAGCCCGGTATGCAACTCAATCTTCTGTTTGTCTGTTTTTAGCAGGGCGTAGGATGCCTGCACTGGTATTTCGAGTACATTACAATTAGCATCAATGGTAGATATTAGGTTGGCCCTTGACGGGTTTCTCAATTTATAATCATAAACGTTCGCGTCATAATCTTTGAGACCATATTTTGCCCCGGTGCTGAGGCTGAACTTTTTAACGCTTACATTAAAAAGCAAGCCGACATTCAGGGTAGCTTTTTTACCAGCAATAGATGCGGTTGAATTGAAATCTGGCCCGGCAGAAAATGTGAAGCTATAAGAAGGGTTTAAGCGCTTGCTTTTCTCAGGCTTATTAGGTGCAGGAGGATCTTGCTCAGAAATAATCGGCTGTTCATTTAAGTTTAAAAAACCGGATAAGTTTTCAGCAAAAACAACGGAAGTTGCGGAGGCATATGGTATGTCTTGTCGGGCAGCCAGGCTTGTTCCGTTAGTTTGAACAGTGCTGGTGCTATTGCGAGAGCTGGCAGTATGCACCTTATTGATTTTCCTATTTATTACATACTTATCCGGCTTTATACCTTTTGTTACCGCCCCTGAAGCAGGCTCAATACGGGCGTTGCGTTGTGCTTCTCCTTGATCAATACTAGCGCTGTGCTGTGCTTCTTCTTTACTTAAACCACTTGAAGGCTGAGATTGTTGAGCCGTAATCTTTTCAATGTTTTCCTTTTGTAGCTCAGAGTCTGGGGCTGAATATGTTGCTGCCTCTTCAGGCTTATTAGGAAGTACTTTAGTTTTTTTAGATACTAAGTGTGTGTTATTGCCATTATCATCAGAATTTGTTTGCACTGATTTGGGTAGAAGAAAATATCCTCCGCCTAGTAAAAAAAGTATCGCGAACGCTGTAGCAGACCTTCTGAAAAAGATAATACGATCCCGTTTACGGAGTTTTTTCTCCATAAGCATCCAAGCATCTTCCTCAAAAGAATAGTCGAAATTTTGCGACTTTTCTTTGAAGAGCCTGTCAAACTCGCTATCGGGAATCTCTTTCATCAGTAATTATAAATTTTCTTACCCTGGTTGTCTGCCTCTTCCTTTAACATGTCCCTTAAGTGCTGCCTGGCTTTAAACAGATTTGATTTTGATGTACCTACCGAAATTGAAAGCATCTGTGAGATTTCCTCGTGGTTGTACCCATCAATTACAAAAAGGTTAAAAACCGTACGGTAACTTATTGAAAGCCTTTGAACTAGTTTAATAAGGTCGTTGTAGTTTAGTTTTGAGAGAATGTTTTCTCTATCTTCCGACTCGTGGGTGCTATTTAACGCTTCCATCTTAGTTCGTTTTATTCGTGCCCGGTAATAATCAATTGAGGTATTAATCATTATGGTGCTAAGCCATGACTGAAAGGGGCGCCCGTTTTCAAACTTGTGGATATTGGTAAAAACCCTCAGAAAGCCGTCGTTAACCATTTCAATGGCTTCTTCTTTGCTTTCAGCGTATCGTAGGCAAATTTTCATAGCAAAGCCAAAGAAAAGCTTGTACAATTCTTTTTGGCTTTTTCTGCTTTTCGAAACGCAGCCTGCAATAATCTCTTGAAAGTAAACCGAGTCCATTCAAATAATAACTCAATATACTAACAAGTACGGCTCTTTTAAGTTGCCAGTTGCCTCGTTAGGTAAATTTTTTTGGAAAGGGAGAGTTGGGTGGGCAAGTAAAGGAAATGAAAAAGAGGCACGCTTGGTGCCCCTTTTCCTTGATATTATCGCCAATTTTTGTACTGGTTAATGAGTCCGTTCGTTGAAGAATCGTGCGATGAAACAGAGTCTTCGCTTTGTAATTCAGGCAGGATTTTGCTTGCCAATTGCTTGCCTAATTCAACGCCCCATTGGTCAAAGCTGAATACATTCCAGATAATGCCCTGAACGAAGATTTTATGCTCATAAAAAGCAATTAATGTTCCCAGGCTCTCGGGGGTGATTTTCTTAAATAGAATGGAGTTGGTTGGACGATTCCCTTCAAAAACTTTAAAGGAAGCCAATTTTTCAATCTCCGCTTCTGATTTACCAGAGGCTTTTAATTCAGCAACCACTTCTTCGTAAGTCTTGCCATTCATCAATGCTTCAGTTTGAGCAAAAAAGTTGGATAAAAGCAAAGTATGGTGAGCGCCTATTTTATTATGCGATTGAGCTGGAGCAATGAAATCAGCGGGAATTAGTTTTGTACCCTGATGAATTAATTGATAAAATGCATGCTGTCCATTTGTTCCAGGTTCACCCCAGATGATCGGGCCAGTTTGATAGTTTACCGCTTCGCCATTTCTGTCAACATATTTACCATTGCTTTCCATATCTCCTTGTTGGAAGTAAGCAGCAAATCGATGTAAGTATTGATCATAAGGAAGAATAGCGTGGCTTTCGGCTTCAAAGAAGTTGTTATACCAAATTCCCAACAGGGCTAAAATAACAGGAATATTCTGTTCAAATTCGCTTTCGCGGAAGTGCTTATCGGCAGCGTGCGCTCCAGCCAGTAATGCTTTAAAGTTATCAAAACCAATTCCCAGGGCTATGGAAGTCCCGATCGCGCTCCATAGAGAATAACGGCCTCCAACCCAATCCCAAAACTCAAACATATTTTCGGTATCGATACCAAATGCAGAAACAGCTGTTGCATTGGTCGAAAGTGCAGCGAAATGTTTTGCCACATCACCCTCCGTAGCGCCGCCCTGTAAAAACCAGTTACGGGCGCTATGGGCATTTGCCATTGTTTCCTGCGTAGTAAAGGTCTTGGAGGCAATAAGGAATAACGTAGTTTCAGGATCTACTTTTTTCAGTGTTTCGGCAATATGTGTCCCATCCACATTTGATACAAAGTGAAGGTTTAAACGGGTTTTATACGGCTTTAAAGCCTCGGTAACCATTACCGGGCCAAGGTCAGAACCGCCGATGCCAATATTTACAATATCAGTAATTTCTTTTCCGGTGTAGCCTTTCCATTCGCCAGAAATTACTGAGTTTGTGAACTTTTCAACTTTCGCCAACACAGCGTTTACTTCAGGCATTACATCTTGGCCATCAACTAAAATAGGTTCGTTGCTTTGATTGCGTAAAGCTGTATGTAAAACAGAACGGCCTTCTGTCTGATTAATTTTCTCGCCGGTAAATAAAGCCTCAATGGCATCCTTTAATCCGCACTCTTTAGCTAATTGAATTAAAAGAGCCACAGTTTTATCAGTAATTCTGTTTTTGGAGTAGTCTAAAAGGATATTGTTAAACTCTATAGAGAATTTTTCAAAGCGTTTAGGGTCTTCAGCAAAAAGATCGCGTAAATGTTTGTCGCTAACTTCTACTAAATGATCTGATAAATACTGATAAGCTTGAGTTTGGGTAAAGTTTATTGTAGGAAGCATCGTTCTTAAATTAAACAAATTGATTTAGCTGCAATTTTGCGAAAATTTTACTTAAGGCCGTATAAACTTATTAATATTTTTATGATTGGCTTTGAAAATCTCTTTTGTTATTAAAAAAACATCGTTTACCTTATGGTTTATTTACTTTTGCGTCTATGACCAAAGAACAACTACAGGATTTAAGGGACAGAGTAGCGTCCCTGAGGAGGCATCTTTGACATCGAACGGAAGCTCGATGAACTACGCCTTGAACAGGAATTTACAACGACTGAAGGCTTTTGGGATCGCCCCAAAGAAGCTGAGAAAGTACTCCATGCAATAAAAACCAAGAAGGCATGGACAGACGGCTATGCTGATGTTAGCGCAGCTGTTGAAGACGCCGCCGTAATGTTTGATTTTTATCAGGCTGGCGAGGCTAGTGCCGATGATGTAAAAGAACAATACCAGGCAGCGCTGTCCAAATTGGAGGAATTGGAGTTTAAAAACATGTTAAGCTCTGAGGAAGACCAGCTAAATGCCGTAATGCAAATTACAGCAGGAGCTGGCGGTACAGAAAGCTGCGACTGGGCTCAAATGCTGATGCGCATGTATATCATGTGGGGCGAGAAAAATGGCTATAAGGTAAGCGAACAAGATTTCCAGGAAGGGGATGTAGCCGGTATTAAGTCGGTGACTATCCAGTTTGAAGGCGATTTTGCTTATGGGTATTTAAAGGGGGAGAATGGCGTACACCGTTTGGTGCGTATTTCGCCTTTTGATGCCAATGCCAAGCGCCATACTTCATTTGCTTCTGTATATGTTTATCCCTTAGTGGATGATACCATTGAGATTGAGGTAAATCCTGCAGATATCGAATTCGAAACGTTCCGTTCTGGAGGAGCAGGAGGGCAGAATGTAAATAAAGTGGAAACGGCGGTTCGTTTGTACCACAAGCCATCTGGTATCATTATTAAGAACCAGGAATCTCGCTCGCAGTTACAGAATAAGGAGAATGCAATCCGCTTATTAAAATCTCAGTTATATGAAATTGAGATGCGTAAAAAAATGGAAACCACTGCAGCAATTGAAGGTTCTAAGAAGAAAATTGAGTGGGGCTCGCAGATACGAAACTACGTTTTACACCCATATAAACTGGTGAAAGACCTGCGTACCAATTACGAAACTTCTAATGCTCAAGCTGTGCTAGATGGGGATTTGAACGATTTCCTAAAAGCCTATTTGATGGAATTTTAAAAAAAAATCCCTGCCATCATAATTTTTGGCAGGGATTTCTCTTGAGCTAGCCTTCTACTACTTCTAGTAACTGCTCAATTTCTTTTACTTTTTCATCGTAGCCAAGTTTGGTGTAAGAAGAAATCAGGTTTCTTAAAATTCTGCGAATGATATGTTCGTTGTTACATGGCTCGTAGAAGGATTTTTCAGGTTTTAGATTGAGTTGTTTCAAAAATGAGTCTACATCTCGCCGCCCGAAAATAAAGCCCTTATTAAAGGCATTAATGTAGAACATTACGCAATCTTCTTCTGAGAAATCCTTGCTCATATCCACATAGCCTAAAATGAAATGTTGCGGCAGGTTAACACCATATACGGGGACGTCCAGTTTTTGCGCAATTATAGAATAGATAACTGCAAGAGAAATTTGATTTCCCTTTTTACTTTCCAGAACCTGGCTTATGTATGAGTTTTGTGGATCCTGATGATTAGTAGTGTTCCCGGAGAAACCATGAATGCCATAAAGAACATGGTTTATTAGTTTAACTTTTTCCACGGCACTCATATCATAGATCATTTGTACCCATATTTCCCGTTTTATATCCTCAATCTGATTTACAATCCTTTGTGGGTCCATATCAGGATATTGATACTTGTTAATAATAAGTACCCCTTGCAGTAGATCAAAGGAGCCCCCGTGATACCATAATTCAAGCTCCTGTTTTACATTCAGGTATTGAATTTTATGTACAAGGTTTTCTATTCTTTGTTGTAATACAGCATCAAAAGAATGCTCCCAGGCGGTTTCGAGATATTCTACTACCTCACTGCCATAAGAAAGGAGTTTATCTTCAACATGTTCTGAAATCTCCTTGTCCGGGTCATCCAGCAACTTAATTAATGACTCTATTTCTTTTTGATTAATCATCATTACTAATTTAAGAAAAGATTAACAAAATATACACGCAGGGCATTCAATTGGGCATAAATCTGTATACAGGCGGGCAGAAATTTAATAAGCGTAATCATTGTAAATAGTTAATTTAGCCACTTTATGATAAACGTACAGCTGCTTAAGTCTTATATAAAACATCGCATAAAAGCTAAAACCCGACATGGAATCCACTCGCCTTTTGTGTATAAATTGGTGGATGAGGTTATCTACGATTATAGCCCACATGGTGAATATGGGGCTATTGAACAGCTGCGGAAACTCTTGCTTCATGACAGTAGAAGTATCACTATAACTGATTTGGGCGCAGGTTCACATGTGAATAACAATAAACAAAAACAGGTTAAACAGTTAGCAAAGAATGCTTTAAAACCGGCAAGCCTGGCCCAATTAATCTTTCGTTTAGCGCAAGAGCGCGGGCCCCGCACTATTATTGAACTCGGTACTTGTTTAGGGCTTACAACTTCGTATCTGGCAAAGGCAGTGCCTGATGCGCGTGTGATAAGTATTGAAGGCTGCCCGCAGACAGCTCAAGTTGCCCGGGATAATGTGAGCAAACTGAGTATTCGAAATGCAGAAATAAAGACAGGTAACTTTGACAAGGTTTTTCCCGAGGTATTAAGCCAAATCGAATCTGTTGATTTGGTGTTTATTGATGGCAACCATCGGAAACAGGCCACCCTCGACTATTTTAATATGTGCCTGCCTAAAATTAACGACCGTACGCTAATCATTTTCGATGACATTTATTGGAGCAAAGGCATGGAGGAAGCCTGGGAAGAAATAAAGGCGCACCCTGCTGTAAGTGTAACGATCGATTTGTTTTGGATTGGGCTGGTTTATTTCAGAAAAGGACAGGTTAAGGAAGATTTTAGAATAAAGTTTTAGGCACAAACGTGTTTTTGCGTTAGATAACTTGTTTTTCAGTTGTATAACTTAAAAATAAGTTATAGCTTTGGTTTATGGAAGATTTAACCAAAGCAGAAGAGCGTATAATGCAGATTTTCTGGAAACTAAAAAGCGCCTTTGTTAAAGATATTATCGCAGAATTGGAGGATGAGCCTAAGCCTCCTTATAATACAATCTCTTCAATTGTTCGGATACTGGAGAAAAAAGGATACCTGGGCTACAAGGCTTATGGTAAAACCTACGAATACTTCCCAATAATCTCTAAGGGTGAATACCGCAAAACCTTCTTTAAAAAAATGATCTCGGGTTATTTCGATAACTCGGTAGAGAATCTATTGTCTTTCATGGTGAAAGAGCAGAAGCTAAGCGACGAGGAGTTAAAGAAGATTAAAGAGATTATTGATAAAAATTCTGATAACGATTAACCCGGGTATTGTTATGATTGGATATTTTCTCGAATCGGCAATCCTCATGCTGTTGTTTTGTGGATGCTACCATTTTGTATTTAAGAGGTTCACTTTCTTTACGTTAAACCGCTTTTATTTAATCATAAGCCTTTTAATATGTTTATTCACGCCTCTGTTGAAATTTAAGGTTAACAGCTCTGCTATTTCAAACATGCTTATAGCAATGCCGGAGGACGTGATGCTGGATAATACCGAAGAAATTATAAATCAACAAGGAAGTGTAAAAACGATAACTCAGGAGCAATCACCCTTAAATTGGGTTAAGCAGGACGGTTATAGCATAGGAGTAGCTTTAGTAATTTATACCCTTGTTGCGGGAATTCTTCTTATTAAGTTATTGATTGTAATAACTTTTCTATACTTAAAGTCATTGAAGGGTTACAGGAATGAGGGATTTATAATTCTCCCTGCTTTTAAACGATTTTCCAATTGCTCGTTTTTCAATCTTTTATTTATTAGCGGGGAGGGGCTGTCTAAAGAAGAATTTGGGCAGATTGTAGCGCATGAGAAAGTCCACAGAGAGAAGTTGCATTCTGCGGATAAAATAGTTGCTGAGTTTGCTCAGGCATTAATGTGGTTTAATCCGTTGATTTATTACTACAAAAATGCTATCAACCAAAATCATGAATATGAGGTTGACAGCTTGTTAGTAAGGGTGGTTAATAAGGAGGATTATAGCAATTTTCTTGTTAAACTCTGCTCTCCCAGTACACCGTATTTTACAAATGGCTTTAGCAGCCATCCATTAAAAGAACGAATTCAATTCATTTTTAAAAAACCATCTCATAACATGAAAAAATTAATCTATTTAACATTGCTGCCATTGGTGCTGCCTGTTGTTACTGTATTTGCCTTAGAAAAGGCAAAAGTTGTAAGCGCTATAATTGAATCGAAAGAATTGCCAAGTGGGAGTTCAGCCTTCAGGTTTAAACCAGACAATCAAGTTTTTGCTAAAGAGAAAACTGGAGTAGGTGAGAAAACTACTCTTGGGATAATTACAGATCTGGCTGAGTCTTTACAAGTTAATGATATTGTGCAATTGCCGACAGAGGTAAGCCTAACTAATTTAATCAGTAAACCCGTTTCCGCGGCCTTAAATGCCAACGATAAATTCACTGTGATTTTGGATCCAGGGCATGGTGGGAAAGATAATGCAGCCCACTTTGATGGGATTTATGAAAAGGACCTGGTTCTAGAAATTTCAAAAAGCATTAAAGGCGCGCTCGAAAAAAACGGTTTTAACGTAATTTCCACGAGGAACTCTGATGAGTTTATTGCTTTATCGGAACGTGTGAAAAATAAAGGCGATGTTTTCATCTCTATCCATGTTAACTCTACACCTGCGAACTATAAAGGGACTAAACCAGGTGGCATGGATATCTATGTTCCAAATAAATATAGAATGAAAGATTCGACGTTACTCAATCGGAGTATGTCACTTGGCTCTTCATTTAAAGCGGAGCTATCTTCTCTTGATATTAAGATGAGCACGGACCTCAAAGATGTTAACTTGTATGTCCTCGGCAATAATCCTTCGCCATCAATCCTTTTAGAATTGGGTTATCTGGATAATAAAACTGACCTTCTACATCTGACTAATAAAGCCTATCAGGATAAACTGGCAGAAAGTTTCGTAAAGGCCATTAACGGCTATAAGTCTAGGCTGTAAATAATTTGCTTTAGTCATTGTTTAATTGTTGTGTGATGTATTTATTACAAGTATCAGCCTGTACTTCGATTTTCTATCTTTTTTATAGAATTTTTTTAAAGAGGCTCACTTTTTTTAGTCTTAACAGATATTATTTACTGGCGGTTCTGGTTATGAGCTTTGTAATCCCCACAATAAAACTTCCGGCAGATACTATTATTAATATGAGTTCTTCGGAGCAATATTCTATACTCACAAGGGCTACGCCAGATATTATGCCTTCCGTAACCACAACTACAGGGTATAAACAATCTCATCGGCTAGATTTTGGCTGGAAACGATGTTTGCTTTTTGTTTACTTATGTGTTGCAGGATTGCTGGGGACTAGATTTGTAATTTCTATGGTATTGCTCCTGTTGCATTTGAAAAAAAGTAAAGTTGAAACAATCCGCTCACTAAAACTTATTAGGAATGACAGTTACTTAAAGAACGGTTCGTTTCTCAACTATATTTTTCTAGATTCTAAAAACCTCAGTAAAATTGAAGAAGAACAAGTATTGGCTCATGAGATGGCTCACGTAGGCTGCCTTCATTCTTTTGATAAAGTATTATCCAATATAATTCAGGTTATTTTATGGTTTAATCCCTTTAGTTATTGGCTTTCAAATGCAATTGAAGAAAATCACGAATTTCAGGCAGATGGTATAGTTATCAGAAGTGCTGATAAAAAACGATATGCTGAATTACTGTTGGGCCTATCTAATAATTCGGGAAGTAATTACTCTCATCATTTCAATAGACAGCCTCTTAAATCGCGTGTAAAAATGTTATTTACAAAACCTTCAAAAAATAATAAAAAACTCATTTACCTCTTATTAATGCCATTAATTACTTTATGTTGTATGGCATTTGCCTCTAAGAAATCTTTAACAACTGGAATTAAAGAAATTGGGGTGATGATGAACAAAACAAAATTACCAATAGCATTCAAGAGCCCATCTGCTTTTTTAGATGGCCGGGAAATGAGGCCGAATAGACATCACTTTGTGCATAAAACAAAGATTAGTTCTCCCATTAGAATTCAATCTGACAGTGTTATTGTAAAGGAAAAAAGAGATACTACCTCTGATAATGATTGGTTTATGAAAGAATTTAAAGATGCAAGCTTCCAGGCGGAAGATTCCATAAAGTTTAATGAGGATCGCTCAGTAATGAAGCTTTATGGAAATGCAAAAGTTCGGTCTAAAAAATATTCGATGCAAGGAAATCTCATTAAGATCGATTACAAGGAAAAAAAAGTTTATTGCATCGGGAAGGCAGAAATTGAAGATAGAACTTCGGTAGTCGAAAAATAAAGCTTGTCACTTTCCAAGATTGGTTAAAACGCTTCAGATACAGATAAATAAAATCCTTTCTGCCTTTTTTCGTTGTCGCGTTTTTCGCCGAAAGCATAATCAAAGCGCAAAGTTGTGCCTCGTTTCGGGTCAACAAAATAGCGAGCACCAGCACCGTAGCTCGGTTTTAATCTATCAAATGAAAACTCGCCCCTGCTATAAACCGAACCTGCTCCAGCAAATGCTGCCAAGCCAAATCGAGGAATAAGCCTGTAGCGTAACTCAGCCTGGGCTGCTAATAAATCTTGCCCTCTGTATCTTCCGGTGTAATAGCCTCGCATCATTTGGTCATTGCCTAGTTGCGGTAATAAATAAAATGGCGAGGATGAACCTAGTAAGGATTGATAGTTAAGATTCAAGCCAAACACCGTTTTATCGTTGAAACTCTTAAAGTTTCTAAAATCAATTTTAAACGTACTTCCCGTAAAATTATCGCCACCAAAAAAATCAGGAGCGTAGGAGTAGTTTAGCTTCAAATAAGTGCCTTTAGTGGGGTAGTTGTTGGAATTTCTGGTGTCGATAATTTGGGATAAGCCAAAGTAAAACACTTGTCCGCCATCCCTATCCCGGGTAAGCAAATCGGCTTCGTAGATGCCTCCTATTTCCTTATCGGTGAATTTGTAGTTTTCATAACTCGACGTAAGCCCTACATAAATTCCCCGACTTAATTTTTTCTCAACTTCAGCGCTTACTTTAATCAGTTTCTGAGTAATAACGTCTTTATTGGCAGCTAAAGTTCGATCGCCAACTCCATAATAATTGAACGGGAAGTTCTTATATCGCAACTCGCCAAGATAATGGTATTTATTTCCAGCGGTCCAGATGTCGGGCTTGAAAGATAATTGCCACTGCTTTTTAGTGGTTACGGCAGCCACACCTGACATAATTGAAGGGCGGGTAATGGTATCCTTTTTATTATAGTAGAACGATGATAAGGAGACAAGCCCGAAAGCCCAGCCTGTTTCTTGAGCGTAGGCCAATGCTGGAAGGATCAAAAAGGAACCTCTTTTGCTGGTATCGCCCTCGTTAGACAACAGGCGCTCCGTTAGCCGGCGTTGCGCATATAGTGGAGAGGTTGCTAAGAGAAATATTAGAGCGGATATCAGATAAGCTTTCATTGCAACGCGAAGATAGTCTTTGAGGTGGCTTTTTTACAATCCCTGCTCTAACACTTTGAAAAATACTATTTTTGCCGTTCAATTTTAAACGTTATGAACAGAGGCCCTATTTCTCAATTTATAGAACACCACTACCGCCACTTTAATGCCGCGGCATTAGTAGACGCTGCAAAAGGATACGAAACTCATCTTTTAGAAGGTGGAAAAATGATGATTACACTTGCCGGTGCGATGAGTACCGCTGAGTTAGGTATTTCTCTAGCTGAAATGATTCGCCAAGGCAAGGTAGATATAATCTCTTGTACAGGTGCAAACCTTGAAGAGGATATTATGAACCTTGTGGCGCACTCACACTATAAGCGCGTTCCAAATTACCGCGATTTAAGTCCTCAAGAAGAATGGGACTTATTAGAAAATGGATTTAACCGCGTTACGGATACCTGCATTCCCGAAGAAGAGGCTTTCCGCAGAATTCAAAGACATATCGTTAAAATCTGGAAAGACGCCGAAGAAAAAGGCGAGCGTTATTTCCCACACGAGTATATGTACAAATTACTTCTTAGTGAAGTGATGAAAGAAAATTACGAAATACCGGTTGAACATAGCTGGATGATTGCAGCTGCCGAGCGTAATTTGCCAATTATTGTACCAGGCTGGGAAGATAGCACAATGGGTAACATATTTGCTTCCTATATTATTAAAGGCGAATTAAAGGCAAGCACCATGAAAAGCGGTATCGAATACATGGCATGGTTAGCCGATTGGTACAGGGCAAACAGCAGTGGCAAAGGCATTGGTTTTTTTCAAATCGGAGGTGGTATTGCGGGGGATTTCCCTATTTGCGTAGTTCCAATGCTATATCAGGATTTAGAAATGCATGATGTACCTTTTTGGAGCTACTTCTGCCAGATTTCAGATTCAACTACGTCGTATGGCTCTTATTCGGGTGCGGTTCCAAATGAAAAAATCACCTGGGGTAAGCTGGATATAACTACGCCGAAATTTATTGTTGAGTCTGATGCTACCATAGTTGCACCCTTAATTTTTGCATGGATACTAAAACAGTAGTATTTGTTTATACATATCCAAACACTTTCTGATTGATATTTGTGATTGATTAGATAAAAAGTGGGTGCTTGAGTTCAGTTAGGCGCTTTTTTGATTTTTTTAGAACGATTATAAATTGATTTTACAGGTCATGAGAGTGTCATGGATACATGAATTAATTATACTTTTGTCCTCCGAAAATGTGCCTTAAAGCACATCTTCGGTTTTACATTCAATTTTTTATCGTAAAATATAAATATGAGAAGCATCTCATTGGTTTTTAGAAGAATTGCAAAATCTTTACTTTTAGTTTCAGCCCTGAGTTTCGGAATTAATGCTAATGTGCAAGCTGCACCTGCAGGCGATGCCGCAGCTGGAGGCGCGTTGTTTAAGCAGAAGTGTACATCTTGCCACGCTATCGACCGTCAGGTTGTTGGCCCGGCGTTAAAGGGTGTTACATCTAAGCATGATGAAGCTTGGTTGATTAAATGGGTAAAGAATTCGCAGGCATTGATAGCTTCAGGAGATCCTGCAGCTGTGAAAGTTTTTAACGAATTCAACAAAACAGTAATGACTCCCTTCCCGGAGTTGTCTGACGACGATGTTAAAAACATCTTAGCGTATGTTGAAACAGGTGGCGGCGAAGCTAAAAAAGAAGAAGGTGCTCCTACTGAAGAAGGTGCAGCCGGCGGAGCCAAAGAAGAAGGTGTGAGCGACTTCATGTTAAGCGGTCTAATCCTGATTGTTGTTGTTGCTTTGTTGGTTATCCTTGTTTTAAACAGGGTAATTAAAACCTTAAATCGCATTATTCTTCAGAAAGAAGGTGTGGCTGTTGAGGAGATAGAGGAAGAATCTGCAGCAGTGCGCTTTAGAAAATTGGCAAAGAATAAAAAGTTTGTATTCTTTGTAATCATCCTTTTAGTTGCTTTATTCGGTTCTATGGGCTGGAGGGCAATGTGGAATACAGGTGTGCATCAAGGTTACCAGCCAGAGCAACCTATCAAGTATTCTCACCAATTGCATGCTGGTACATTAAAAATTGATTGCCAGTACTGCCACTTTAATGCATACAAATCAAAAAATGCAGCTATTCCATCACTAAATGTTTGTATGAACTGCCACTCGTACGTTACTGCAAGTGACAAGTACAATGGACAGACTTCTCCTGAGATTGCAAAAATCTACAATGCTTTAGATTATGATCCTCAAACTAAAAAGTATGGAGCAAATCCGAAGCCGATTCAGTGGGTTAGAATTCATAACCTGCCAGATTTTGCATACTTCAATCACTCGCAGCACGTAACCGTAGCTGGTATTAAATGCCAGGAGTGTCACGGCCCAATTCAAACTATGCCGGAAGTGTACCAGTACTCTCCGCTTACTATGAAATGGTGTATCAATTGCCACCGTGAAAAAGAAGTTAATTCAAAAGGCAATGCTTACTATGACAAAGTACTAGCTGTACACGACCAGTTGAAGAAAGGCGAGAAGGTAACACCTGCAGTGTTAGGTGGGCTTGAGTGCGGTAAATGTCATTATTAATTAATTAAGAACTTACGAATACAGTTTATATAGCTTAAATGGAAAGCAATAAAAAATACTGGAAAGGTTTAGAAGAGCTGCAAAAAACTCCTGAGTTTGTTGAGAAGAACAAAAACGAATTCGCAGAGTCATTGCCAATTGAGGAGGTGTTAAATGAGGCAGGCCTTAAAACGGTTACTCCTCGCCGCGATTTCCTTAAAGCATTGGGTTTTGGTGTTGGTGCAGTGAGTCTGGCCGCTTGCCAAACAGCTCCAGTACACAAGTCAATTCCTTATGTTGTTAAGCCAGAGGAGGTTACTCCAGGCGTTGCAAATTATTATGTATCAAGTTTTAACGGCCAAAGTATCTTAGTTAAAACTCGTGAAGGCCGTCCAATTAAAATTGAAGGTAATCCTGCCGGCCTTTTTGGTAACCACGGTACTGATGCTACTACCCAGGCTTCTGTTTTAGATCTTTATGATATAGCTAAACTTAAAAAACCTGTTTTAAATGGCGAAACATCCGGATGGAAAGAAGTTGATGCTTTTGTTAAATCAGAATTAGCAAAGGTTCAGTCATCTGGTAAAAAAATCAGAATCGTTTCATCTACAATCACCAGCCCTTCTACAAAGGCTGTTATTGCAGATTTCATTGCTAAATATCCTGCAGCAAGCCATATTCAGGTTGATGCAGTTTCTTATAGCGGTATACTACAAGCTAACGCGAACAGTTTTGGCAAGGCAGTTTTGCCTCGCTACCGTTTCGATAAAGCTGATGTTATTGTTAGTTTAGGTGCAGATTTCCTCGGCACCTGGATTGCCGGCGAAGAACATACGAAACAATATGTTTCTAATCGTAACGCGAAATCCTTAAAATCAGGAAAGATGTCAAGGCACATCCAGTTCGAAACTGGTATGAGCTTAACTGGTACCAACGCCGATTCCCGTATCCCGGTTAAAGTATCAGAGCAAGGCCCGGCAGTAATTGCTCTTTATAATGCAATTACAGGAACTCAGCTTCCCGGCGCATCTCTTGGTGCAAACACAATTGCAGATAAAGCAATTAAACTTGCAGCCAAAGAGTTGTTAAATGCTAAAGGCCGCGCGGTGGTTGTATCAGGCTCAAATGACGTTGCAGTTCAGTCCCTGGTAAATGCAATAAACTCAGCGTTAGGAAGCTACGGGTCAACTATCGATCTTGATAATCCTGTTAAAACTTATGCTGGTAGCGATGCAGCTTTCTCTGCCTTCGTTGGAGAGTTAAATCGCGGTGAGGTGGGTGCTGTATTCTTCTTAAATACAAATCCTGCTTATAGCTACTACGATAGCAAAACGTTCACCGAGGCTTTGAAAAAAGCGCCTCTTCGCGTTTCTTTCGCAGATAGGGAAGATGAAACTGCTGCATTATCAAATGTAATTGCAACAAATTCCAACTTCTTGGAATCATGGGGAGATGAGAACGCGTTTGAAGGATATTATACAATTGTTCAACCTACTATAAACCCTGTATTCGAAACAAGGCAAGCTGAACAAAGCTTACTTACATGGTCAGATAATCCTCAAAAAAGCTACTACCAGTATGTAAAAGCCTATTGGGAGAAGAACTTGCTTCCTGCAACTGGAAAGTCTTGGAAAGACTTATTACAAACTGGTTTTGTTTACACCGGAGAAAAAGCAGCTGGATCTTATTCATTTGCCGGGCAAGCAGCTCAATTAGCGCAAACTATTGCTACCCAAAGCAAAGCATTAGCTAAAGAAATTGAGGTTGAGCTTTATCAGAGCGTTGCGTTAAAAGACGGTAAATATGCTAACAATGCTTGGTTACAAGAGTTACCTGACCCGGTGTCTAAAGTAACTTGGGATAACTTTGTTGCTGTTGCTCCTAAATTTGCTGAAGAAAAAGGTTGGACTGAATTTGACGTTGTTGAAGTTAAAGCAGCAAATGGCTATTCAGTAGAATTACCTGTACTAATTCAACCAGGGCAAGCAAGAGGTACGGTTTCTATCGCTGTGGGGTATGGAAGGGTTAAAGCTGGAAAAGCTGGAAACGAAGTAGGTAAAAATGCTTATCCATTTGCAAACTTAACTAATGGTACGGTTCAATTCTTAACAACTGCAATAGTTAGCAAAACAGATAAGGTTCCTTACGAATTAGCTCAAACACAAACTCACAGTTCTATTGAAGGTAGAAATGTAGTTCGTGAAGCTACGTTCGCTGAATATAAAAAGAATGCTCATGCTGGAAACGAATCTGAGCATGGTGGTGGCCATAAATCTTACGACCTCTGGCCTGAACATAAGCAAATTGGGCATAGCTGGGTAATGGCTATTGACCTTAATGCATGTACTGGTTGCGGTTCTTGTATAGTTGCTTGTAACGTAGAAAACAATATTCCGATCGTAGGCCGTGAAGAGGTGCGTATGCGCCGTGAAATGCATTGGTTACGTATTGATAGGTATTACAGCTTTAACGAGAACGGAAAATCTGTTACCGAAGAGAGAGAGATTGAGAAACTTGAGGATCTTGACCATGTTTCTGTTGTTCACCAACCTATGCTTTGCCAGCATTGCGACCACGCTCCTTGCGAAACTGTATGTCCGGTTATTGCAACGATGCACTCTTCAGATGGCTTGAACCATATGGCATATAACCGTTGCGTTGGAACTCGTTACTGCGCAAACAACTGTCCATATAAAGTTCGCCGCTTTAACTGGTTTAACTATTGGAATGACTCTCGTTTCGATAACTACTTAAATAACGAATTTACCCAGCTTGTACTTAATCCTGATGTAACTACACGTTTCCGTGGAGTTATGGAGAAATGTAGCATGTGTATCCAGCGTATCCAGGCTGGAAGGCTACAGGCTAAAATCGAAAAACGCCCTCTAAAAGATGGCGATATTAAGATGGCTTGTCAGCAGGCATGTACAGCTGGCGCGATTATTTTCGGTGATGCTAATGACCCTGAGTCTGAGGTAAGCAAAGCTCTTCACAGTGAGCGTACTTATTATGTGTTGGAAGAAATCAACACCAAGCCAGGCATTGGATATCAAACAAAGATTAGAAATACAGTAGAAGCTGAATTGAAACACAGTTAAGATTTATAAAGATTATGGCAGGTCATAACGAATCAATATTAAGGGAACCGTTAATCACCGGTGAGAATATAACCTATTCTAAGATCACCGAGGATATTCTGGCTCCTGTAGAAAATAAACCAAATAAAGCCTGGTGGATCGGGTTTGGTATTGCAGCTTTCTTTGCTCTGGTATGGGTATTTTCAATCAGCTATACCTTTTATGTAGGGTTAGGAGCATGGGGCTTAAATAAAACTGTTGGATGGGCCTGGGATATCACCGGTTTCGTATGGTGGGTAGGTATTGGCCACGCAGGAACCCTGATTTCTGCGGTACTATTGCTTTTCCGTCAGAACTGGCGTAACTCAATTAACCGTTCAGCAGAGGCGATGACCATCTTCGCGGTTATTTGTGCTGCTACGTACATCATCGCCCACATGGGACGTCCATGGTTAGCTTATTTCGTGTTCCCTCTTCCAAATCAGTTTGGTTCACTTTGGGTAAACTTTAACTCACCGCTTATCTGGGACGTATTTGCGATCTCTACATATTTCTCTGTATCCTTAGTGTTTTGGTACACCGGTTTATTGCCAGATATTGCTACAATTCGTGACAGGGCCACAGGCCTTCGCCGCCGGATTTATTCTATTCTTTCTTTTGGATGGGCTGGATCTGTTAAAAACTGGCAAAGATTTGAGTCTGTATCATTGATTCTTGCTGGTGTTTCTACCCCGCTGGTACTTTCGGTACACACCATCGTATCCTTTGACTTTGCTACGTCGTTAGAGCCTGGATGGCATACCACCATTTTCCCTCCTTACTTCGTTGCCGGTGCGATTTTCTCGGGGTTTGCCATGGTGCAAACGCTATTACTGGTTGCTCGTAAAGTAATGAACTTCGAGAACTACATCACAATGTTCCACATAGAATCGATGAACAAAATCATCATCTTAACAGGTTCGATTGTGGGTGTGGCATACTTAACAGAGTTATTCATCGCGTGGTATTCAGGAGTTGAGTATGAGCAATATGCTTTCTTAAACCGTGTAAGTGGCCCTTACTGGTGGGCTTACTGGAGTATGATGACTTGCAACGTAATTTCTCCTCAATTATTCTGGATCAAGAAAATTCGTACAAGTATCTGGGCTTCATGGTTGCTTTCAATCGTTGTGAACATAGGTATGTGGTTCGAGCGTTTTGTAATTATAGTTACCTCGCTTCACCGTGATTATATCCCATCAAGCTGGGTAATGTTCTATCCTTCGCTTATTGACATTTTGTTATTCGTTGGTTCAATCGGTGTATTCTTTACATTATTCCTGTTGTTCTTGCGTGTACTTCCTGCTATTGCGGTAGCCGAGGTTAAGTTAATTCTAAAGAGCTCCAGTGATCAGGTTAAACAAAGACAGATCCGCGAAAGAAGAGTACAACCTGAGCAGGCAGAAGCTTACCAGGAGTCTTTAGAGAAATATGATAGTGTAGATTACCTAAAAGCTGAAAGCGTAGAATATCAAAAAGTTTAACAATGAGCAACACAAAATATATTTTAGGCCATTTTGAAGATCCTGATGATTTACTTTACGGGATTGATAAGTTACAGGAGAACAACATCAAAATTTATGATGTATACACTCCAATGCCTATCCACGGTATCGAAGATAAACTAGGATATAAGCGTTCTCGTTTACCAATTGCAGCATTTTGTTTTGGTATTACCGGTACACTTACCGCCTTCTCTATGATTTATTATATGCTGGTTTATGACTGGCCAATGAACATAGGTGGTAAGCCACCATTTGCTGTGCCAGACTTTGTTCCGGTTTGCTTTGAGCTTACAGTCCTTTTTGCTTCTTACGGAATGATGTTTACATTCTTCTTCGCCAACCATTTTTTCCCTGGAAGGGCACCAAGAGTAATGGATTTAAGGGCTACTAACGACCGCTTTATTATTGCGATCGATGCAAAGACAAATCCATATCCAGATAAGATTAACACTTTATTAAACGAAGCAGGTGCAGTTGAAATTTTGCACAACGAAAGGAAATATGTTAGTTATGAATAAGCTCAGGATATTAGGTATCACCTTTATTGCAGCCGCGGCCTCTGCTGTAGTTTCATCCTGTGGTGATAATAAAGGACAAAACTTGGAGTTCGCTCGTAATATGTACGATCCAATCTCTCCAAATTACGATACACCGAATAAGAATTTTGCTAACGGATTAACAGCACAGACCCCACCTGAAGGTACAACTCCCGTTGGCTTTGACAGGACGGTTGATGAATATCCGAATACCATTGAAGGATACCTTGCAGCAAGTGCAGGCCTTAAGAATCCAGTGGCGAGGACAGAAGCAAACCTTGAGCATGGTAAAACCTTATATCTGCACATGTGCTCTCATTGCCATGGCGCGCAAGGTAAAGGAGATGGACAAATTATTGCATTGGAGAAGTTTCCGCCTCCTCCATCTTACTCTACAGGAAATTCTTCAAGGGGAGGTGCCATGAAGGATCTAACAGATGGAAAGATTTTCCACACTATCACTTACGGACTTAACCTTATGGGGCCACACCGTAGCCAGCTTTCTCCAACAGAGAGATGGAAGATAGTAATGTACGTTCATGAATTGCAAAAACTTCAATAGTTAATTGTTTTAGCCAAATGGGAACTCATCATAATCATACACATAATTTTAATCAACAATTTGAATTCGCAGGTAAAGCTAAAACCTGGAGTTTAGTTGCTATAATCATTGGCGTTGCTGCAATTCTTTATGGATTCTTTCTGGATCCACACGAGGCTCATCGTGCAGAACGTACATTTGCTAACCTATTAATTATGGGTTACTATTTTACCTGTGTTTGCGCAGCTGGAGCATTCTTTTTAGCAGTTCAGTATGTAGCGCAGGCCGGTTGGTCGGCTGGTTTATTACGTGTACCCCAAGCTTTTGCTAAGGTATTGCCAATCGCAGCTATCGTTTTAATCATTATTATTACAGCTGGCTTATATTCTCACAAACTTTACCATCACTGGAATGTTCCGGGTATTGATGTTAAAGGTAGCGAGACTTTCGATGCTATAATTGCAGAAAAAACATCATTCTTGAACGCTCCATTCTTTATCGGGCGCCAAATCATTTTCTTAGGTATCTATAGCATATTCGCACTTGCTTTAGCACGTTTCTCTAATAATGAGGATTTAGAGGGTGGTTTAAATAACTATAATAAAAGCTTTAAATATTCCCTGATATTCCTCGTAATATTTGGATTTACCACTCCTATCTGGGCTTTTGATACAATCATGTCCTTAGAGGCTCACTGGTTTTCAACTATGTTCGGTTGGTATAACTTTGCAGCAATGTGGGTAAGTGGTTTGTGTGCTATTACTTTAACCGTTATTCTTCTTAAGAAAGCAGGTTATATGTCGTGGGTGAATGAAAACCACTTGCATGACCTAGGAAAATTCATTTTTGCCTTTTCAATTTTCTGGACCTACGTTTGGTTTGCTCAGTTCTTGCTAATCTGGTATGCCAACATGCCAGAGGAGACTGTATACTTCTATAAAAGATGGGAGCCAAGTTATATGCCTTGGTTCTGGATTAACATTGTAATGAACTTCTTGTCACCTGTGTTAATCTTAATGACACGTGACTCAAAACGCCAGATTTCAGTTTTAACCTTTGTTTGTATCTTTTTACTTTGCGGACACTGGCTAGACTATTACATGATGGTTATGCCTGGTACATTGGCAGAAGAACATACTTTTGGTATCACAGAAATTGGTATTGCTTTAGGTTTCGCTGGTTTGTTTGCCTATCTGATGTTATCAAAGCTTGCTCAAAAGCCTCTGGTACCTCAGAACCATCCATTCCTGGAAGAAAGCTTACACCACCATATTTAGTGGTTTAAATAAAGAGATTTACTAATTACATATTTGTAGATAAAAAAATGGCGTTTAACAAATTATTTAAAATCAGGACACTTCTTACGCTGCTTGTTTTGAGCATGTTCGCTTTGGGTAATCCTGTAATGGCTCAGCATGACGAACCTGTAACAAATGCTCAGGCTGATGTAGTAGCTACAGATACAACTGCTCAGGCTGCTGCTGCTCCTGCTGATTCTGTATCTGCAGCGTCTTCTGAAGTGAAGATTTCTACAGACGTAGCCGAGGATCAGGAGCTTAAAACTTTAACTGAAAAACAGACAGCGGACCACTCGCAGTCATATAAATCAGCTTACTATTACCTATTGTTGTTTGTATTACTTTGTATCTTCTTGGGTATCGTAGGTAAAGTATTGAAAGTATACGAGTTAAGCCGCGAGGCTCAAGGTAAAAAGGGTGGAATAAACTGGAATGCGGTTCAAGCTGCATTATTCTTCGCCTTTTTGATCGTAGGCTTATATGGTTCATACTGGTCGTATATGTATTGGGGGCATGTTGTAGCAAATGATGCTGCTTCTAAACACGGTGAGCGCTTAGACTTGATGATGTATATCACCATAGCGATTACCACCGTAGTTTTCGTGCTAACTCAAATTTTGCTTTTCGGATTTGCATTTAAATACAGCGGTTCTGATAAACGTAAAGCATATTACTATCCTCACAACAATGCAATTGAAAGGTTATGGACAATTATTCCTGCAATTGTATTGACAGTTTTGGTAGTGTTCGGATTCTTTACCTGGAGAAGTATTACAAATCCCCCTGACGAAGAAAAGAATAATGCACTAAGCCTTGAAGTTACCGGAGAGCAGTTTAAATGGAATGTTCGTTATGCTGGCTCTGATAATAAATTAGGTATTAGAAATTATAAGTTGACCTCCCCTACAAACTCTCTGGGTATCGATTTTACTGATAAGAAGAGCTGGGATGACCGTTTAGGTTCTGAAATAGTACTTCCTGTTAATAAGCCGGTACGTGTAACGATTAACTCAAAAGATATCCTTCACAGTTTTTACCTTCCTGATTTCAGGGTACAGATGAATGCTGTTCCAGGTATGGCTACTTACTTCCAGTTTACTCCAAAGTACACAACTACGGAAATGCGCGAAATGAAGAATAAGCCAGAGTTTGATTATATTCTTCTTTGTGCTAAGATTTGCGGTGCGGGCCACTACAATATGCAGTATAAAGTTAGGGTAGTATCTCAGAAAGAATATGAAGAATGGTTGGCTAAACAATCTCTATTCTTTAACGACGATGTGAAAAAGGAATTACAGGCGGCTCAAACGAAAGAGGGTTCTGTGAACAATAAATTAGTAGCTAACAACAACTAGAATACAGATAGAGCGATTATGTCAAGTACAGCTATCCACCATCATACAGTAGATCATTCCGAGCATGCTCATGACGATCATGGACATCATCATGAGACCTTCCTGACTAAATACGTGTTTAGCCAGGATCATAAAATGATAGCTAAGCAGTTCCTGATCACCGGTATTATTATGGGTGTAATCGGTATGCTTTTGTCAATCTTATTCCGTATTCAATTAGGCTGGCCAGACCAAAGTTTTCCATTGTTGGAAACTTTCCTGGGTAAATGGGCTGAAGGCGGAAGGATTAAGCCTGATTTTTATTTAGCATTAGTGACCATTCACGGTACCATCATGGTATTCTTCGTGTTAACTGCCGGCTTAAGTGGTACGTTCAGTAACCTACTTATTCCTTTGCAATTAGGTGCACGTGATATGGCATCGCCATTCTTAAACATGTTATCATACTGGTTCTTCTTAACAGCCTGTGTGATTATGATGGCATCTTTCTTTGTTCAAAGTGGGCCTGCAAGTGCCGGTTGGACGATTTATCCTCCATTATCTGCTGTACCTCAGGCAATTTCTGGTTCTGGTATGGGTATGACTCTATGGTTGGTAAGTATGGTATTCTTTATCGCTTCTTCCTTAATGGGGGCATTAAATTATATCAGTACCATTTTAAACATGCGTACTAAAGGTATGGACTTATGGAGAATGCCTTTAACTATCTGGGCTCTTTTCTTAACTGCTATCCTGGGTGTGTTATCATTCCCTGTTTTAGTTGCAGGTGTTGTTTTATTGATCTTCGACCGTAGTTTCGGTACAAGTTTCTACCTTTCAGATCTTGTTGTTCAAGGACAAATATTGCCAAATCAAGGAGGTAGCCCTATATTGTTCCAGCACTTGTTCTGGTTCTTAGGACACCCTGAGGTATACATCGTTATTATGCCTGCTTTAGGTATTACATCTGAAGTTATTGCTACGAACTCTCGTAAGCCAATCTTCGGTTACCATGCGATGGTTTACTCATTAATTGGTATTACGATCTTGTCTTTCATTGTATGGGGGCACCACATGTTTGTAACAGGTATGAATCCATTCTTAGGAGGAGTATTCATGATTACAACATTGATTATTGCGGTACCATCTGCGGTTAAAACGTTTAATTACCTGGCAACTTTATGGCGCGGTAATATCCGTTTTACACCTGCTATGATGTTTGCGATTGGACTGGTATCATTCTTCATCTCAGGTGGTTTAACTGGTATTTTCCTAGGAAACGCAGCATTAGATATTAATCTTCACGATACTTATTTCGTTGTTGCCCACTTCCACCTTGTAATGGGTTCTGCAGCGATCTTCGGAATGCTTTGCGGTGTTTACCATTGGTTCCCTAAAATGTTTGGAAGATTAATGGATGAGAAACTAGGATATTTGCATTTCTGGTTAACATTTATTGGTGCTTACCTGGTGTTCTTCCCAATGCACTTCATGGGATTAGATGGTGTGCCTCGCCGTTACTATGCTTTCACTGAATTTGAATTCATGAAAGAATGGTTAACTGTAAATACATTTATCTCTTGGGCTGCTATTATTGCCGCTCTTGGGCAGATTGCCTTCTTATGGAATTTCTTCCACTCAATTTTCTACGGAAAGAAGTCAACAGCGAACCCTTGGGAGTCAAACACTTTAGAATGGACAACTCCTGTAGAGCGTATTCACGGAAACTGGCCTGGAGAGATCCCAACAGTTTACCGTTGGCCATATGATTATAGTAAGCCTGGACATCATGAGGATTTCATTATGCAGACTACTCCTTTTTCTGAAACTATGAGTTCAAACCTTCCACATGATTTCGAAGGAAATCCGGAAGCTGAGAGAATTCAGCTGGAGTGGGAGAAGGAGAATCAGGCAGCAGATGCCCTACAAAGAGTTTAATTAGCTATTAAAGTAAAAATTGGGGTATCTGCCGTAAGTACAACCTTACAGATACCCCAATTTTTTATAAAGAGATATGTACAGATCGGGCGAGAGGAGATTCATCATTATCAATTATTTTACAATAATTGCTCTTTTTGTATTGATTCTTGCGGGAGGCGTTGTGAGAAGTACCGGTTCAGGCATGGGCTGCCCCGATTGGCCGAAGTGTTTCGATAGATATGTACCTCCAACGAGTATCTCGCAGCTTCCGGCTGATTACCAAACTAAGTATGTTGCAAAACGGCAACTGAAAAATCGACGTTTTGCCAAAACTCTCGATGTTCTAGGTTTTTCCGATTTAGCACAGCGTTTGAGGGACGATAAAAGTATACTTGAACCTGAATCTTTCAACGCAGCGAAAACCTGGACAGAGTACATTAACAGATTGATAGGGGCTATTACAGGTGTCTTTTTATTTGCATGTGCGATATTGTCTGCAGTATACCTGAAATCAAAAAAGAGAATATTCTTTTTGAGCCTCTTTAATTTGTTTCTGGTTGGGTTTCAGGCATGGTTAGGTTCTATAGTTGTTTCTACAAATCTTGTAGCCTGGATTGTAACCCTGCATATGTTGATAGCTTTGGGCATTGTAGCAATAAGTATCTATACCTATTTCTATGCAAGGGTATTAAGAGACAGGCAATTGTTAGCCAATAAAGCAGCCGGAAATATAAGGTCGTTGGTGATTTTGGCTTTGGTTCTCACTGTAATACAAATTGCGCTGGGTACCGAAGTGAGGGAAAGAATTGATGAGGTGTCGGCAGCCATGAATTTTTTAAATCGCTCTGAGTGGGTTGAAAACGTAGGATTGGGATACTTACTCCATAGTAATTTAGCAATTTTCGTGTTTGTGCTAAATATCTTTATACTGGTATTGATGAGAAGAAAATATCTTGGAAACAGCCACCAGTTTAAATTTATAGTATATGTATTCTTTTTATTGTTGATACAAATGGTAGCAGGTTTAACACTTGCTTACCTTGCATTGCCTCCGGTTGCGCAGGCTGCGCATATTCTTTTGGCGAGCCTTGTTTTTGGGGCGCAGGTGTATTTACTATTGTTGCTGAAACAAAATAAATTGTATAAATCCAGATCATTTTCGAAATAGGTGGCAGAAGGGAATTTTATATCTGATTTTAAAAAGCTTATAAAGCTAAGACTAACTTTTTTGGTTGTTTTTTCTGCTTCGATTTCTTTTTTAATAGGAAATAAGGAACAGCACGAATCAATAAACTGGATAAACTGGCTTATATTGACAGTTGGCGGCTTTCTGGTGACCGGCGCAGCTAATGGCTTTAATGAAATTATTGAGAAGGATTTGGATAAGCTAATGAGCCGCACAAGTGACAGGCCAATTCCAGCGGGAAGGATGGCTACCGGACAGGCTTTGGTTCTGAGCCTTTTTATGGGGATTGCCGGAACGTTAATATTGGTAAAGTTAAACTTCCTTACTGGAGTTTTATCGGTATTCTCGATATTTTTATATGCGTTTCTATATACTCCGGCAAAAAGAAAATCACCAATAGCTGTATTTATTGGCGCGTTTCCGGGTGCTTTGCCGCCGCTGATTGGATATTTTGCCGCCTTCGATAAGCCTCAAATTTCCTGGATTCCAATCATATTATTTTTGATCCAATTCGTTTGGCAGTTTCCTCATTTCTGGGCTATTGCCTGGGTTCTGGATGATGACTATAAGAAGGCTGGTTTTCGGTTACTGCCAACTACAAAAAGAGATAAAGTAAGTGCATTAATGACATGGCTTTCTACTATCGTGTTAATTCCAGTAAGCTTATTGCCTACTATTATGGGCTTTGGCGGATGGATAATAGGCGCCGTTTCTTTAGTTCTTGGCTTGGTTTTTTGCTGGTTTGCCTATAACCTTTATAAAAAGCTGGATATCGCCTCGGCACAGAGGGTGATGTTCGGTTCGTTCTTTTATCTTCCTGTTGTGCAGTTGGTGTTGTTGTTTGATTTTATAGGATAATTATGATGGCGTTTATGTTAAAAGATTCACTTGAACAAGATAAGATTGATTATAAGCCCAAGAAGTTTTTGATGTGGTTATTTGTTATCACCTCATTTATGCTTTTCGCGGCTTTAACCAGTGGTTTTATCGTATATACTGCGGGCGACCCTTCTCGTGGTATAAAGATGATTTTGCCAAAGTTGCTTATGTATAGCACTGGCGTTATCGCCATAAGTAGCTTTACAATGCATTCGGCCTATACGGCGGCCAAACAGCTGAAGTTTGGAATGCAGAAATTGTATTTGTCTTTGACACTTGCGTTAGGAGTTACATTCCTGGTAATGCAAGTGCTGGTATGTAAAGGCTTTGTTGAAAGTGGCATTTATTTTATTAACCCGAATGCCTCTCAGTCTTTTATCTACGTTTTTATATTTACGCATTTACTGCACATTGTTGCGGGCTTATTTGTATTGCTTAATGCATTCTCTGGTTTATCCAAAAATATACCTCAAGTTAAGAATCTATTCAAAATGGAGATGGCTTCTATCTTCTGGCATTTTCTGGATATACTATGGATTTATTTATATGTTTTCTTACTTTTGAACCAATAACTTAATATTAATGAGTACTACTACTGTATCGCAATTAGACGAAGTTAAGACAGGGCCCTGGGACGGTGGAACGTCGCCGGTAAATGTGGAATATGGAAAAATTATGATGTGGTTTTTCCTGGTGTCTGATGCATTTACCTTTTCAGCATTTTTGATTTATTATGGAGCACAGCGTTTTAGTAAATTAACCTGGCCTGATCCTGACGAGGTATTTCAATCATTTCCTGGGCTTATAGAGCACGGTGCGCCTTTAGTGTTTGTGGGGCTTATGACTTTTATCCTTATTATGAGTTCTGTAACGATGGTTCTTGCCGTTGAAGCCGGACATCGTAACTCGAAAAAGGAAGTTGTTGGCTGGATGTTTGCAACAGTTATTGGAGGCCTTATGTTTTTAGGCTGCCAGGCTTTAGAGTGGAACCACTTACATCACGAAGGTTATTGGTGGGGAAGCATCCCTAAATTCTATGAGGGAATTGAGCAGGTAGGAGCATTGCAATTCGCGAACTTATTCTTCACTATCACAGGATTCCACGGCTTTCACGTATTCAGCGGTGTTGTTATTAATATCATCATTTTATTAATGACTTTAGGCAACGTGTTTGAGAAACGCGGAAGTTACTTAATGGTTGAAAAGGTTGGTTTATATTGGCACTTTGTAGACCTTGTTTGGGTATTCGTATTTACCTTCTTTTATCTTGTTTAATCTCTTACTGAATAAATATGGCTCACGAGCATTCACATACAGCAGGGCATGATGATCATGCTACAATGACAAAAGGAAAAATCTGGAAAGTTTTCTTTTACTTACTTGCAATTACAGTTGTTGAATTTATCATCGCATTATACTTAAGGCCAAAGTTGGGCTTAAGCGCAGGGGTGTGCAACTCTATCTATATTGTTTTAACGTTAGTTAAGGCATTTTACATTGTGGCGTATTTTATGCACCTTAAGTTTGAGAAGTATGCATTAATTACCAGCATCACTATATCATTTATATTTATAGTTTACTTTATCGTGTTAATGCTAACCGAAGGGTCTTACCTAAATGAGCATATGAGTCACATAAAGTAGATGGCAAAATTCTCAATAAAGAAACTTTTGATCCTGGTAACTGTACTCGCAGTACCAGGATTTTTATATTATTTGCTAACCGAAAAAGGCAAGAACAGGTATCGCCCGCTTGGTATTTTTGGTGAGAAAAAGGTGGCTTCAACATTCCACATAAAAAGAGGCGTTAAAATTCCTGATACGATCTATCATCAGATTAGTGATTTTAAGTTAGTCAATCAAAATGGTGATAGTGTTGGCTTACCCGCCGATACAGCCCAGATTACAATAGTTAATTTCTTTTTTACCAAGTGTACCAGTGTGTGCCCCCAGATGAATGCGCAGCTTGCGAAAGTTGTTGATGTATATAAGGGAAATCGCCTGGTGAAGTTTTATTCAATTTCAGTTGATCCGGAGTCGGATTCTCCAAAGGTGCTGGCTAAATATGCGGCAACTTACAAGGCAGACGCAAAAAAATGGAGTTTTTTAACAGGCAATAAGGAGTTAATTTTTAAGCTTGCTAAGAAGGACTTTTTGGTTGATGCGATGGCCGATACATTAAGCGAAGGCAATATTATCCATAGTCCGATGTTTATTCTAGTAGATCCGAAGAAAAGAATTCGTGGTTATTACGATTCAACTAATCAGGAACAGGTGGATAAACTTGTGGATGAAGTTAAAGTACAAATAGCCGAAGAGTTAAGGCAAGTTACAGACCGATAGGTTCTATATTTACAGTGAGATGAATGATGTTTTAGTAAGGAGATTGGTGACAGGTATTTCCATCTTCGTTTTTTTAGTAGTAGTGATACTGCAAAGTAAAGTAATCACTTTGTTTCCTGATACCAGCGCAATTCCATCATGGGTGTTCTTCTTACCCAAATTAAATGCAATAATTAACGGAACCTGTAGCGTGCTTTTGCTCATTTCGCTGTTCCAAATTAAGAGCGGAAATATCAATACACACAAGGCTCTGAACATAAGTACGTTTGTTTTGTCCTCCTTATTTCTTGTTTCGTACATCATATTTCATGCAACAGGAATTAAAACAAGCTATGGCGGCGAGGGGGCGATTAAAGCCTTTTACTATTTCATTTTAATAACACATATTATTCTTGCAGCTGTTGTTTTACCATTGGTGCTTTTAAGCTTTTACAGCGGTATTTTAATGAATGTGGAAAAACATCGTAAACTGGTTAGGTGGAGCTTTCCAATATGGTTATATGTGACGGTAACAGGAGTGATTGTGTATGTGATGATTTCACCATACTATACATTTTAGTAAAAATTAAGATTTGAGGGGAAGATGAAAAAACTAAAAAAAATCGGAGCCAGTTTGCTATTAGTAATTATGCTGGCTTCTAGCGCTGATGTATCTGCTCAATGTGCGATGTGCACGATGAATGCCGAGAATTCTGTTCAGAATGGAAATACACAGGGTAATGGCTTAAATAATGGGATTCTTTACCTTTTGGCTGCACCATACCTGGCAGTTGCGGTTGTTGGTTTTTTGTGGTACAAGAAGTACAGACGCAAAAATGTTAGCCTTAATATGAAGGATGAGAAGATTAATCTGAATTAAGCTAATGGCGAAAACTCCAAGATTAAAAGCTTTCATCGAGTCCAAATGTCCTAAATGCCGGCGAGGCAAGATTTTTTCGGGGCCAATGTATGCTTTTAGTTCTCCTAAAATGAACGAACACTGTTCTAATTGCGGGATGAAATTTGAGATTGAGCCAGGCTACTTCTATGCAGCAATGTATGTTAGTTATGCCCTTAATGTTAGCCAGATTATAATTGTGGCCATGCTTACTTACTGGCTAAGCAATGGAAGCGAAAATCCATGGCTTTATATTGGCGTCATTCTTACAGCTGTAATCGTACTTTCTCCCTTTAATTACAGATATTCAAGGCTTATTTTACTACATTGGTTGACACCAAAAATAAAGTACCATCCTGAATACGATAAGTAATGATTTTACCTTCTACATTTGATTTTTTAAAGGGAGTAGCCGAAAATAATGACCGCGACTGGTTTAAACTCCATAAAAAGGAATACGAGGATTCATTAAAAAACATCTTAGAATTTACCTCGGAGACTATTAAAGCCCTTTCTAAAATTGACCCAATTATTCCAGATCCGCTGGAAGCGAAGAATTGCGTAATGCGCATTTACCGGGATGTTCGATTTAGTAAGAATAAGGACCCTTATAAAACGAATTTCGGAATTGCCGTATCAGCAAATGGCAAGAACTTTAATGGCCCCGGTTATTATATTCACGTACAGCCTTCTGCATGTTTTATTGCTGGCGGTTCCTGGTTTCCAGAGGCTGAACAGTTAAAGGCGATACGCCAGGAGATAGACTATAACTCTTCAGACTGGCACGAAATTATTGATAGCAAAGAGTTTAAAAATGCCTTTGGAGATTTACATGTCGAGGGTAAATTGCAATCTTCACCGAAAGGGTATGCGCCGAACCATCCGGATATTGAGTATCTTAAGTTAAAGAGCTTTACCGCAGGGGCAAAATTATCGGATTCAGATCTAACCAGCGCCGATTCTACTAAAATAGTGGCTGGATTATTTGAAAAATTATACCCATTTATCGTTTTTTTACGAAATGCTATTTCTTAATATTGTCAAATGAAGAAACTCTTTTTTCTTGCTTTCGCCTCTCTGTGCTTAAGCTCTTGTGTTGTACTATCAACAAAAAAATACAAAGCCTTATTAAGCGAACGTGATTCCCTATCGAATGGCTTTAATGCTGCGAATATTAAAATAGAAAGCCTTAACGAAGAACTTACCAGGCTTAAAGATGATACCGCTAGACTTCACAGCCGTATTGGAGAATTAGAAGGCAAGGTTTCTGGACTTGATGCAAATTATGCCTCTTTGCGGGCAAATAGCTCGAGTGAAATTAATAAACTCTCTGCCGACCTAAAAAAGCGGGAAGCCCGTTTGAAAGAGGTGGAAGAGGTATTGCGTAAACGAGATGAAGCAACTAACGCATTAAGAGATAAATTACAAAAGGCTTTATTAGGATTTCAGCAAAGCGGTTTAACCGTTGAAATTAAAAATGGCAAAGTGTACGTTTCCTTAACAGATAAGCTTTTATTCGATACTGGAAGTATCATTATCGACGATAAAGGTAAGCTGGCTTTAACAGAGCTTGCAAAGGTGTTAAAGACTCAACCTGAAATTAATATTTCTGTTGAAGGGCATACAGATAACCAGCGTGTAGCTAACCTCGGCCAGATTAAAGATAACTGGGATTTAAGCGTGCTTAGGGCAACTTCTGTTGTGCGTTATTTAACTGATGTAGAGAAGATTGATAATGCCCGTATTACTGCAACCGGAAAAGGGCAGTTTCAGCCGCTGGCAATTGGCAACACTGCCGAAGATAGAAGCAGAAACCGCAGGATTGAGATTGTGCTTTCTCCGAAATTGGATGAATTGTATGAGCTTATTAAATGATTAGGCTGAAAACTAAAAAGCCTGTAGCGCGAGTTACAGGCTTTTTTAATTTTATACCGATGAGTTAACGTGTATTAAAATGGGCTAACCAAATCCTTAAAGGCTGGTAGAACTTTATCTTTCTCAGATAAAATGGCTTCTTCTGGATCGATTCCCCAATTGATATTCAAATCGGAATCATCCCATCTAACACCAATTTCGGAAGCCTTGTCATACAGGTTAGTTACTTTATAGGCGAAGATGGTATTATCTTCAAGGGTAACAAATCCATGTAAAAAGCCAGGCGGTACCCAGAACATAAGGGCGTTTTCGGCACTTAGCTCTATTGAAACATGTTGGCCGTAAGTTGGAGAATCTTTACGGATATCCACGGCGATATCAATCACTTTTCCCTGAATTACACGTACCAATTTGCCTTGAGCAAATGGATTAGCCTGGGCATGCAGGCCACGAAGAGTTCCTTTTTGAGAGAAAGATTGATTATCCTGTACAAATTCGGCAGTAATGCCAGCCTCGTGAAATAGTTTTTTGTTATAGCTTTCGTAGAAATAGCCGCGGCCGTCTCTCCAGATTTTTGGCTCAATTGCAACCAATCCGGGGATGGAGGTTTCGATAAAGTTCATTAGTTATTAATAAATTCCATTAAAGTGCTAAAAGATACAAACCTGTTGCTGAACTGCTCAGCATGGCTGTCCATAATAAGTGGCAAATGGCTTGCCTTAAATTGGTTGTATGAATCGATGTTATCAATCACAAATTGAAGGCAATAAGTAATTCCTTCATTTGGCGAATCAAGCACTTTTAAAAGACGATTAGAGGCAACTAAGTTAGATTCCATTGCAGAAGGAATAAATTCGTTATTCATCCAATTAAGCCACTGTTTGTCTATGCTGTCTTCAATAATGATTGTGATGTTGAATAAAATCATTTGGCAAAGATAGCAGTACATCTGATGCTAACCAATATTGTCGCCTCTTAAGTTTCTGAAACGTATGCGTGCTTCTGCGGCAAAAAAGCTGCCGGGATAATCGGTGATTATTTTCTGGAAGTAAGATTTTGCTTTCTCCGGATCATTTAGTTTGGTTTCGTAGATATCTCCAAGCGTAAAAAGCGCGTCGTCTGCCCATAGTTCAAAACTGTGATTATCAACAATAGACTGTAATTGCTGAACAGCTTGCTGTATTTTATCCTGCTTTAAATAAATGCGTGCTTTGGCCATCAGGATATCGTCTTCAAGCGAGTTGCCTGGGTACAGCGTATGGATGCTATCGAGTACCATCAGGGCTTTATCACTTTGATTCTTGAAAATCAGAAGTTCAGCCTGCGCATATTTCTTAAGTGAATTGGTGTCTGCCTGAGTTTCGGTATTCTCCTGAATTTGCAAGCTTAAATTCAGTGCGTCGTTAGCAATCAATTGGCTGGTAGAGCTCTTTAATACGTCTAACTGAGCTTTCGCCCATGCAAATTCTCCCTGATAATAAGATAACTTAGCTCCACGGAATTTGGCTTCCTGCCCGTTTGGTTCATTTGCGAATTCTTTTTCCACCTGGCCATAAATGAGTGCGGCCTCCCATAGTTCCCCGGTGAGAATGTAAACATCGCCGAGCGCAAGTTTAATTTGGGCTAAAGAAGAGGGGGGAAGCTTAGGTGTTTTGAGAGCATCTTCCAGCAAAGCCTCAGCTGCTTTGGGCTTATTGAGTTGAAATGCCTGAAGGTTTGCAAGCTGTAAAGTAACATAAACAGTTGTTGCCGATTTGCCAAATTCGGTTAGCATGTTCTGAAAATCCTTTTCCAGCTGAAGCAATTCTGCCGGGCTTGCTTTACCATCGGTTACCAGGTGGTTTTTAGCATTGAGTAATTGTATGGTAGCGGGTATGTAAAAGGTATTTTCTTTGCCTTTATTGATTAAATATTGCAGCCCTTCGATCGCAGTTTCGTACGATTTATTCGCTATCAGCATCACCGATAAGTTAAACACCCGGTCACCTTCTTCTTTAAGCCTTTTATCCAGTGCTATAATTTGCTTTAGGGCCATGTCGTACTGCTTTTGCTGTATATAAAGCCATGCAAGCAGGTCGGCATAAGGAATATTTTGTGGTGCTTTTTGCAGTTTGCGAAGAATAGCTATTCGTAGTTGATTGTAATCTTCGGGGGAATCAAATACTGTAGAGAAAGTATTCTTTGCCTGATTAACAATGTTTTGCTCTGTTTCTGGTGCTCCTAAAATTTCCAGGTACTCCTGAATAAGCATCGGTTTATTTTTTTGATAGCGGTATAAAGAAATCAGGTCATATGCAAAAGCCCCTTCGTTATGAAGCACTTTTCTTCCGTTAAGTAATGCCTTCGCAGCATAATCATAGGCCTCTGCCCTGTAAAAAGCTATGGAAAGTTCGCGTATTGCAAATTCTTCTTTAGGCAGATTTTTTACCAGGTTATCATACCACTCATTTGCTTTTTGAACATTGCCTTGTTCCCGAAGCAACCTTCCAAAATCAATTTGGTATGAAAAGCTCTCTGGAAAAGCTTTCATCATTTTTTTTACCGCTTTTTCGGCATCATCATACTTTTTAAGCCTCAGTAGTGTACTTAAATATTGCTCATAGTAGAATTGCTGGTTGCTGCCACGATTAAAAAGCTTTTCGTAAATAGATGCGGCCTTTTCAAACTCTCCTTCACGGAAATATTGAAGTGCCAGGGCATCATCTGTGCTTCTTTGTGCTAGAGCGCCCAGTGAAAGAAATAGAAACAGTAAACTTAAGAGTGTTTTGTTCATAAAGACAGCCATTTACAGGGCAATACTTTGTATTTTGTTGAGCTTGTTGTTAAATATACGCCTAAATGCTTATTTATATTACATTCGATGTATTCTAAATGTTACGTTTTAGATGATGCAAAAGGTATATTTTAGTAATTCGAACCTAAATTATTGAGAGGATTTGTATGTTGCAACGGTTTAAGGTAGGTGTTCTTGTAACGTTTTTATACTTGCTTGCAAGTTGCGCACACGAGAAAGCTGCAAGGCGGATACCTTTAGAAGATTTTTTTAGAAACCCTGAAAAAACTAATTTCCAGATATCGCCAGATGGGCGTTTTATTTCGTTTTTAAAGCCTTTCGAAAACAGGCTTAATTTATATGTACAGCCAATTGGAACACAACATGCGAAACGAATAACACATTTGCAGGGAAGAAATGTTGGGTTTTATTGTTGGGCGAACAACAATCAATTAATTTTTACTAAGGATAATCGAACAGGTGCTTTTTTGTATTCGGTAAATAAGGACGGAGAAGGTTATCGCGAACTGCTATCAGACGAAAAACTAGGCCTAAAATTAATCAACACTAAAAATATAGTAAATGGCGAGTTATTAGTAGGACTGAATAAACGCGATTCGACTGTTTTTGACGCCTACCGACTCAATATTAGTAGTGGAAATTTAAAATTAGCGGGTGAAAATCCGGGAAATATTTTTCAATGGTTCTCTGATGAAGAGGGCAAACTCCGCATGGCTCTGGCGAGCGATGGCGTAAACGAAACGTTATTGTTCCGGACAGAAGAAAACGAACGTTTTAAACCGATAATAACCAACAATTTCAAGAGTCGGATAACTCCGGTTGGTTTCTGCGACTCTTTAAAAACTTGTATTTATGCTATATCAAATATCAACCGGGACAAATCTGCCCTGGTAAAATTTGATTGCAATACGGGCAGAGAGGTTGCTGAAGTTTTTAGCCACAAGCATGTAGACGTTTCTGATGGCGGATATTCATATAAAAAGAAAAAGCTGATTTATGCAAGCTTTGAAACCTGGAAAAAAGAACGCCTATATTTAGACAGTTCTGCCAAGGTTATTTACACCGCTTTGCAAAAATTACTGCCCAATACAGAAGTTGTTATCACGGATCAGGATACGTCGGATAGCAACTTTATAGTAAGGACTTTTACTGACAGAAGCCAGGGGGCTTTTTATCTCTACAAAGCCAAAAGCAAAAAGCTCATTTTATTAAGTGAAATTAACCCTTCTTTAAAGGAAAGTGAGATGTGCAGTATGAAACCTATCGTTTTTAAAAATAGAGAAGGGATTGACATCAATGGCTATTTAACGCTTCCTCTTGGATTTAAAGCTAAAAAGCTGCCTGTTGTTGTGTTGCCACATGGCGGGCCGGCAAGCAGAAACTCCTGGGGTTATAGCTCCGAAGTACAGTTCCTCGCCAATCGTGGTTATGCGGTGTTTCAGGTTAACTTTCGGGGCTCTGATGGATATGGCAAGAAATTCTGGATTGCAGCTTTTAAGAAATGGGGCACTATTGTGCAGAACGATATCACCGATGGGGTAAAATGGTTAATAAGCCAGGGCATAGCCGATGAAAAACGAATAGGAATTTATGGATCAGGGTTTGGAGGCTTTTGTGCACTGAATGGCCTATGTTATCAGCCGGATCTATATGCTTGTGGTGCATCCCAGGCGGGCTACACAAATCTTTTTTCGTACCTCAAAGCGGTGCCGCCTTATTACAAGCCTACATTGCAAATGTATTATGAAATGATAGGCGACCCGGAAACAGATATCGACTATCTACGCCAGGCTTCGCCGGTATTTCATGCAGATAGAATAAAGCGTCCGGTGTTTATAGCCCAGGACGCTAAGGATGCCCGGGTAAAGGTTAATGAGACTAACCAGTTTGTACGCGAGCTTAGGAAAAGGAACATTCCGGTAACTTACATTGTTAAAGAAAAAGAGAAATACTCTTTGAGGAATCCTGAAAACCGTATTGATTTTTATACCAGGCTGGAAGCGTTTTTAAACGAAAACCTGTCCGAGAAGTAAGGCGAATGGTAGTACGGAAATTTTCACAGCGGAAAAACTTACTGCTTAATACGGTTTTTATCGTCTTAATAGCAACTTCCCTTATTGCGGCATTAATAATAGCTTATAATTTTACCTCCAGATATGTCTATAATGAGTTCGAGAGGCAGAAAATAGAGGTGTTTGACGCTACAATAAAGCCTTATACCGATTTCTTTCAGAATAAAGTTTCAGAAGTCTCTTTCTATCAGGGCTACCTCGACTCGGCTTCGGCTGCTAAATATGCCGATACCGTTATCAACACCTATCCCTTTGTAAGCCGAATTATTTTTTATGACACGGAAATAAGTAACCATGGGCTTTCCAATGCTTTTGTGGTGAACAACTTGTCCATTCATCCGAAGGCAGTTTTCCAATTTGGAAGGTCATTGCCAGCCGATTCTGTCACTCTTTCAAAGGGGAAAAGCCCAATGGAGTCCATTCCCTATATTGGTGAATTTAACAGCGTTGCGGCTAAGCTATCGGCCTTTTTGCAGACTGCAGATACCACACAAACAATGTTAAAAGAAGATTCTTACGGTGTGTTCTATAATATCACTCAAAATCGGGTTACGTTTATGAACATTCCGCGAGAGGAGGAACTGAAGGTTTTTAAGGGGCTGATGTATAGAAGGCAAACCAATTCGCCAGTTTATGATCAGGATGTGCTTTCTTTTAAGCTCGATCCTTATAAGCTGGCTATTAAGAACAATCATCCCAAACTTTACCAAAATATAAGTATCCGGCCGATAACTTTCGAAAGTGTAAATTCTGATAGCAGCCTTGTTAGTACTGAATTGCCTCTTGCTGGTGCATTTTCAAGTTACAAACTGTACTACAGTGCTTCTCCCGATTTTTTGTCGGCCGAAGTTAACCGCAGATTTGCCCCTCTGGCTTTGGCGGTTCTGCTGGTTTATGGCGCTCTTGGATTTATCGGTTATCTGATTTATCGAAACCTGAGTATTAATAATAAACTGTTTAAGCTTCAGTACGATTTCGTGAATAATCTTACTCATGAGTTTAAAACGCCGGTAAGTGTAATTAAAATAGCTGGGAATAATATCAGAAGCGCCAATCAGCTAACCGACCGCGAACGAACTCACTACGGCAAGATATTAGACGAGGAAGCTGATAAGCTGAATGATTTAATGAACAAATTACTTTCGTTTACGCAGATAGAAAACCATTCCATCCAGATTAAGAAGTCTAAGCTTAACCTTGAAGTGTTTATTCAAAATCTTGTAGACGCCTATCAATTAAAACATCCAGATTTCGAAATACATTATTCCATTCATAATGTTGAATATTTTACCACAGATATGGTTTTGCTTTCCAGTTTGTTCCAAAACCTGATTGACAATGCTTTTAAATACTCGCTGCCCACAAGAAAATCTCTGGATATTGATGTATGCCTTGAAAGGGCGAATATTGTTTTTAGGTTTGCAGACCAAGGTATTGGTATTCCTAAGGATGAATTGAAGAATATTTTCAGAAAGTTTTACCGTATTCAAAGTGAGTACAACCAACAGGGGAGTGTTGGATTGGGATTAGCTTTTTGCAAAGAGCTTGTTAACTTTATGCAAGGCGAAATTTTTGTTAGAAGCAAGGTTGGCGTCGGTTCTGAATTTACTATCATACTGCCTTATAATTAGAAGAATATAGCTATAAATCAATTACTAGATGAAGAATGTTAAAGTTGCAATTGTAGAAGATGACGAGAATTTACGTTTCCTGGTAGCCCATAGGCTGCAATCTGAAGGTTATAACGTGCTAGAAGCAGCTAATGGAGATATTGCTGAACAGCTGATTTTAAACGAGCGCCCGGAAATAGTTTTGCTTGACTGGATGCTGCCGGGAAAGCAAGGAATTGATGTTTGCAAAGATGTAAGAGAAAAGGGCTTTGAAAATGTAATTATAATGATGACTGCCAAAGCCCAGGATGTTGACAAAATTGATGCTTATAGCCAGGGAATTTCTGATTACGTAACCAAGCCTTTTAATATGGATGTGCTTGTTGCCTTAATTGAAAACAAGGTGAAATATGTTATCAATAATGAGAGGTCCGAAGTAAGCCGGTTTGGAAATATGGAACACTATCCTAATACGCATTCATTGCTTAAGGATGGAAAGAAAGTGGAGCTAACGATTCTGGAGAACAGAATTTTACTCTATTTTCTTAAAAACAACGGTAAGGTTATCAACCGCGATGAATTGATGATGGTTGTTTGGGGGTATAACTCGGATGTCAACACCCGTACTTTGGACATGCATATTGTAAGGTTGAGGAAAAAGATTGAAGGTAATCCGGATGTGCCTCAGTATTTGCAAACCGTGCGTGGAATTGGCTATAAGTTTGTATTCTAGAAGCGATATATAAGGCCGCTTAGGCTGGCCATAATGCATTGGTTAAGAACAGCATAATGAGCTGAAGAATCATCGTTCCATCTAGAAAGAAAAAGTAGTAGTACTCATTTTTTTCTAGCCTCGATTTAAAGATAAGCCACCCTGCAAGTATGATTGTGAGTGCGAGTCCAATAAAATCTGCATCCACAGACTTGGTATAGAGAAATAATAAGCTGATGTAAATAGCTAAAAGTAACTGGCAGAAGATTAAAGCTTTTTTTTCACCGAGCATTACCGGTATGGTTTTCAGGTTTTGATTGCGGTCTTGAAACAAATCCCTGATATCGAAAGGGACAGTTATTGCAGCAACAAACAGAAAACGTTTTGCTATAAGCACCATGGTATCGCCCGCTGGAATTTGATAGCCGGTTTCGATAATAGGCAACAATACACAGCTTAACGACCAGGTTAAGGCAATAATGAATAGTTTTAGACCGGGAATATTCCTGAGGCTAAATTTCTTGTCATTTACGGTAAAAAGGGGGAGATTGTAAGCTACAGATATAACTCCCAGAAACAGTAGTAGCATTTGCGATGCCGCCGATAGGAAGAATATCATTGGAACTATACACAGCACAGCAACCAATGTGATAGTTACCATCAAATTATAATGCCCAAAAATCCACCTTACTCTTCTGAAAGGAGATTTTTTAGGCTCCTTCGGCTTTGCCAAAAACATGCTGAAATTGTATAAAGCCAAGGTAGAGCAAAACAGTAGGCCTAGAACATATTTATCGCATTTGGCATTTAGCAAATGATAAGTTACGCCTGCCTGTGCCACAGCACATAGACCAATAAAAATATTACTAAAAAGAAGAAAGTCTAGGCTTGGGCGGATGATCTTTTTTAAGGTTAAGCTAAGCAATGATGCCATGCAAACATTTGTTTTAAAGCGGATTAAGCCCGCTTTAATTCAAATATCGTTATTTCTGGCAAAATTCCAACCCTCCCAGGATAGCCCAGAAAGCCATAGCCAACATTAACGTATAGCTGCTGCCCGTTTTCCTGGTACAAACCTGCCCATTCATTGTAAAGGTACTTTACCGGGCTCCATTGTAATTCTTTGATACGTACGCCGAACTGCATGCCATGTGTGTGCCCGCTAAACATGGCGTCAATATCAGTATTATTTAGTACCTGTGCTCTCCAGTGAGTTGGGTCGTGAGATAATAAAAGTTTTACCGGGGCATCCTCAACGCCTTGCATAGCCAAAGGCAAATTTGCTTTTTTAGGAAATCTCGCTCCAGCCCCCCAGTTCTCAACGCCGATGATAGCTATTTCTTCGTTATCAACTTTAAGCGTTCTGTTGGCATTTAGTAATAAATCCCAGCCCATATTCTTATGCGTTTTTTTCAAAACTTCCATGTTTTTGAACTTTTCAGGATTGTCCCACGTGCCGAATTTATATTCACCATAATCATGGTTCCCTAGGCTTGAATAAACGCCAAGAGGAGCTTTAACCCTGGAAAAGATATCCTGATAGTCCCGCATTTCTGAAGCAACATTGTTTACCAGGTCACCGGTGAAAAAAATAAAGTCAGGTTTTTCGCCTAAAAGCATCTCAACCCCACCTAAAACAGCCCTGCGATTATAAAAACTACCTGAATGTATATCAGATATTTGTGCCATTTTAATGCCATCGAAGGCTTTGGGAAGGTTTTTTAGATAGAGCTTTTTGCGGATCACCTGGTAATCATAGGCGCCGGAAACTATTCCCCACGTTAGTGACGCAAAGGGAATTGACGCTACTACCAGCCCGCTTTTAACAATAAACTCAGACCGGCTTATCTTATCTTCAGAAGGAATCGGATCTGGTAGTACTGGCCTGTCGGAAGGTTGCTTTCTGCTTCGTTTCAATTTAAACTTTACAGTAAGCCGCCGAATATCATCGATAAACAAAAAGGGCAAATAGCATACTTTAGAAACAAAAGTAAGTACAAAAGCCACCAGAATAACAGCCCTGAGAGTTAGAAATAAGTTAAAGTAGATGCTTGAATAAATGCCAGCCAGCAGGATAAATGAATAACCCCACCAGCAAATTGCAAAAGTTGAGTTACTGTGGCTGGGCTTTTTATTTAAAGTTTTAAGGGCTTTAAATATGTACCAGTCGATAAGCAGCAGTACAACGCTAATAATTAATAAAGGAAGAATCCTGTGAGCCATTAAAAAAAACTTTAATCATCCTCCATTATCAGAGGATTTTTTGGGATACTTTAATAACGATTATCATCATCGAAAGTATCTTCATCGTCGTCAAATGTGGCATTGAACAAACTTCCTAACATATCCTTAAACCCATAACCATTATCCAGAAAAGATTTGCTCAATTGAGAAAACTCGGATAGCCCATGCAGCAGGAATTCCATTAGCAACAATTGCTGATTTTCGCTTATACGGGGATGAAACTGTTTGGTTATAGCTTTTAAGCCCGGAATTGAGTTTAAAACCTCTTTATATTCTTTTTCAGAAAGGTCGTCGAGTATGTTGACACTGTTGCTGGAGCTAAACCAGTTGGTTATCGGCATGTATGGATTTTCGGTTTTAGAACGCTTAATTTTCTCAGGGTCAGGGAAATATTTAATAAATAAAGTCTTCACTGCCTTGCCCACAAGGATATTAGCAACTTTGGCCGGCCCTTCCTGCTCACCTTCGTAAACCAATTCAATTTTTCCGGTAATAGCGGGGATGACGCCTAAAAAGTCGGAAATTCTTACGAACGTGCTTTTTTCATCGTTTAAGATCATCCTTCTTTCTGCATTGCTAATCAGATTTTCGAAGGCTGAAATAGTTAACCTGGCAGACACTCCAGACTTTTTATCAATGTACTCTGAATTACGGGCTTCAAAGGCAATTTGCTCAACAAGGTCTTTTGCCAGCCCATCCGCCTCTACTTTTTCTCTTTGGTCTTGAGTTAAGGAAGCCTCTTGCTGGGTGATTTTTTTGGAGATCTCGATACTTCGAGGGTAGTGCGTTAATATCTGGCTTTCGATACGGTCTTTTAAAGGCGTAACTATTGAGCCACGGTTGGTATAATCTTCTGGATTAGCAGTGAACACGAACTGTACATCGAGCGGCAGTCTTAGCTTGAAACCACGAATTTGGATATCTTTTTCCTGAAGGATGTTAAATAAGGCTACCTGGATACGTGCTTGCAAATCTGGTAATTCGTTAATAACAAAGATTCCCCGGTGTGCCCTGGGTACAAGCCCAAAGTGGAGCACGCGCTCATCTGAATAAGCAAGCTTTAATGTAGCGGCTTTTATCGGGTCAACGTCACCAATTAAATCCGCAACGGTAACATCGGGAGTGGCCAGTTTTTCGGTATACCGTTCAGAACGGTGCATCCAGGCAATCGGGGTATCGTCACCTTGTTCATGCAAACGAGTACGGGCGAACCAGGAGATTGGCTCAAACGGGTCTTCGAATAATTCGGAGCCTTCTACATAGGGCACGTATTCATCAAGGAGATTAACCATTAAACGGGCAATACGCGTTTTTGCCTGCCCCCGAAGGCCTAGCAATAGAATATTATGTTGCGAAAGGATAGCCGTTTGCAAATCTGGAATTACCGTATCTTCATAACCGATAATCCCTTCAAAACCAGCTTCTTTATTTTTTAATTGTGCTATAAGGTTTTCACGAAGTTCCTGTTTAATTGGCCGGGGGCGGTATCCCGATTTTTTTAGTTCGCCAAATGTTTTTATATCAAGTAGTTTACTCATGTGTTGTTACTTATTTGATGTCTGATGTCTGATGTCAGAAAGTCGGATGTCGGAAGTCGGAAAGTCCGAATGTTTGCGTTCTGATGCTTTATCTTGCATTTCAGACTTCGGTCCTCCGACCTCCGTCCTCATCTTACAGTCCTTCTTCTGTTGCGGATGTAGTCTTCGAAAATGTACTCACCCAAGCCTTTTAATGAACTATAGAAAGCTTTGCCTCCATTTATTTCAGTGAATTTCCTTACAAATTGTTGTAAGTAAGGATCGCGGGCTATCATGAATGTAGTTATCGGGATGTTAAGGCGTTTGCATTCTGCAGCCTTATTCAGCGTTTTGTTTACTACCTTGCGGTCAAGCCCGATGCTGTTTTTATAATATTTGGTGCCCTCTTTTAAGCAGGTGGGTTTGCCATCGGTAATCATGAAGATTTGTTTATTGTGGGTTTTTCGCCTCCGTAAAATATCGACTGAAAGCTCCAGTCCAGCATAAGTGTTGGTATGGTAAGGGCCCACTTGTAAGTAGGGAAGGTCTTTTAAGGCGATAGGCCAGGCATCGTTTCCAAACACTACAATGTCAAGTGTATCTTTAGGGTATTTAGTCCTGATTAGCTCCGCCAACGCCATCGCAACTTTTTTGGCAGGAGTAATGCGGTCCTCGCCATAAAGAATCATTGAGTGGGAAATATCAATCATTAATACCGTTGAAGTGAGGGTTCTGTAATCCTTTTCCTCCACTTCAAGGTCGCGTTCTGTCATAGTAAAATCGCTGATCCCATGGTTTATCTGAGCGTTATGGATAGAGGCCGTCATGTCGATCTGGTCGAGGCTGTCGCCAAATTCATAATCGCGCCGGTCGGCATTTTTTTCTTCGCCTAAGCCTGAAATATTAGTATTGTGTGTTCCTCTGCCCGATTTTTTAAGCTTACCGAAAATTTCTTCCAGAGCCGATTGACGGATGCTTTGTTCAGTTTTTGCAGTAATTACAAAGCCGCCTTTATTATTGTCGTCGTTATCAATGTAGCCCTTTTGCTTAAGGTCATCAATAAAGTCGCCCATGCCATATTCATCCCGGGTAAGGCTGTATTGCTTATCCAACTCGTTCATCCATGCTAAAGCCTCATTGGCATCGCCGGATGTATAGTTTAATAGTTCTAAAAAAAGTTTCAGTAACTCTTCAAAGCCACCTTTGGGGAGTTCGTTGGGTAGAAACTGGGAAAAAGAATAGCCCCGCATAATGCACCTTTCTGATTGTAACGGATAAACGAAGTTAATAGTTTGGCAGGCAAGGCTTGTTTGAGGGATGTAAAAATGAAATTACTGGTTAATGATATTTTCCAGGTCGGTTTGGTTGTATTGTGGGTTAGCGCCATGCTTTGATGCGACAAAAGCCCCTGCTGCAGATGCCTTATCAAGTACTTGCTTAATAGGCAGCTTTTTTAGATAGCCGCCAATGAAAGTGGCTAAGAATGCATCGCCTGCTCCCACAGTATCGGCAAGTTCCACTTTATATCCTTTATGCTTAATCACTTCATCCTTATAAAAAATAATGGAGCCGTCGCCGCCCAGAGTAACACAGATTACGGGAGTGTTGGTTTTTTGACTTAATTCCCTAAGTTGCTCATCGCTAGTTAAATGGCTTAATCCAAATAGCTGAGTTAGATACTCGATTTCCACCTCGTTGATTTTCAGAATATCACAGGCGTTTAAAAGCGAAATCAGAATTTCTTCATGGAAATGTGGCGGCCTTAAATTCATATCGAAAACTTTAAGCTTAGCTAGCGGAAGTAATTTGAAAAGCGTGTTTCGGCTTATTTCGCTGCGGCAAGCCAAGCTGCCGAAAACCAGTACATCAGCGTTTTTGGTAATATCAATAAATTCATTCGCGAAATGTATTTCATCCCATGAAACCGGCTTAACAATAGTGTATGAGGCATGTAGATTTTTATCCAGCTCTACTTCAACTATCCCGGTAGGCAAGGTTGCATGCTTTTGTATGAAATGTGTATTAAGCTGATTATCTTCTAAAAAGAGAAGAAGTTCGTCTCCATTTGCATCAATGCCAACGCTGCTTATAAGGTAGCTTTTAATGCCTTGTTTATGGAGGTGCAAGGCAACATTCATTGGCGCGCCTCCTGCTTTTTTGCCGTCTTTAAAATTATCCCATAAAATTTCTCCAAAACATACAGCCTGATACATAGAGTAAGATTTTAAGGAAACTAATTTAGCAGATTTACAGAGCTAATTTTTATTTACTGGGTTTTCTTATGGACTATTAGTTTTCAGTATCAACAAACAGCTCGGCCGCGATGTTGTCTGCAAAAAGTTTGCCTTCTTTGGTTAAGCGGACGATGTTCTCAGTAAGGTGGATCCAATCCTTATCCAAAAATTCTTCCATTGCACTTGTTACCAATTGTCGGTAATCTGAACCGAAATCAGCTTCTACTTTCGATAAATCCATCCCCCAGATAGTTCTTAACGAAGTCATAATATATTCGTTCAGCTTATTCTCCTGAGTAAGAATTTCTGTTTCAGAAGGAATCATTCCTTTTAAAAGTGAATCAATGTACTTTGCGTTATTGGGGATGTCCCAATGCCGGGTGTCGCCATTAAAAGAGTGTGCAGAAGGGCCAATTCCTAAATACGGAATGCCTTTCCAATAGTTGGAATTATGGCGGGAATAGCATCCCGGCCTTGCAAAGTTGGAAATTTCATAATGTTCGAAACCAGCTTCTTCGAGCATTTCCATAAGGATAAGAAATTGCTCGGCGCTTTGCGATTCGTTCATTTTAGGCTGTTTGCCTTTGCGAATGGCGCTGGCGAGGGCGGTTTTATCTTCAACCGTCATGGAGTAGGCAGAAATATGGGGAACCTCCAGTTCTATCGCTTTGCGGATATTGCTTTTCCATTTTTCGTTGTTGAGCAGAGGATAGCCGTAAATTAAATCGATGGTAATATTCTCAAAGCCAGCATCTTGTGCCCGCTTTACAGAACTTTCTGCTTCGCTGGCATTGTGAGCCCTGTTCATCCAATGTAAGTCTTCTTCAAAAAATGATTGAATGCCGATGCTGAAACGATTAATCTGCGTTTGCTTTAATGCCTTGACATTCTCCTGGCTGAGGTCATCGGGATTGGCTTCGAGGGTGATTTCTGCATTATTGCTTACTTGATTTATTGAGGTGATTGTATCAAGAAGCTTTTGAATTTCGTCAGCGCCAATAACAGATGGCGTACCTCCTCCAAAATAGATAGTTTCTATAGATTCTTTGAGATAGCCTTTTTGCAATTGAAGCTCCGTATGCATGGCGTTGAGCAATTCATCTTTATATTTTAAAGAGGTTGTAAAATGGAAGTCGCAATAGAGGCAAGCTTTTTTACAGAAGGGTATGTGGAGGTATATTCCGGCCATGTTTTTATTTGTTATAAAGCAGCATAGGATACAATAGATTTGTCTATATAACTTATTGTCTTATAGGTCATTGTATTGATTCTATTTATCCTTTTCGCTAGCAATTTATTTCAATCTTTGTTACTTTTGTTACTCCTATGAATCTTTTTAAACATGCCGAGTAACAAAGTAACATGGTAACAGTACGATATAAGAAACTGAAATCTGGGAAGTTTAGTGCTTACCTAGATATCTATTCCAAAAATGGTGATGGCAAAGGTAAGCGCAATTATGAGTTTTTGCGCATTCAGGTCGATAAGGATTACTCTGAAAAAGGTGTACGAATTACAGAGGCCGACAAGGATAAATTAAAGCTTATTCAATCTATCCGGAATAAAAGAGAGGATCAGCTGAACTTTTCCCAGCATGGATATAAAGCCCCCGAGAGCATAAATTATAATTTATTAGATTATCTGGACGAATGCCTGGAAACTAAATATAATTATAAGTTGGAGTGTCTGACGATTCATTTAAATAAGTTCCTTCCCAATAAAAACATTGTATTCAACGATGTTGACGAAGTTCTCCTACAACGTTTTCAGAATTATCTATTGAAGGAGGTGAGTCAGAATACCGCCTCTGCCTATATGTCTGTCTTTCGGCAGTATTTCAATAAACTTAAAATAAGGGGAATTATTCAAAAATCACCTTTTGAGACTTTTAAGATTGTTGAAGAAGAATACATGGAGCGTACAACCTTAACAATAGAGGAAGTCCGATCCCTGGCGAAATGCACGCCTGCAAATGGAAATCCGCAAGTAAGACAGGCTTTCTTGTTTGCGTGTTTTACGGGATTAAGGTTCTCGGATGTTAAGAAGCTAAGCTATGAAGAGATAGTAAAAGGTGAAATTGTGTTTAGGCCAGCAAAGACACCACGAAAAGTTGTTCGAATCCCATTGGTTAAAGATGCACTTCAGATTATAGACGAAGTTGAAAAGCATGAAATTAATAGGAAAGTTTTTTGGGATTTGCCATCAAGCCAGGTAGTGAACTTTTATCTGAAGTTTTGTTGGAGGTTGGCTTGAAGAAAAATCTACATTTTCATGCTGCTAGACATACCTTTGCAACCATTGGTCTGACTTTCGGGATTGACATTTACACAATGAAAGAATTGCTTGGACATAGTAAGTTAGAAATGACCCAGATTTATGCTAAAATTGTCGATGAGAAGAAAAAAGCTGAAATGTTAAAGTTTCCAGCATTGGGTAATGAAGTTAGCGAAGGTTCGGTCGAAGCAGACGCTGACGAAAAGCAATAATACTTCTCTACTTCTGAAAAACATATATCTAACCTATGAAAAGAATCTTTACGGAGATTGGTGCCGTTGCCTTATTGGTTTTATTATACCTGTTATTACCGCCTTTTAGATCAGCTATTTTAGGTGGACTTGTTGTAATTTCAATCTGGGTTGTGCCAGTTCAACTTATACTATGTATAGATCATCGAAATTGGTTGGATGAAATGTCGGGGCGTTATAGTCATTTGAATTATGATGAAAGACTAAGTCAAATTAGAAGCAAGTTCAAAGGGTTGAAGGAAGTTGAAGCGAGTAAGTTGAGATGGTTCTATATTCATGTTTATCTATTCCATTATCTATTTTTTATAATCCTGTCCTTAACTATTGCAGCCCTGGTTTTGATATTTATGTACTTGGCTGTAAAAAAATCAGATCCTTTAGATATAACCCTACATCTATTGACTGCTATATTTATTGGTTTTGGAGGATACTTTATCACAGGTTTAATTTATCCAATTAAAGAACGTCGGGAGAGGGATGAAATATTTCATTTGTTATCAAGTCAAGATTGGCGAAAAAGAATACTAGAGAAGCCTTCTGATCCTGATCAAAGTGAGATAAGTAGTATTACTACTTATAGTACCTTTTACGACTTTTGGCTAGAAGGTAAAACTCTTACCGAAAAGGAATTGGCCTTTAAAAGATTTCTACAGAACCTTAATAAAGGAAGTAAAAATGGGCCGCTTTTTAAATTCGGCGATGAGGAAAAAATAGAACTTGTAAAGGTTATAGATGCAAGAGCGCTAAATAAAACTTTAGCAGGATTTTTAAAATTTTGTATTGATGACCGGAAGATTCTCTCAGATCGTATTCTAAAGTATTCTTACAGAAATCTTATTCGTGACGTTTTTATTCTAAGTGAAGCTCAAAATTTAACCTTTCTTGAAACAGAGAGGGTCAAAAGCACGCCAGCAGAATATTCAGAAGTTTACAAGGAAGCTTACGAAAGTTATAGTAAGATAAAAATCAATAGTACTATATAGATTACACTAAAGTACGTTCGTACGATAACCTTCGTTCGTTCGTGTAGATCTATTTTCCTCTATTCCTTTGCTTCCATACCAAACGGAAAGCAAATGAGTATAAATGAAAACACTCGCTTGATAGACCTGAAAGTATCAGATCTATTAGCACTTTTAAAAGAATCAACTCCACAAAGCTCAGCGCCAAACCTACCTGATGAAGATGAGATCGGAGGATATGGAGTTGCCGAAAAAATTACAGGTTACGCTAGGCAAACTTTGTATCAGCTGAAATCGTCAGGAGACATCCCTTACATAGCATTACCAAACGGCGGTATTCGGTTTTCTAAAAAGGCTCTTATTTCCTGGCTACTGTCTCACAAGAAGATGACAAGCGAGGAAATTGCTGCTAAAGCAGAAAGTTATGTTTCAAAGCGTCATTTGAGGAGGAGATAAGTCTATGGAAGCAGTGTCCCAATACATTCGCATAGGTACCACTTACTATAAGACCGTCAAGAAGCCTTTAGCTTCCGGTGATTTTATGGTAATGCTTATTCCCTGGTCAGTAGAATGCATAAAGCAGGATCATGGTAAATCTTTTCTGTCAGAAATACCAAAGTATGATGGCTTCTGCTTTGTCCCAAGCCACCTGCAGTATCAGCGGATTATTGGTAACTTTTACAACAGGTATTATCCTTTCGCCCACGTGCCAAAAGAAGGAAAACCAGTTCGAACACTGACCTACCTCGGACACATTTTCGGTGACCAGCTGGAATATGGCCTTGATTATCTTAAGATCCTGCTTGAAATGCCGATGCAAGTGCTCCCCATCCTTTGCTTGGTCAGTTCGGAGCGGAATACTGGAAAAACAACCTTTCTAAACCTGTTGAAGGCCATCTTCGGCGATAATATGACCATCAACACCAATGAAGACTTCCGGTCAAACTTCAATGCCGAATGGGCGCATAAAGTGCTTATTGGAGTAGATGAAACGTTTCTGGAAAGGCGGGAAGATTCAGAACGGTTGAAGAACCTAAGTACAGCCTCTTTTTATAAAACAGAAGCTAAAGGCCAGGATAGGCAGGAAATTGAATTTTTCGGAAAGTTTATTTTATGCAGCAACAACGAGGACAATTTTGTATTAATTGATCCGGGAGAAACAAGGTACTGGATACGAAAGATCCCGGTGCTTCAAAAAGACGATCAGCGGTTGTTGGCTGAGATGAAAGCTGAAATCCCCTTTCTGATTCATTACCTGATCAACCGGAAGCTTTCAACCACCAAGCAATCGCGGATGTGGTTCACTGCTCAGCAGATTGCTACTCCGGCACTAAGAAAGGTGATTCGTCAGAACCGGAACAAGCTCGAAGTGGAAATCGCCCAACTGTTGCTGGCTATTGCTGACGAAAAAGAAGCACAGGAGATAAGGTTCTGTGTGGGTGATGTTCAGGACTGGCTTAACCGGAAAGGGTTTCGCAATCATGACACGGGAGCCATTCGAAGGATCCTACAGAACGTCTGGAATTTGAAGCCATCTCCTAATTCCAATGTCTACACTCAATACCGTATATCGAGCGATGGAAGTATCTACGAGACTACCCAGAAAGGGCGCTTTTATACTTTAACGATCGAAGTGATTCTGAAGCTTAATGATTCTGGATGATTTGATGATTCTAATATAATCTATTAATAATCAATAAAATACTGTCATCAAAACGGCATCAATAATTCATCAAGTTCCCAAAGGCGGATGCAAGGAAAAATCCGGAAAAACGGCTGATGATTTATTTGATGAAAGATTGATGATGAGTTAAGTGGTTGAAAATTATAAGATTAAGCTTCCCTTTCATCAAATCATCAAATTTTTACGACATCTCTTATGAAGACTTTAAGTTGCAATGAAGCAAAGCATATTCCTATAGTGGAATATCTAACTAAACAAGGAATCAGACCAGTATATATAAAAGGTAATGACTATTGGTATTGTTCCCCTTTGCGGGATGAGAAGCATCCCTCTTTCAAAGTAAACACGAAACTAAATGCCTGGTATGATCACGGCACTGGTGAGGGCGGATCAATAATAGATTTGGGAATCCGTTTGCACGGTTGCTCCATTTCTGAGTTCTTGCAAATACTAGCCTCGGCAGATGCTTATCTTTCTTTTCACCAGCCGGATGCTGCAGGTGTAAAAGCAACGGAAGATCCGAAAATCATTATCAAAGAAACTACATCCCTTCATAGCTTTTCCCTGATCAGCTACCTAAATCAGAGAGGGATCAGTCTCTCAACTGCAAACAGCTACTGTAAACAAGTAAATTTTAGCATAGCTGATAGGAATTATTATGCTATCGGTTTTCCCAACCGTTCCAGAGGGTATGAACTTCGCAATTCCTGGTTCAAAGGCTCATCCTCTCCGAAGGATATTAGCTTTATCGACAATGGCTCGAAATCCGTTTGCCTGTTTGAAGGCTTTATCGATTTCCTTTCCCTTTTAGAATTGAAGCAACACAAGCAATCCCACGTCAATTTTCTGATCCTGAACTCTGTTAGTCTGCTATTGAGAAGCTTGGATATATTAAAAAATCACCAGGAGGTTTTCCTGCTTTTGAATAATGATCTGGCAGGTAAAAAGGCTTCCGAGAAAATAAAGGAATCGGGTATTGACGGGATAGATGCAGGCAAGTTTTATAAAGACTTTAAGGACATCAATGAGTATTTACAATCGCGATCGGTAGGTAAAAGCCACGGCATGAAGATCTAATAAAACTAATCTATCGCATCACGAAAGTACGCGGTAGTCTCTGCGTCCTGTAAGGAGCAAGTTTGTGTTTTTGTTCCACAAAAACTCTTCCGGCGGCAGCCGGAAAAACTTGCCTTTTTCTCCCGTTGGTCGCAAAAGGAGACACCCTTAAACAGAATTTAAGATGGAAGAAAATCGGAATGATAAAGTCCGGAAACATAAAGGTGGAGCGCCAAAGAAGAAAGTCAGACGGGAAATGGATATCAGAATCCGACTGACTGCCACTGAAAAGTTCCTGATCGAAAATAAGGCGAAGGCTGCAGGAATGAGGGCGAGCAATTGGATCAGAGCTTCAGCGAAAACGGCCAAGGTAGTCCCAAGGCTAACCGTAGAAGAACTAGGTATTTTACGAATGCTGGCAGGCCTGGCTAATAATCTGAACCAGCTGACTAAGCTAGCCCATCAGCAGGGAATCCTGTCAGTAGCTCTAAAGTGCCGCGATATCCTGGTCGAGATTGACAACGCTTTAACATACCTGAACAAAGATGATAGGGAAAGTAATCACCGGTAAAAGTTTTGGAGGATGCTTGCGGTATGTCGTGCAAAAGCAGGAGGCAGAAATTCTGTATGCAGAAGGCATTCGGACAGAACGTCTTAATCAAACCATACGAGATTTCGACATGCAACGAAAAATAAATCCTGATTTAGGAAAGGCAGTAGGGCATATTGCCTTAAGCTGGAGCGCAAACGATCAATCAAAGCTCAACAATGAGATGATGATAGAGGTGGCAAGGGAATACCTTGAAAGAATGAAAATCCAGAACACACAGTTCTTAATTGTAAAACATCAGGATAAAAATCATCCACATGTACACATTGTCTACAACCGGATAAACAATGAGGGAAAAACAATTCCGGATGCCTTCCAGCACAAGCGGAATACAAGTATTTGTAAGGAGCTGACGTCAAAGTACGGCTTTTATCTGGCTAAGGATAAAGCACAGGTAAACCGGCAGCAGCTCAAAGGAGAGGATAGGGTGAAATATGAGTTGTTTGATAAGATTAAGTCAGTCCAAGCGCAAGCCAATTGTCTGGACCATTTGAAGTTGCTACTAGCCCGACAAGGGATCGAGATGCTTTATAAATACAAGGGGAATTCCAATGAGATCCAGGGAGTCACTTTCAAAAAAGAGGAGTATTCTTTTAAAGGCTCTGATATCGACCGAGCCTTAAGTTATGGTAATCTGAAGAAAGCTTTCGAGCAGGTCGATCAGCAGCAGAAAACAGAACCTCTTTCTTTGGCCCAACAATTAAGGCAAGTGATAGCTGAAAAGGCGCAAAGTTTACCTACAGGTGCTGGAACTAGGCCAAGTTTCCAAAAGAATACTACGATACCTGGTAGCCCTATACTGGATGAATTATTTAGTGCCATTCCTCAAATTCCTGAGCCAGAGTTTCCTGGCAAAAAGAAAAAGAAGCGTAAAGGTCAGGAACAAGGTCAAGGGCTTCGACGATAACAAAAGTTTTAATCTATTCATGAACTACAATGGAAAATACATCAACTGAAAGAAATACGAATGAGGAAATCATAGAGCAATTGGTAAAAAAGGTAAATGAGTTAGATAAAAGAAAAGTAGAAACTCCGGATAATACACCTCAATTTGAAGAATTGAAAATCTGGATCCAGCAACAGATGCCTGATTATACCAATTCCCTGCATGAATTAGAAAGGCTGGTTATGCAGCATGACTTAAGCTATCCGGGTAGGGAAATTCAAACACATATTGCAGAGCTCAAAGGAATTCTTGCAAAGATTCCCAAAGATATACCAGTGAAGCACCGGCATTACTTCGATCCCAAATCTAAAGGATGGGTAATAGCTGGGGTGGCTTTGCTGATTATTGTTGCTGTTACGACAGGTTTAAGCGTGCATCTATTTGTAGAAAATCGGCGGATAGAAGCCGCTGCTGTTATGTTCCGCGTAGCCAAGCAGGCCTATCCTGAAATAACCGCGGAAATAGAAGATCGGTACGCTAAAGATCCTGATAAGATGGAAGCAAAATTAATTGAGCTGGAAGCCGAGGCCTTACGGAAGGCAAGAGCTCAGGAAAGGATTGATCAGGCGGAAGAAGAAATACGGGAGGCGAAGAAGCAAATGAAAAAGAAGAGTTTTGAAAGGTGATACATGGGGCGTCTATCGCAGTGGATCATTGTTCAGGAATCTTTTTGATCCATTACAATAAAACTACTGTTCTTCGGAAAGTTCTATTCCTTGGTAAGGTTCAAGAAATGTCCTCTGAATTACTGTTAATTTTGCGAAGAGAGATGTAGAATAATAAAATAATTCCCTTTTATCTTTGTTTTATGAGAGAATGGAAGCTTCTACTGAAAGAACATGGAGAAGAGTTATACGAAATAATGATGGAAGATGATATCAAACCCCAATTCAACCTTCCAGAGAATAAAGATGAATTCATAAGCGGTCTCGCCCAGTTAAATTTAGATCCGATGAAACGAAGGTACTGGACTATCTTCGATAAAGGTAATATTGTAGGTGTGGTATTTATTAAAAAATATCCGGAAGCTTACAGGAGGCTGAATCCATACACAAGTGAGGATTTGGATAAAATGGATTTTTCAGAGCAGGGTATGGAGCTATTAAATCAACAAGAGTTACAAAAGGCTCCTTATTGTGTTAGCATTGCTATAGGGAAACAGTATAGGCAAGCTGGGATTGGTAAAGATACAGTAGAGTGGCTGACAGATACGTTAGCTCAAGAAGGAGAGTCTGATCTCTATTTTACCGTTGAAAATAACAACCTTGCTTCCACTAAGCTCATAGATTCTTTAGGAGGAATTATATTTGAGGATGTTGCTCTTTTGCAATGTAAAGTGTACCGTTACAAGATAAAAGAATAGTGGATGCAACGTAATTTTTCTTGACTATTAGACTATGTTAACCGTCAGGTAAAGTCCTAAGCCTAATTATATACATATGGTAAAGGGCATCAGGACAATCTAAATTTCTAAGGGGAGAAATGGTAGGGTGAGTTGGCTCAGCTGGACGAACCTTACTGCTAATTAATGTGTACCAATGGAAATGTACGTAATCGTACGCAAGTAGATTTCCAAGTGTTAAGGGGTAGTTTGCTTTTATATTTTTCAAAACAGCCCTAGGATTAATAATTACGACTTACCATCATAAACTAATCGTTCCTTTGATAGCAAGGGTTGGGGATGATATGTTTTTATGATAATTCCAATCAATACCTACTCCAATAGATGACGGTATTTCAAAATCCCTTCCGTTGGCTTCAAAAGGATCCTCTAGAATATTAAAGAAGGTACCTATACGTACATTGTGGTCAGATATCGCCGCATTATAAGCTACGTAGGGAATAGGATTGACGACAACTTTCTTATAAACATGAAAATACATAGGGTATGCAACAGATGCTCTACCCTTCCATAAGTATTCTATTTGGCCATACTTGCCTTTGAAATCCTCAAGTACCACAATATTAGTGGGAGTATTAGGGATCGACTTTGTAATATCTTGATAACTTGGCATATCATCTATATTCGATGTGTATTTAATTGATCCAGTAAATGCAACCACTCTATTAAATGGAAGCTTACCAGAATTACCTCGCCTAATCGTATTATAATACCCATCAGCTCCGATGGTTAGCGGTAAAGCCGTTCTTTCTTTACCTCTGCCCGTGTCATAAAGTCGAACATTATCCATATCAAACGCTATGTTGAATCCACTAGTTCGAGCCCCAGTAGACGCAAGCTTCGTAATGCTGCTTAGTGTATTTACTATACCCGCTTTTAAACCAACACCTGGGCGAAAGTCTTTCAAGTTTATAATGCCCTCCTCGCCCGAATTCAGTATTGAAAGAGAGAATAACCAACCCGTATATTTTTTTACCGTGGGGTCAGTTGTTCCTTTGAATACATATTGAGTTTCTTTCTTCCATTTTACGATTTTAGTAAAAGAAAGTGGCTCATCAGCCGTAATTTCGATCCGAGCATCTTTTTTTGCGGTTAAATTAAAGACACTCTCTCCTTCAGAATCTATTCCGACCTCCTGAGAATAAGAGTAAATGGAGGTAGAAAGTAAGCATACAGATAGAGTGAAAATTTTCAATTTCATAACCTGGATTAATGAGAGTGTGAAAATATTACTTTTAAATAAAATATTTCTATGTATATAAAAAAAGCGAGTTGCTAAAATTTTCCAAGTTTTCCAATTGACTTAGGAGAAGATTCCATCAAGGAATTAAAGGGATCATCTAAGAAAAAGTAATACTTTTGTGCGAATCTCAAACCAGTGTCAATCTCGGAAAAATTTCAGTACTCATGATATAATGCTTGGGGTCAGGGAACATGTTAAGAGGTTGCTCCCTCTGCTATTTAGGTTGGAGGCAATATTTTTTTATTATAAAAGCGTATTTTTAGCTCTTAAAAAAGAGGATTTAACTTCTTAGGAAAAACGGTGATCATTGATGGAGTTTCAATAGTTAAAATAAAAGTATGGAAAATAGGCTTTATGCTAAAGATATTGAGTTTCTCTGGGAATCTGTGAATAGACTATTGGCAAAAAGTTCCTTAAGTATGTTGGATGAGGAAAATAAACAAATTCACGATACTATTTTTAGGTTTCTTGACTCATACCAACAAGAAAAGGAAGTTTGCGATTTCTTAACCTACGCACGTCAGCATCCCGACCTGATATGTAAGCTTAGGGAGTTAAACGCTATTATGCATCAAACAACCGAGAATGAATTAGCCAAGAAGTATCTATCTTCTGACAGTCAAAAAGACCCCTTTGTGTCTTCCTGGATTAACAAAGGATTCAAAGAAGTTCTATCACAACAAATAAATGAATGGAAGTCAAGCGGGTTGTCTTTTAATAGGGAAAGTCCATTAGTAATTGTTGGTGGAGGGGCCCTACCTCAGACTCAAATCTATTTGCACAAGGAGCTGGATATGGAGATAATTTCCTTAGAAAGGGATCCATTGTCAGCCCAGCTTTGCACCGAACTGCTCCGAAAATTTGGACTCGGCCATTTAAAGGTATTAAACGTTGATGGTAAGGATTATAATTACGCGGATACATATCTAACTATAGTTGCAACCCTTGTTCCTAATAAGTTTGAAATAGCTAAGCGAATCACAGAAACGTCTAAGAAAACATTTTTAGCGCCACGAACTCCTATTAAGCTCCACCAATTGTGGAGGGAGCCCTTAATAGTATCAGAGATTGAGAAAATAGGCTGGAGGTTAATAAATCGTTGTCATCCAACGGGATCGAGTATAGCAAGTTTGACTTTTGGATTTAGTTCGCAATAAATTGGATAATGGAATGCTATCATCTCGTTTTTGTAGACCCAGACTTCACTTGGAGAGACACTGTTCTACGGGCTGTAAATGAAAAATGTTTCGTTTCAATTCTCTGTTCAGAACAATTCGATCTGGCTTATCCTACAATTGTTTCACTTGGTAATTACAAAGCTCGTTTAGATACTTCTTCTATTTACGAACTGGCTGAACAGTTTACAAAGCTGTCCCGAGAGAGAAAAATAAATGGCGTGTTTTTGTCCCGGGACGCAATTATCCATCAGGTATCTATTGCTTGCGAGATGAATAATATAAAATTCACTCCTTCTGGTGCAATCGCAATTTGTAGAAGTAAGTTGAAAACCAGGCAACTAATGCGGAAATCGGCACTTGCCACTCCTAACTTTGTACATGTAGATAGCTTAGATAAGTTAGATAAGGTTAGTTCCGAGCTTAATTTTCCGTTCGTACTTAAGCCAGTTAAAGGACATCTTAGCATGTTCGCTTACAAGATTTCTAGCAAACAGCAATTGCAGTGTGTGAAATCGGAGTTGGCAAAAAAGATGGGAATTCTTCATTTTTCATCTGCTTGGATACTATCTGAAGGGTTTATTTGCGAAAGTTGGATTGATGGTCCGATTATTTCCGTGGAAATCGCTGCTAACGATGAAGAGTTATTTCCAATAGCAGTTGCTGTAGCCACCTATCAAAACGAATCACCTTGTATAGGTTACGGTTCAATCATTCCAATTAATAATGGTACTGATATTGCCAAGCAATGTATTCGGTATTCACTTAACATATGTCGGTTGTTCGGGCTCTCCTTTGGGTTGTTTGACTTAGAAATGGTTTGGACCAAACATGGACCCATTTTACTGGAGGCTAATGCCAGACGGATGGGAGGTGAAATGTCACTTGCATTTGAATTATCAACCTCGATACCGTTCAATACTTATTTATTTGAATTGGTGAAAGGTCTTAAATTCACTGTACCTATTATTGAAAATAGTACGCTAATCCGCAAGGTAATGCCAAAGACTGCAGGGGTCATTAGCAGCGGCTTTGATGTCTCCATATTCAACTCTTTCCGAGATGGAATTTATATCAGAAACTACAATTTAACTCCGGGGAAGCAAGTTCAGCCGATGGAAGTTCTGGCAAGAATATTGATTACCACGAAGGATGCGAAAGAAGCTTTTGCAGAAGCCAACGAAATCCTAACAATATTGGAAGCTGAAACAATGCTTGAATTGGTATACGGTTTTTTTCCAGATATAATAGAAGTGTGATTTTTTTCTATTTTTGAGTAAATCAAATTAAAATATTTATGAGTACTCCAGACCCAACGCCGGCTCCAAGCCCAAAGCCGAGTTTAACTCCAGAACCTACTCCTGTTCCTCCGAAATCTTCGGAGACGGAAGAGGAGCAACAACCTAAAAAATAGGTTACGCAATGACTAATGAGATTCCCGAAGACTGGAAGAAATGGATTTTAACGAATCTCTCGAGGGGGGTGGATATTGCTACAATATCCACCATTCTCTGCGATCACGGGTTTGATGAGGAGAACGTTACTTTGGAGATCCAGAGAAACTTAGAATTGATTGTTGGTGGAGTGGAGACTGATGTCATTGTACCCAATTCGCAAAAAGTTAAAACTAGTTCTGGGGATATTTATATTATTGATAATTTTCTTAATGAGACGGAATGTAATGATCTAATTAATATAATTCGATCCAACTTGCGTCCTTCGCTTTTAGCTTTAAGCGAAACTCCAGATCCTTCAATAAGGAATAGTAGCACTTGTGATCTTGGTACTTTGGGAAATCCCTTAGTTGAAGAGATTGACCGGAGAATCTGCAGAATGATAGGAATACCAGAAAGCAGTGCAGAATCTCTTCAAGGGCAATTTTACCAGGAAGGTCAAGAATTCAAGCGCCATACAGATTATTTCTCAGAGGAAGCCCTTGGAAAGATAGCAAATGAGTTAGGGCAACGCACCTTCACATTTTTGATTTATCTCAACACTCTCAATGAGTCTGGAGAAACCTATTTCGACAGCTGCGATTTATTGATCAAACCAGAAATGGGTAAGGCGGTACTTTGGAACAATTTGAAGCGAGACCTTAGTCCTAACCCCAACATGGTGCATTGCGGTCTCCCCGTAAAAGGTGGCTTCAAAGCTATTTTGACAAAGTGGTTTAGATTGAGAAATAATAGTTTCTGTATTTCAAAGGAGATGAACGAACGAATACCTACTTTTACTAGTTTAGGTTTTCAAAAGACTAAAATCAGTTCAGAAACGTTGAAAAAACTGATACAGACCTTAGATAAGGGCGGTAATAAAATTCCAGAAAAAGAAAATAGTTATCTTTATTGTACTGATAAGAAAAACAGTCCGTCTGAACTTGTTGAAGTGCCAGCAGTTTTGAAACATGACATTAGTCAGGAGCTAAAACTTATGATTGAGGAATGGGTCGGCTTTCAAGTAGAGGTAAGCTTTACTTATGGAATCAGAGTATACAGGCGCAATGCTCTTTTGAAACTACATCGGGACAGGTTGGAAACGCATAAATTAGGGGCAATTCTAAATATAGCTCAGGAGGTTGATGAGGCGTGGCCCCTAGTTATTGAAGATAATTATTACAGAAGACATGAAGTTTTTTTGAGTCCAGGAGAGGTAGTTTTGTTCGAAAGTGCAAGACTGTTGCATGGAAGACCTTCGCCTTTGAAAGGAACATTCTTTGCAAATCTTTTTTGCCATTTTGTTCCACTGCATGACAATAAAAGCAGTTAAATTTTAACCTTAAGCAGTGGAGGCTTATTTATAAAACTGTTAATAGGACAATGGATTTTGGGCGGAAGAATCAGCATCTTTGCTCCACCTAGGGATAAGGAATTTTAAAATTTTTGTAATAGCTGAGCCTAAAGTTCTTCCAAATCTGCGAGGGAGCGGATTTTAGTCATTAGTACTTTCAAATTATTGGTTATTGGCCGATAAGCTGGAGCCTTATTAATTAAGATAGTAGTGCAGCGCGTACCGGTCTGTCGAAAGCCTTTGCAATTAAGTCCTTTTCAATATTTGTAAAAGATAGGTCTTCATATATTTTATAAAAAAGATAGATCATTTTTGAGATAATACCATTTAGATGATCTAAATGACTTTTAACGTCGAATAACGTTTTAATTTCTTCAATCGTTTTAGCGAGCCCCATAAATTTTATGCCTTTTGTGTGAACCGTGCGGCATAATTCGTGATAGTGATTAAATACTTCTTGATTGAATAATTTGATGTTTTTATCTCCCAGTTCGGTCAAAGTTGGTAAAATGTCCACGAATTCTTTTAGTTGAATTATCGGTTGATATTCATTCCGGCCGTTATTGAGAAGTTGAAATTCTACTGGATGATAAAAATAATAAACTTGATTGTAGAAGTTTTCAATTATTCTACGAATCGCCATCTGGGATTGATGATAAAAGCCTAAAAAGATTAAACTAATATTTGAAAGTAAGTCAGATTGGATCTCAGCTAAAAAAGCATATTTATTGTGGTCGCTCCGATGTTTTTGTTCTAGTTTATATTGAATAAGAGCTATTGTATATATGAGTTTATGATGTCGATTGAAACTGGGCTTGATTTCATTAGTGATTTCAGATATGAAACTATTCGTTTTAAAAAGTGCGGCTGTAAATGCCTTCAAATCGGAATCTAAGTTTTGGGATTTAAAGATGTTACTCATTATAGTTTCATCTGGTTAATAGCGTTCTCCCAATCAAGAAAAAAATTAGATTTTCCTTTTTTTAGATCTGTCTTCTTCAGTTCTTCAACTGCAATGCTTAAATCAGAAATTTTTTGCTTGTTGAATTTCGCGACCGCTGATACAATTCTTCCAATTATGTCTTCTCTTTTCTTTTTTTCGGGAGAAGGTATTACGATTCCAAGCCGCTTGGCGAAATCTGCAATGTCCTGATTTTTCTCAAAAATATCTGAGTTAAGAAGAAATGATGGGATTGTTCCAATAAGATTTTCTAGAGCATCTTGTCTTGATTCCTTTAGCTCGCGGTTTTTCTTGGGCACCAACTCTCCGTCTCCTTCAAGGAAAGAGCTGATTTTAGTTAGAACCTCTACTAATTCGGATTTTGATAATTTGTTATAATCCATCAAAGTAAGTTTAATAGTTCGCTCGTGATATTTTTGAACTCATCACTGAATTTACCGTCTCGGGCATAATAATAAAAATTGCGCAAACTTTCTACGCTTCTTGCAACTCGGGTGGAAGAAGTAGAATGATTTTCAAAGCATTCCCAGTCACTAGATTTTAAGGTATGCATCACCTCATCAGTAAGCTTATTTCTATTTACCATCGTAAATACGATACCTAATAGCTTCAGAGAATGCGAGTGTAGTTCCTCATATTCTTTAAGTCCTCTTTCAAGGAGCGGTAAGCCCAGAGATGAAAGGTAGTCAGGTTTTATTGGTATTAGATAATATTCAGATGCTAAATACGCGCTCAAAGTTAAAAGCGATAGAGTTGGTGGACAATCAATTAATATATAGTCGTAATGCGAGCAATTACTAGTTAAAAACTTTTTCAATCGATTTTCTACACCACGTTTGTCAGTTTCAAAGTTTATAAGTTTAAGAGAAGAAGGAAGTAGGTCAAAAGTATGACTGCTGGTTTTGGAAATATTGATTATGAAATCTTCTAATTTTTCTGGTTTATCTTTAACTTTCCTTCTAGCGGAGGTGAGTGATATTTCGTCTTCCTTCTTTGGCATTAGTACATCATAAATCGTTTTTTTTGTTTTGAAATGATTTAAAATCGTTTGTTGAGCAACTAAGTACTGTGTTGCATTGAATTGCGGATCGATGTCAACTAATAATACTTTTTTTTTATGATGATTCGCTAGGACGTAGGAAATATTAACGGCTAAAGTAGTTTTTCCTACTCCTCCTTTCATGTTAATAACAGTAATTACCTTACTCACTTGATATTTATATAGAATGTCAGAAAAATTTTGCTACCGCAAAGGTATTATTTTATAGGCTAATTATTGAATATTGAGTCATAGATAGTCTTTGCGTGAAGATGTATATCTTCGATGGAGAGTCAATGGTCTTGCCTATTGTAGGAAAACGTGAAGTTTTTGCTCGAATAGCTAAATATTCTAGTGGCGATGTTCTTTCTTTGTGTTGCTTTATTGTTATTTTATTTTCATTAACTATTGATTATCAGTCTAATATTCTATTCCGGCCATGATTTGAATGTGTATAAGAAGAGCGAATGCAAAAAACTTGTGCTAGCTATCCTTTTCCATTGATTGTTAACTTAAATCGGAAAAGTTTAGTGTGGCGCCAGGTGATTGCAAAGGTACACTCAATTAAGGATTTTTAATACACATTGATAATGGATCGCTTAGTTGCTCATTTTTGTGCAAACGTTGGATTTTGAAAGGTTCTTGGACCGACTTCTCAAGGATATTGGTATTGTGGAATAATTTGAGCAAAAAATGTGTGATAGGTAATGTTTTCTACATTCGGTCGGGATAAAAGTATCAATTTATATTATAGGGCTAATGTTTTCTAACGGCATAGGCTTTGCCTATATAATTGTGCCCTCCCAAAGGGCATGTTTTTCATAGGTAGATGTAGGGCCGGGAACACTTCCCTGCCCTTTTTTATTAGCCAAAAGGTGATCGGGTTCTTGTTAGCTTCTCTTTATTCATTCTGGAGGATCGAGTGTCCTCATGTTTCTAAGTATCCCTGCATTTTGGGTAAAAAATAACCCTGCCGGTAATGTTTTCCCCAGTTGTGTAACAAGAAAGTGACGTTTTTGTATGATTAAGACCATAATCAGGCATGGCATAGGCTTTGCCTATATAATTGTGCCCTCCCAAAGGGCATGTTTTTCATAGG
>CBIHNR010000007.1:0-61248 GCA_966211215.1 uncultured Pedobacter sp.
ATTTGCGATTCCTGCATTACATAAGTTCCACCCCTTACATAAATGTCATCGCCTGCCACTGCAGCTGTTTGCGCTCGTTGAATCGTTAAAAAAGGTTGGGTAATCGTGCCCGGATTAGTATCTGAACCCGAGGGTGATACATAATAGGTGTGTAATGCTGAAGTTTTTACAGCATTTTTTGCTCCGGAAAGGCTAAGTTCTTCAGTTCCTGATAAGCCGTCCTTCTTTGAACATCCGGCTCCAAGAAATACCATGGCCAGCACACAGGGTGTGATTAAAAGTTTTTTTAAAAAGCTTTTTGTTTGCATTAGTTTGTAATTGGTTAGTTGGTTGGTTGAGCCTACTCTTAAGATTTTCGGCTTTCTCTGACGTCTGTCTAATTGTAAAAATATTGATACAAAATATACACGGCAACCTGCTGCGTCCTGATCCAAAAACTACAATACCACGACAATAAGCGTACCGCCAGCCAATTGCTACCTGCATAGGTATTTCCATGAAATATCTTCACTTTAAACTTTACATAATTAACTTAAAGTGTATTTTTTTTATTGTATTTATTTAAAATCAGCTATATTTGGATATAAGCCACCCATCTATAAAAGGGTGTAATTTCTAATCAATAATATCTATAACATGGAAAGAAAAATTTTGGAAGTATCAGAAGTTGAGCTTGTTGCTGAATACAAACAGCGCATTTTAAGCATCGTTGCACATGGAACTGTAACCACCTCTGGTTGGAAAAATCCACGGTTAATCCCTTATGTTTACATAACTCCGCCGGCAGATGGCATTTATGATTTCGATTTCGTTGCCGACGCTCCGGATGGTCCAGCATTACAAGTTCTTCTTCCAATATCAGCCAAAGAAGAATGGCAAGATTTTCCTTCAGATTTAAAAGGTGTAAGAGTACATGCCTCAACAAATTCGGTAGAGAAAAAATTGGATGAAGCAAAATCAGCTAAAATACTTGTTGCAGAAGATTATAACTAAATCAATTGTTTAAAGTCAAGTTTTAAGAAATTTTAGTTCTTCATTTTTGTCCTCATCTATCCGTAGAACCTAGCGCTCTACGGATTTTTTGCATATAGAGTAACCAACAGCAAAATTACCAACACAGTTTCCCTTTTGCACCCTCACAAACTTTTGACAAAACATGGTTTATCACCGACCCATAAAGCAGAAAGGGCATTCAAATTAATGAACGCCCTTTCTGCATAGCCTAATTACACTTCTTTATTTCTTAATGAATTTTTCTCGTGTAACGTGACTGCCATTGATTATGGTAATCACATAAATACCAGGCTTTAAGTTTGAAACATTAACAGCTTGAGGAGTTTCTGTCAGGCTTTGTGAAATCACTTCCATTCCAGCCATATCATACACTTTTACTCTGGCGCCTGCTTCAATCGTGGTAACCTTAATGTTCAGGACATCTGATACCGGGTTTGGATAAAGCTTAACGCTGTACTCTGCCGGGCTTTCCAATTCAACCTTAGCAGGTATTACTGAAATGCCAGACTCGCAAGAACCCAATTTATCGCCATGATTTAAATGCGCTTGTACCGCTGAAGAAGCAACACAAATTACATTACCATTATGGCATACCTGGACCTTATCATTGTCATTTCCGCAACGTACATCTAATACATTCATAACAATGGATGAAGTAGTTTGGCAACCTTTAGCATCAGTAATGGTTACCGTGTAAGTTCCCGCGGCATCTACACTTATGGATTGCGTAGTTGCACTGGTATTCCATGAATAGCTATATGGAGCTGTACCGCCATTTGCCGTTGCATTAACGGTTAATGATGATGGCCCATAACCTAAATAAATGGTGTTTTTATCATCCGTAGAAGAGTTCAAGGCATATACATCAGGTATAGAGGAACTCAACTGAGAATTGATAGTAACCACCGTTTCAGCAGTGCTGGTATTACCATGAGCGTCTGTAACGGTCCAATTGATGGTTGATACACCAGGGTTGAAAGCACCGCTTGCATCGGCACCAGATCCGCTTCTTTGCGTAGCACCACTTATCGTATAGGTAATAGAAGCCACAGCACAATTGTCTGTAGCAACTAAGACTGGAAGCGTATAAGCACTTCCTGCGTAGCAGAAGAATTGTGCCGTTGGAGCTGTAAGCACTGGTTGCTGGCTATCGGTAACTGTTACAACGGCGGTTGCGCTTGACGAATTGCCAGCCGCATCAGTCACTGTGAAGGTTACAGTGTTTTCTCCAACATTTGAGCAATCAAACGTTTTCTTACTTAAAGCATAAGAAGTAACTGAGCAATTATCGGACGAACCGTTATTAACCTGCGCTTCGGTAATTGTTGCCATTCCGTTAGCATCCAGGCTTACTGCACGGTTTTGTGTTGCAACAAGTGGTGCAATTGTATCCCTTACCGTTACGCTTGCTGTTCCGGTTGAAGCATTACCATTAGCATCTGTTACAGTTAAAGTAACTGTATTAGCCCCCAGATTACTGCAATCAAACGTTTTCTTATCTAAAGAATACGTTGCAATTGCGCAATTATCTGTTGATCCATTATTGATCTGCTCTTCGGTAATCGTTGCATTTCCACTGGCATCCAGATTCACTGTAATGTTCTGTGCTACTACTGTTGGAGCTGTAACATCTGTTACAGTTACTATTGCGGTGCCTGTTGAAGTATTTCCGCTAGCATCACTTGCAGTTAAAGTAACTGTGTTAGCACCTATGTTACTACAATCAAACGTAGTTTTATCTAACGTATAAGTTGCGATACTGCAATTATCCGTAGATCCATTATTGATTTGAGATTCAGTAACAGTTGCATTTCCATTTGCATCAAGATTTACAGTAATGTTCTGCGTTACCACTGTTGGAGCAGTGATGTCTCTTACAGTTACATCCTGGGCAAGTATACTTTTATTGCCCTTGGCATCAGTGGCTGTTACCGTTACTGTTTGAGTTCCTATTGAATTACAGGTAAACGCTGAAGGGCTTACTGTTACCATAGGTGATGCAGTAACATTATCCACTACAGATGTAACAACATCTGCAAGGTTAACCGGTGTTGAGCCGCCTGCATTTAGTGTGAAGATAATCGGCCCTGACACTGGTGTAATTACCGGTGCAGTGTGGTCTTCTATCACTGTTAATTGCTGGCCTACATTTGTCGCTGCTGCGTAGTTAGCACTACCAGCCTGAGAGGCAGTAATTGTTGCAGTTCCAGCACCTACCACATGAACTTTTCCATTCACTATTGTTGCTACAGCGGTATTGCTACTTCTATAACTTACAGGTAAACCAGAACTTGCTGTTGCTCCAGCCTCAAAATCGGCATCGCCTATTTGTTTTTGAGCAATAGAGTTAAAAGTGATGGTTTGAGTAGCCACATTCTTCAGTTGGGCTATTTCCGCTGCCGTAAGTGCCCTTCTGTAAATACGGAAGTCATCCACGGTACCATTTAACATAGGGTCTGTAAATTGCGACTTTCCGATATAGTTCTGGCTAGTATTTTTAAGGCTGGAAGGCTTCAAATCCATCGCAGTGTTACGCCCTACTTCTACGCCATTAACGTACATAATGCCTAGTTTACCTGAAAGCGTTACTGCAACATGAGTCCATACACCCGTTGCCATAGCAAAGGTGCTATTGATCTGTTGTTCTCCGCTGCCAGGGGCGAGAATAGCATAGCGCAGGTAATTACTACCGCTCTTCGGTGCAAGGAACATATAATTAGTTTTTCCTGTACCGAAGTCAAAAAGTCTTGCCCAGGTGGAAACAGCATTCAACTTAACCCAAGTGGAAATGGTGAAATCGTTCAACGACATAACCACATCATTAGGTAAGGTTGCATAGCCATTAGCTGTGCCATCCAATTTAAGGCCATTATTAAAGTTGCCAGCTACGAAAGTGGCTCCGTTGCTTAGTGTCGCTGTACGGCTGTTCCAAACATCGGTAGCACTATTACCACTGCTTTCATCAAATGGCCAGTAGCTGAATTTAGTTGAAGGAACCACGCTAACCTGCGCCGAGTTCGCGCTTTCACCTATATTATTCACTGAAGAAACAACATAATAATAGGTTGTATCATTCACCGCAGTAGCATCGATATACGAAGCTGCTGTCGGGCTGGCAATAGGAGTATATGGCCCGCCGCTTACCGTTGAACGTTTAACATTATAACTGGTAGCTCCAGTAGTAGAAGGCCAGCTTAAGATAACCTGCATATCTCCTGCAGATGCAGTAGCAACCGGCACCGGTGGAGGGCCAATTACAGTTAATGTTTGGCTCTTGGTTGTTCCAGCATAAATGCCATTTCCAGCCTGCACTGCAGTTATTGCCACTGATCCGGCAGCCTTTAAATGTACTTTTCCGTTAACAACCTTTGCGATTGTCGTATCGCCGCTTGTATAAGTTACTGCCAGGCCTGAACTAGCTGTTGCAGCCGGATCAAAATCCGCTTCGCCTACCGTTTTCTGAGCCAGGGCGTTAAAGGTAATAGTTTGGCTCTTCAGATTATTCAGCACCTTTATTTCAGCAGGAGTTAAGGCCTTGCTATAAATCCTGAAATCATCCACTGTTCCATTCAAAATAGGGTCTGCTGAGAATTGCGACTTACCTATATAAGTCTGGGTTGTATTTCCCAGTTTAGATGGATTTAAAGTCATCGAGTTATTACGCCCTACTTCAATACCATTAATATATAGCACCCCTACATTGCCAGACAGAGTAACGGCAACATGTGTCCATGCCCCGGTTGTCATAGCTGTGGTACAGTTAATCTCGCTTCCTCCGCTACTATTGAAGATTGAAAAACGAGGATATCCTGAATTAGCTTTAGGCGTTAGAAACATACTTGAAGAAGTTCCTGAGCCAAAATCAAAAATACGTGACCAGGTCGAAACAGCATCCAGTTTAACCCAGGTGGAAACCGTGAAATCGGTCAGTGTACTTACCGCTCCCTGAGGAAGCGTCAAATAACTGGCAGCTGTTCCATTTACACGAAGCCCATTGTTAACATTTCCTGCAGTCCATGTTGCAGCAGTGTTTAGGGTTCCTTTACGGTTACTCCAAACATCCGTTGCAGATGTACCGCTCTCTTCATCAAAAGGCCAGTAGCTGTGTTTGCTTACAAACGGCTTGGCACTAATCTCTGCTGAGTTTGCACTTTCGCCATAAGTGTTGGCCGATGAAACAACATAATAATAAGTTGAATCGTTCAGCGAAGTATTATCGGTATAAATAGCCGTTGTTGCACTATCAATAGTGGTATATGGGCCTCCGCTTACTAATGAACGCTTAACATTATATTTTGTAGCGCCATTGGTAGCATTCCAGCTCAATGTAACCTGTGCATCTCCAGCCGCCGCAATTGCAACAGGCACCGGAGGAGGCCCTAGTACAGTTAATGCCTGGCCTTTTGTTACTCCGGAATAAATGCCATTTCCAGGCTGTACTGCCGTTATTGTAACAGTTCCAGCTGCCTTTAAATGTATTTTTCCGTTAACAATCTTTACAACGCTGGTATCTCCGCTGATGTAAGTTACTGGCAGGCCTGAACTGGCAGTTGCGCCAGCATCGAAATCGGCATCACCTACGTTTTTCTGAGCCAGCGCGTCAAACGTGATAGTTTGGCTAAGCTCATTTTTCAGCAAATTTATTTCTGTTGCCGTAAGAGCCTTGCTATAGATCCTGAAATCATCCAGGGTTCCATTTAGTATCGGGTCAACGAATTGCGATTTACCGATATAGTTCTGTGTGGTATTTCCTAAACTTGAAGGCTTCAACGTCATTGCGCTATTGCGGCCAACTTCTACTCCATTAAGATAAAGGATTCCCACATTGCCAGACTGCGTTACGGCAATATGTGCCCATACACCAGTTTCTATGGTAGTGGATGTATTAATCTGCTGCTCCCCGCTACCAGTATTGATAGCAAAACGCAAGAACCCTGTATTCCCATTCTTTGGTATCAGGTTCATGTAGTTACTTGTTCCCGTACCAAAATCAAAAATACGTGCCCAGTTAGAGGTAGCATCCAGCTTCACCCTCGTAGAAATCGTGAAATCGTTTAAGGTACTTACAACCGATGCAGGAAGCTTAGCATAACTATTAGCCGTACCATCAAGGCGAAGCCCATTGTTAATGTTGCCGGCTGTCCAGCTTGCAGCGGTGTTTAATGTTCCTGTACGGTTATTCCAAACATCGGTAGCAGTTGTGCCGCTGGCTTCATCAAATGGCCAGTAGCTGTATTTGCTTGCGAATGGTTGTGCACTGATCTCTGCACTGTTAGGGTTTTCAGTTGTACTATCTATTGTTGCAATTGTATAGTAATAGGTAGCACCATTAATTAAACCGGCATCCAAATAGTTCGAACCACTTACGTTGGCAATGGTAATATATGGGCCGCCAGGTGTTTCAGAACGCTTGATTCGATAAGTGTAGTTAGCATTAACTACCGTATCCCATTCCAGTACGTTCTGAGCGTCTCCTGCTGTTGCTAGGATATCACTAAGAATGTTGCTCTGAATTTTTAAGGACAGTTTGGCTGTACCGTTGTTGCTGCTATTAGAAGCAGTAAGGTTTACAAGGAATGTTCCTTGCTGAGATGGTTTCCCTGAAATAACTCCAGTAACCGGGTTAACAGTTAGGCCTGAAGGTAAGCCAGTAGCTTTAAAGGTATATGCCTCATGTGTAGCTGTGATAGCGTACTCAAAATCCCTACCTAAAACGCCAGTTGCAGTAGCAGCGCTGGTAATTTCAGGAATTCCCTCTGGCTTGATTTCCTGCATATCAGCAATTTCTGTAGCACTTAAGCCACGGCTGTAGATACGGAAATCGTCTACCACGCCTTTTAGAAGAGGGTCAGGCCATTGAGATTTACCAATCCAGGTTTGGGTAGTATTACCCAGCATTGAAGGGGTTAAGGTGAAATTTTCATTTCTGGCAATCTCCTGCCCATCCACATAAAGCACACCAGTTGTTCCGTTTAAGGTTACCGCAAGGTGTGCCCATTCCCCTACCGGGATGGTATAAGGCGCTGCTAATACTTGCTCTGCGCCATTGTTCACTTTTAAAGCAAAACGTACGCCTCCACCATCATTAGTGGTTAGGAACATGTAATTGCCTGTACCACTTCCAAAGTCAAATACCCGCTCCCAGGTCCTGGATTCACTCAGTTTTACCCAGGTGGAGATAGTAAAGTTGGTTAAGGTATTTAAAGCGCCTGCCGGAAGGGCTGCATAAGAATTGCCGCCCAGCTTCAAGCCAGAGCCTGAAGCACCATCAGCCCAGCCCGCATCAGGGCCTGAAATTGAAATCTGTTTGTTGTTCCAGATGTCGTTAGCTGAAGTTCCTGTAGCTTCATTAAATGGCCAGTAAGCAAAGGTTGCCGTTTCAGGAGAAGCTTTCGCTACCGCAGAAGGCACACTTTCGCCTGCCGGATTAACTGCGGTAATTACATAATAATAGGTAGTTCCATTAGTTACGTCGGTATCTGTATAAGTGGTATCGCTTTGATTACTCACCACATTGAACGGCCCTTCGGCTGCTAAAGCACGTTTAACATTATAGGTAACTGCCTCAAAGGCGCTACGCCAGTTAAGGCTTATTTTGGCATTGCCGCCTACCGCGATAAGGCCACGTACCATTGGAGAGATAGACGGAGCCGGCGTGGTTATGCTTGCCTCCGCAGAATTAGCACTTTCTCCAACTTCGTTAGTAGCCGAAACCACATAATAATACGAAGCTTCTGCATTTAAGCCTTTATCAGAATAAACGCTATCCTTAATGCCCTCGGCTATTTTCGCATAAGGGCCGCCTGCTACTTCTGAGCGCTTAACGGTATAGCCACTCACAAACCATGAAGCAGGCAATGCATTCCAGATAAGGTCTGCCTGGTAAGCGCTGAATACCCTTGCCTGTAAAACAGGTACTGGTGGCGCAGCATTAGGCTTAACCGTTAACTGTGCAATGATTGGCTCTGATCCTGCTGATCCGATGGCCTGCCCTTCGAGCATAAATACTCCCGATTCTGTAGGAGTACCAGCGATCTGCCCTGTGCTTGTATTGAAGCTTAAACCTTGAGGAAGGCCTGTAAGACTAAAACTTGTTGGATTGTTTCCTGCAGAAAACGTGTAGTTAAACGTAGAATCTTTGGTAGCAGCTAAAGCAATTACCGAGCGGTTATCAAAAATCACCACGTCATTGCCATCGCCACCTTTATAAGTAATACGGAACGTGTAATTTCCAACATTGATTAATGCCTTTTCAGGTAAATCCGCAAAGGTTCCGTTTACGGGGTTATTTCCGGTATTATTAATTAAGGTAAAGCTTGTGCCTTCTGGCATAGTACCTGAAATGCCGGTTATTTTCAAAGTCGGCTTTTGCAGCGTTACATTGCTCGTGTTTATTTTATCACCCGTAGCGGTACCTAAATTAATCTCGGCATCAAATGTAGCATCGGCTTTCATGGTCAGTGCCCCGATAGTAAGGGTACCTATGCCCAGGTTTCCAGGTTCCAAAACAGCCCCTTTGCCAGTTCCGGTTCCAATGGTGGCAGCCCCCTGGCCAAGCCCGGTGCCTCCGTAAGCCCCTTCTTGTACCACAACAGGGCTAGGGAATGTTCCACTTGTAGGGTGGTTGATTAACAAGAATTTCCCTTTTTTAACCGTTGTAGTACCCCAATAAGTATGGTTACCGCTAAAATGAAGTATTCCGGTACCTACTTTTTCTACCAGCAGGTAATTATTAAATGTACCACTAAAATGTGAATTGACATTCAGCGCACCGATACTGATTACCGGAGAACCACCCGCGTTATTACGCAGGTAACCTCTACCCCTTAAGGAACCAAAATGCAATGTTCCAGAGCCAAACTGAATACCGTGGCAATCGTTTCCATTGGCATCTAACAGCCAATGAGCTTTGGCACTACCAGACTGCGGCGTTTCAAAACGGCAACGCAGGTTTCCACTGCGTAATTTAGAAATGAAGGTACCGCTAAACTCGCTGTTATCCCCTATCAGGTGTAGGCCTGCGTAGGTATTTCCATCGTATTCCAACGTACCATTTCCTTTAAGGCGTCCTATCAAGGTAAGTGCATGTGTAGTGGTATATAAATAACTTCTACGGTTATTCAGCACTTCGATGTCGTTATAAATCACCGCATCGCCGTCACTCCATAAAGAACCACCATCCATAATCACCCTGCCAGTGCCTAATGGCCCAGAAGTCGGTGCTGATGATGTGCCTTTTCCAAAACCGAATATTACCACGCCATTTACGGCAGGCCATCCACCTGTAGTACCTCTAATAATGGTATTTCCAGAATAGGTATTATCTCCTGAAAGGTGAAGGTTTGAAAAACCGTTACGTATAATGCCACCGGTTCCACTTACTACGCCCCTAATAGCCAGAGAGGCTGAATTGGAGTGTGTATATAAAGTTCCGGTAAGCGTTACAGGCATGTTTAGAGACTGGTAAAACGGAGAGTTGTTTACCAACTCATTTCTCAGCGTGATTGGATTACCGCCAATGTTAAATACATCATCCGCGGATTCTGAAAAGTCTATCCTTGAAGCTACCAACCCATTGATGTCGTTGGTCAGCTCTTTATCAAGCGCTGTACCAAAGGTCAATATCGCCGGATTTACAGGAGCTGCGTTACCTTCCCAGTTATTGGCAACGCTCAGGGAATCTGTCAGTGCGGTTGATTTCCATATCGAAGTGTTGGTACCAGGTATTCCATATCTTTCCGGCGAGTTAACACTTTCCTTGGTAGCACCCACAGATGACACCACATAATAATAAGGTGTTTCTGGAACTACAGCCGCATCAGAATAAGAGGTTGTGTTAACTGTAGCAATGGTAGTATATGGACCTCCGCTAACCGTTCCGCGTTTTACGCGATAACTGGCAGCACCTAAGGCAGCCGGCCAGCTTAAGTCAAGCTGTGTAGCTTTATTTACTACAGTAGGGCGTTCTGGAACTGCTGGCGGCACTGAAGCAAAAACTACATTGGAGTTGCCACTTTCCAGTTCACCGGCAAGAGCTGTAACTACATAGTAGTTATTTACTTCCGGCTCCGGGCTTGGGTCTGTAAATGAAGTCCCGGTGATGCCGGTCTGTAGGGTTGTAAAAGGGCCTTCCGCTGAAAGCGAATGTTTGACCGTATACGAAGATGTATTCGGTACCGCCGGCCATGAAATAGAAATCCGGGTACTGTTATTTACTGTAGCACTTACCCCAACAGGGACAGCTGGAGTTTCGCCATCAACCAGATTTACCATCAGCGTAGAAACACCAGCACCACTGGCATTGATAGCTTGTAAATCCACCTGGAATTTCCCGATAGTGTCAGGAATGCCTGAAATCACTCCGCTAATGCTATCCAATGCCAGACCTTTAGGCAAGGCTGTAGCCCTGAAAAGTGTAGGCTGGTTATCGGCAGCAATAGTGTAACTAAATGCAGTGCCTCTTTTTCCTGAAGCCTGCGTTGCACTACTGATTACCGGGGAACCGGCTACCGCCGTATTGGTAATAGCTACATTGGTAAACGTAGCGGTATTCAGCTCCGAGGTGTTATTCGAAGTGTTGTAGATACCGATATAGGTTTCCGGCTTGAAATTTACTATCGCCAGAAAAACATTCGTCCAGTTTTGCCCGTCGTGCGAATGGTAGCCGAATATACGGTTACCCACACGTTCAAGTTTGAGCCACCATGGCGCTTTGGGCTGCCAGTGCCTGGAACTTACCCCACCCCTTGCGGCAAGGTTAATGAATATATTTCCTGAGTTAGGGGCAAGCGATTCACGGATTATCAAACCACAGTCTCCTGAACTTAAAGAGTTGCTGGTAATACGGGCAATAATGCCCACATCGCCTTTTACTTTCTGAAACGTAAAGTTTGAGGCACTTACAATATTATTTCCTGCACCTTTCACCGTCCAGGTGCCATTATTGTAAACTGCGCTGCCTTCCAGCCCGGTATTACCAATATCGATATTGGTTAAATGTGTAGCTGGCTGCGCATTGTCGGCCGGGTAAACAATAGGCGTTAAAGGAACCGCCTTTGAGGTATCTGCTGAACGGAGATACAGGAAAGACCCGGCATTTTGTCCGGTCAACTGATTCATCTGGGTGGTATACGGTGTAGGTATACCCTTACGGCGTGCATACCCGTTCTCGATGATTTCATTGAAATGAGAATGCCTTCTGAAACCAGTTGGAATCCCCCAATTGCCATAGTAAGCCGAATAGCCTCCAAAAGGAATAAAAGGAATAGACCCAGGTGGAGATAAGCTATATCTATGGTAAAGCTCTGACAAGGCTAAAAGGCGGTTATCCAGTTCAGAGAACATGTCAATCCCTTGCTTCCAGGCTACTTCCGCACTCCAGCCCAAGGCTTGTATCTGCACCCACCAGTGGTCATCGCGGCCTGTATCACCTACTTCCCCATTGGGCAAGCTGTTTCTTAAGCCACCACCGGCATCCATGCGGTATACCTCTATAGCTTCTTTAAACCTTACCGGGTCGCCAAGATAGGCAGCTATACCTATAGCAATTTCGAGCTGTATAGCCCCTTTGTTATGGTCCCTTAAAGGCCACGGCACCCACGAATGGGGATAAAGCACATTGGCAAAATAGTTGTTAACGTGCTGGCTGTTTGCAGCCGACCAGCCCGGAAAAGTGTTTCTTAAAATATCAGCACCCGTAACCAGGTAAGGAATGTAATCGCCGATATCCAGCATACTTTCATTTCCGCCCCAAACAGTATTGGTTACCGCCCAGGCATCCAGCATGTTGGTCGCTTTACGCGCATAAGCACTGTCGTTAGTAAAAACGTACATAAACGCCAGGTTATGGATAGCAACCATGTCGGTTTTCCATTGGGCGTTATTTAAATTTGGGGCACGCGTTACCGTAGCAAATGGCCCACGCATCCAGTAACTTAGCTTGGAGTGGTCATCGTTTCTAAAGGCGTTGTAGGCAGAAAGCCAGGGCTCTTTTGTGATGTTTGCCTTTAGCTGATCTAAATCCGCCTTGTTAAAAATAACTCCCTTTCCAAACACGGGAGTCTGCGCTTTTGATAGCAATGGGCAGATTAAGCCCATCATCGTAATGAGCAGCATACCTATCGGTATCCCCCTACCCATTCCGCAAAACTTAAGTAAACGTTGTTTCATATAAATTATAAAAGATTTTCATGTTCTACAGGCTTACATAGCCTGGACTCCAATAAGCTTTTATCCATTCACTGATCGCCTTCTTATTCCGAATGCCCAGTCTTCATAAATCTTCATTTCTTAAGTGTCAAACTGACAATACTTATCGTATTCATACTTTTCCCCTTTTTTATTTTTTTGTTAAAAAGCGGCCTAAAACGAATGATTAAATGAGTACAGAGAAAAAAACTAATGTCCTAAATGACATTGTTATTCACTTGAGAATAAATTGGATTGTTGTTTTTCTATAAGACAACTTTTCCGAAGAAAAAGGGGGTATCTAAATTCCTTAAAAAAATAAAAAACTGAAATTCTAAAAATTTACAGGCTAAAATCACCTTTACAAATCCCTCAAAAAAGGCAGAGTACGGCAACAACTGAGCCTACTAGTTCGTTAACGTGTTTTCTGATATGGGATGAAATGGAGGCAGTAGCTAACTTGAGGTATTTTTTTATCGATTCTGGCGACAGGCTAAGAGCACCGGCAATTTCAGCGTATTTCATCCGTTTATGCCTGCTCATTAAAAAAACCTCCTTCTGACGGGGTGGCAACTGGTCTATGGCCTGGTCCAGCAAACTATAATAAGATAAATCCCCCATGACAGATATTTCAGTGCCAATAACTTCACGATGATAGTTGTAGTAAGATTCCTTAAGCTGTCGTTCTCTTAAGGATTTCTTTAATACGTTCAATGCATAGTTTTTTGAAATGACAAATAGATATCCTTTAAAATTATTCACCTCTAACAGCGATTTCCGTTCTGACCATATCTTCATAAACACATCCTGAACGATTTCTTCTGCCGTCTCCATAGAATCAGACAAGGTGTAAATATATGAGCCCAGCTGCTGATAATACCTCATGTAAAGAATACAGAAAGCACGTTCGCCATCCTCTGCAACTTTACGAAGTAAATCCTTCTCAAATTGCCCTGGAATATGACATATTTCTTCCATTGAAATAAGAATTGCTTAAACTAAAAAATTGGTTATAGAGAATATACCTCAGGAAGCTGAGTAAATTGGTTATATATTCTTCACTTTGACATAGACACCAGGTGAGCTATTCAATACTCTGATTTTGGAAATAAATTTTCATAAATCACACCAAAAATCTACAATACTGATAAACAATAAATTGAAAACATATTAGAAATAAAGATTCCTGAAGATCAATTTTCGTAACCCCCACTTATCTAAAGTATCGAATAGGGAAACTAAACCACAACCTATTGGATGGATATTTTACCGAAAAGCTCACCATCGTTTAATGAAAAATTTATTTAATATCGGATGCAGAAACCAGCTATAAGACCGCACGAAATATGATAGATTGCTTTATATCGGCTGCTCGTGGTATCGCCACAACCACGGGTTGTGCCGTGGTTCTCTGGAGTCAAGCCTTTCAGGCTTGTGCTTACTGGTATCGCTACAGCCACGGGCTACACCCGTGGTTTCCCCGGATTCAAGCCTTTCAGGCTTGTTTAATAAAAACAAAAAAAAACTAATCAGTATTCAGGCTATAAGTAAAAAAGTTCACTTTCTGTGACTCAAAGATCCAGGCACTGCGAATATCAATAAACTTAATTTTCACTTCCCTGAAGCCTGGATAATCTTTTAATGTAGGGACATTTAGCATCATTTCTTTGATTTCATCACGCTTCGCCGAAAAAAGCCGGTCATTAAAACTAATGTCATTAATGGCTCCAGAATTATAAATATCCAATTCTATAAAGCTCTCTGATACATCCGGAACTCCATCAGTAGAGGAAGAAGTACTTTGATGAAAAAATTCTACGTAATCCGCCTTTAAAGATTTAGCTACTTGTGATTCCCAGGCATCCATTGGGACTCTTTCGTCGGTACATGCAGTCAGCAAGGCACACAGGAATAGGAATCTCTTTATTTGGAGCGCGGATAGATAAGATTTCATAAAAAAGCTAATGTAACGAAAAGCTGTAGGATAGTTCTTATAGGATATTATTGCCATTTTAAAAAAAGTGTTACTTTTACACTTATAAACACACAGCACTGTAAACCTGCCATAAACCAAGGATACTTTGCAAAGTATTAACCAATTCTAAATGAAAAAACTACTTTTTACGTTATCACTAATTCTATCATTACCCTTCTTATCGCAGGGGCAGAACTACCAGCAAAAAAAACTTTTGTATGGAGTAGCTTACTACGATGAATATATGCCTGTTGAGCGGCTCGACAAGGATATTGCCATGATGAAAGCAGCCGGCATAAACGTGGTAAGGATTGCCGAATCAACCTGGAGTACCCTTGAAACGCAAGAAGGTAAATTTGACTTTCACCACATCGATAGAGTATTAAATGCTATGCATAAAGCAGGCATACAGGTAATCATCGGAACTCCAACTTATGCCATACCAACCTGGCTGGCGTTAAAACATCCGGACGTATTGGTTACTACGCCTAACGGCCAGGTAAAATATGGGCCAAGGCAAAATATGGACATTACCAACGAGCATTTCCTTAAAGCGGCAGAAAGAGTTATACGTAAGTTGATGGAACATATAAAAGGGCACCCTGCTATAATTGGATTTCAGCTTGATAACGAAACAAAAGCATATAATACCGCCGGGCCGAATGTGCAAAAGCAGTTTGTAGAGTATTGTAAGCAAAAATTTAAAACCCTTGATGCGCTTAATAAGGCCTGGGGCCTCGACTATTGGAGCAACAGGATCAATACATGGGAAGATTTCCCTTCTACAAATGGTACCATAAATGCCAGCATGGCCTCTGAGTTTGCCAAATTCCAACGTAAGCTGGTAACTGATTACCTGGCCTGGCAAAGTGCTATTGTAAACGAATACAAGCGTCCGGAGCAATTCACTACTCAAAATTTTGACCTGGATTGGAAAGGCTACTCTTTTGGAATTCAAACAGAGGTAGACCATTTTGCCGCAGCTGCTTCGCTGGATGTTGCGGGAATTGACATTTACCACCCAAGCCAGGATCAGCTAACAGGCGCTGAGATCTCTTTCGGAGGAGATGTTACACGTGGTATGAAAGGCGGAAAAAACTACCTGGTATTAGAAACCGAAGCTCAAGGCTTCCCATCATGGGTACCTTATCCGGGACAGTTACGTTTACAGGCCTTCAGCCACCTGGCTTCTGGCGCAAATATGGTCTCTTACTGGCACTGGCATTCTATTCATAACTCTGCCGAAACCTATTGGAAAGGACTGCTAAGCCATGATTTCGAACCAAATCCAACATACGAAGAGGCAAAAACTATTGGAAAAGATTTCGAGCGTTTAAGCCCCAAATTGGTTAATCTTAAGAAAACTAACGATGTAGCCATTCTTTTCAGTAATGAGGCGCTCACTGCCTTTGGACATTTTAACCAGGGAATGAGATATAACGACATATTAAGGTCGTTTTATGATGCGTTTTACAAAATGAATGTAGGCACAGACTTGATAGACCCAAGTAGTAAAAACATTGAAAAATATAAGCTAATTGTTGTTCCTCCATTATATGCAGCTCCGGATAGTTTGCTAAAAAGGCTAAATGCCTATGTAAAAAATGGCGGACATGTTATTTATACTTTGCGAAGCGGTTTCTCGGATGAAAATGTAAAAGTACGCCACTCGCAACAACCAGGAATTATAGGCGAAGCCTGCGGAATTACCTACAGCCAGTTTACAAACCCGAGAAATGTGGGGCTGAGGGATAATGTTTTCAAAGTAAGTAAAGAGGATAATACGGTAAGGCAATGGATGGAACTTATTACACCGACAACCGCAAAGGTGCTATCTTACTATGATCATGCTGTATGGGGGAAATATGCTGCCATAACAGAGAATAGTTATGGTAAGGGCTTGGCCACTTATATTGGCTTCCTGCCGTCACAAAATCTGGTGGATAAAATACTGGATGATGCTGTAGGTAAAGCGAAGATTATAAAAGATAGCCCCCTGGTGTTCCCTTTGATCAGTAAATCGGGAGTAAACCAAAATGGCAAGCAAGTTCATTATTATTTTAATTATTCAGCAGATGCCGCTTCAATTACATACCTGAAAAAAGATGGAAAAGAGCTGCTTTCAAACTCTCCAATAAAAAGCAACGAAAACTTTAAAATAGAGCCTTGGGGCGTAAAAATAATTGAAGAGAAATAATCTGGTAAAAAACAAAAAAGGGCTTTGCCGGAACCGGACAAAGCCCTTTTTTTTGTGAAAGTTTAATTTGTTTTTAAAAGGACACAAAGAACCTGCTTGCTACTTTCATCGCCGTTTGTGAGCTTTTGCTCATGCAGGTTTTGTTTATGAAAATCAGAGGAAGAATTTATAACTCTCAGTGATGCAAAAGGCTTTCAGGCTGAATTGAATTATACTCTTCATCACTTACAGCAGCGAGCCATTCAACTGGCCCTTCTGTGGTATTAGTAATGGCAATATGAGTTAAACTACTATCGGGGGCTGCACCATGCCAGTGTTCAACAAGTGAAGGAACCACCACTACATCGCCTTTAACAAGTAGCCTCACCTGTTCGCCTTTTTCCTGGTAATAGCCTTTACCATCGGTAACAAGTAAAATCTGCCCCGCCGGATGAGTATGCCAATTGTTTCTGCAACCCGGCTCAAATTCCACATTACCAACCGAAAAACTCTCTGTTTCATCTTGCGGAACTAACATCTTAACCCATGCTGTTCCTGTAAAATAATCCGCCGGAGCTTTTTCACCTCTGGGGAAAATACTCTTTTGATTTTCTAAAGTTTCCATGACTCTTATTTTATAGTCCAGTTGTTTATAATCTTTCACGATCCCTTAAATGTCAGCATCTCTGTTTGTATAAAATCGCTATAATGTATAGGTACAATAGAACAATGGAGTATTCTGTTTTTTGTTCTCTTTATTAATCAACCGTTTTATTTTGGGGGAAGGCTGAAGTTTCTTGTATGCAAAACCTTACTGCAGGCAAATCGATTAAAACACCCTCTTTTAATATAATGCACTACCCCAATGCATAAGCAATTCCACCTTACTGATACATTTGGAAGTAGTGCAAATTTTTTCTGGCTGTTAAAAAATAGCCGCTAATGTATTTTCCATATACGAATGGTTAAAAGCAGCTGCCTTTTTTTATCCATTTATAACAGAACGGAGAAATTGAAAACAGGGACTATATGAATTTTTATTTTTTTAAAAAATTGAAAAGCCGCGGGGATTGGTAGTGGCTCTCAAACTTGCAAGCACTGCTTTTTTTTTCCTTTTGATAAAGTTTGCAACACTTAACAATGATTTTATATTAAATGCGTTTAAGGAGGATATTTTTGTTACCATGAGCCTACCTCTACGAATAACATTTAATGACCATGACTTTGTGTTTCACGTACTTACCAAAGGCATAACTAAAGATACACGTGAAATTTCCATCTCCCTCGAAGGGAAAGAAATCCACTTATTGCTAAACGAAAAAAACATTTGGCAGGAAAGCAATCCTAATGTTGAAAACAGTCCCGAATTACTTAAAGCAATTGGACGAGCAATCGCTTTGCGCTACAGAATCTAGTTTTCTTCCCAGCCCCGCATTGCAAGCCGGACAGCTATTGAAATTTATAAATTGCAGCAGCTGTCCGCTCAATTAAGGCTTTAGGTAAAAAGCGCGTGGCAAATGCCGAAATAAAGTTTGTAAAGCCAGGTATAATTTCCGATTTTCCCTTTAGCAGCCCTTTAACAGCAATCTCTGCAACATCATCAGGCCTCATATTAAATGTTTGTGCCATTTTGCTTAGGGCATCCAAGCCTGCCCGCTCGGCAAAGCCAGTGTCTACAGGCCCCGGGCAAATACAAGTGACCGATACCGGGGAATGCTTTAGCTCAAACCGCAATGCCCTGGTAAACGATAGTACAAAACACTTAGACGCCGAATATAAAGCCATTGTTGGAACGGCCTGGTAGGCTGCCGTACTCGATACATTAAGAATATAAGCTCTTTTTTGCCTTTTTAAAATGGGAAGCATATAGTGGCTTAGCTCAAACAGGGTATTAATATTGAGCTGAATCATATCCATTTGCTTACTCAAATCAAGTTCGTCAAAATTACCCCATAAGCCATACCCCGCATTATTAACCAACACCGATACCTCAAAGGAATTTTCTTCTACCCAGTTTTTAATCTTCAAAGCAGCACCAGGAAGTGCCAAATCAATTACAAAAAACTCAACCTTTACATTGTACCTGCCCAGCTCCTCTTTCAATTCTTGTAATGCTTGCTCAGACCTGGCAGCCAATAATAAATTGTAATTCCGCTTGGCAAGCGAAAAAGCTATGGACCTGCCAATTCCTTTACTGGCTCCTGTAATCAAAGCAAAACTTCCCATATTCAATATTTACGCTGAAGATAAAAGCAATTACCTCAAAAGGGGACTGATTGTTTCCAGATAGATAGGTATTATATTTTAAATACTTCCAATAATTTGTTTACCGAATCAAATCATAGATAATTAGTGATTTTTTTTTGGATGTCATCTTTGCTGCATTTAACAATGGCACCCCGGCTATCCACTATAGTTTTTTGCTTCCACAGGCTCGCGCCCTAACACGCAAAAAAGCTGCCGTTCCTATCCGGCATAGACAACGAAGGCAGTATCCCCTAACGATCAATTTTCCTGTATGCTCAATTAAAAACTACCAGACTTTGATTATGCTTTAAACTTTCTGGTGCGTTTCTCCAACTGCAGAATACGCCTATTAAAATCTTCGCGCAAATCCTCAACAAACTGCCCGACGTCCTCTTTATTTAAAAGCACCTTATATAGGGCGTTCGCCTTGAGCTCATTTAATTTAGCTAATAAATCATCTCGTTGCTTTTCCAGATATTCGATTAACGCAAGGGGATCAGGAACAGTACTATTGCTATGTTCGTGCGCAATTGCATTGCCAGTAACTACATGCCGATGGAAATCACGCATTTTCGTTAACTCGCCATTTTTATATAAGTGGGTTAAATGTGCTGTTAGTTCATTTGCCCGGGTCGTTTCACGTTCATCAGCGTTGACAAACTTGTCGGGATGCACATGCACTACAGCTTCTCTAAATAAGCGTTTAAGTTCGTTTTTATCGGTAAAAAAATCATCGTCCTCTTCCTCACTTTCAACGCTTACCTTTCTAACACCAATCGGCTCGGAGTAGTTCTTTCCCCTCCTTTTCTGTTCCAACCGCTTAGCTTTCTTTTCAGCTTTAAGCTGCTTATACCGATCAGTAAGAATTATGATATAGTTAATTTGTGAAGATAGTGCTAGCCTGATCTGATGCTCAAAAGTACGCAGCTCGTTCTCGCAATAATTAAGGGTAGACGACAAAGCTTCTATTTCACGCTCCAGAGCCTCAATCTGCTCTGCCTGGCGGCCATATTCGGTGGGTAAATACAAGGGAATTAATATAATTGGGTTGAACAGAAGGGCATATTCAACACCTTAAAAAACAAACCCTTATTATCACAACAAGGGTTTGCGTTCTTTTACAATACAAGCTTAGAATCACATACGCAATTCATAAGCGACTAATTTTTTTCTAATAATTTAGTTTAGCACTAAAACACTGTTAACACTACCGAAAGCATTAACACTTTGTTTATCGGCATCCGGCTCTTCCAGCCACTCAGTTTTGTTAACACGGTATTTAAACTCGTGTTCTGTATTTTTTGGCAATGTTACTTCAGCAGAAAATGTACCGTCCTTTTTTTTGCTTAAAGCGATTGAGTTTTCCCAGTCGCTATTCAGGCCTAGTAATTCCACTGTTTCAGCATTATCTGGCTTTAAAATAAACTTTACCTTCCAAAGATCTTTAGTTTTTACGTATGTTTTCTGTAGCATTGTATAATTTTATTCGTTAATAAATTAATAACAAACAGCGATGCATTTCACTATTTCTGTAGTAAAACTATCAAAAAATTTTAAATTTCAAAAAAACAATTGAATTTTTTTGTGCTTTTTTAGACTTACTCGCACCTGCAATGGCCATCCCCGCGAATTAATTCTTTAACAACGGTTATAGTTAAAAGTTTTAAAAGAAATTAAATGCTGTAAAAATACGTTCATTGAACTAAAAAAAATAAACATTGAAGAAAAAACCAACCGGAGTACTTGCCTTATTAAACTAATTCCCAAAATGCGCATAGAATGCTCAAAACGGCGTAAATCGTTAGACCATTGTCGGTAGCTAATAAAACAGGCTTAATAAAAAAGCCCCTATTCGGGGCTCTTTTATTTTATTCAGAAGCTTTTGGGCTTTCTGTTTTCTTCTCTTCTTTATTTTCCGGCTTTGGTGGCCTTGGCAAAAGTGCTTTACGAGATAACTTAAGCTTACCTTGTTTATCAACATCAAGCAATTTAACACGTACCTCATCACCTATCTGGAAGATACCATCCATTGACTCATATCGTTTCCAATCAATTTCTGAAATGTGTAATAAGCCGTCTTTACCTGGAAGAATTTCAACAAATGCACCGAATGGCATAATTGATTTCACCTTACCTTCGTAGATCTCTCCCACTTCTGGTTTTGAAACAATGCCTTTAATACGGCGTGTTGCTTTATCGATTGATTCTTTATCAGGAGCAAAAATGCTCACTATACCCTGATTATCTTTTTCTTCGATAGTGATAGTTGTACCAGTTTCGCGTTGCATCTCCTGGATAACTTTACCACCTGGCCCGATCACTGCACCGATAAATTCTTTATCAATCTTAAGAACTTCAATACGAGGAGCATGAGGTTTAAGGTCAACATTTGGTTGAGCAAGGGTTTTCTTCATTTCGTTTAAGATATGAAGGCGGCCTTCTTTTGCCTGCTCTAATGCTGAGCGAAGTACTTCCCAACGTAAACCATTAATTTTCAAGTCCATTTGGCAAGCAACAATACCATTTTCAGTACCTGTTACTTTAAAGTCCATATCCCCTAAGTGATCTTCATCTCCTAAGATATCAGACAGAACCGCGTATTTACCTGTTTTTTCATCTGTAATTAAACCCATTGCGATGCCCGAAACCGGAGCTTTAAGCTTAACACCGGCATCCATTAGTGCCAGAGTACCAGCACAAACAGTTGCCATAGACGAAGAACCATTCGATTCTAAAATATCAGATACTACACGTACAGTGTACGGATTTTCATCTGCCGAAGGCATAACCTTTTTTAGCGAACGCTGTGCGAGGTTACCATGGCCAATTTCGCGGCGACCAGCGCCACGGTTAGGGCGAACCTCTCCCGTTGAGAATCCAGGGAAATTATAGTGAAGAATAAATTTCTCGTATCCGTTAATGAAAGCTCCATCAATCATCTGCTCATCAAGTTTTGTACCTAATGTAACTGTGGTTAATGACTGGGTTTCTCCACGTGTAAATACTGCAGACCCGTGAGCCGCAGGCAAATAACCTACTTCACTCCAGATAGGGCGCACTGTACGGACATCACGGCCATCCAAACGAATTCCTTCATCCAGAATAAGGTTACGTACCGCATCATACTGAACATCATGGAAGTATTTCTTTGCTAGAGATTTAGTAATATCATCTATTTCCTCTCCTAAAGAAATGATAAATAAATCCTGGATTTCTTTAAATTTATCAGACCGCTCATGCTTAGCAGACCCTGATTTTGCAATTTCATATACTTTTTGGTAGGTAGCAGCAAAAACCTGCTCTCTTAACTCAGGATTACTGTGCTCATGAGAGTAAGCACGTTTTTCAGTTTTACCAACTGCTTCAGTTAACTCTTTTTGAACCTGTACCTGAACCTTAATAGCCTGGTGCGCAAATTCAATCGCTTCAACCATTTCCTCTTCAGAAATCTCCTGCGACTCTCCTTCTACCATCACGATATCATTTTCAGAACCAGCAACGATAAATTCTAAAGTTGCTTTTTCCAGCTCATCACGGTAAGGGTTAATTACCAATTTACCGTCAATTTTAGCTACGCGTACTTCTGAAATCGGGCCATTGAAAGGAATGTCAGAAACTGCTAAAGCTGCAGAGGCTGCTAGGCCAGCCAAAGCATCTGGCATGATGTTTTTATCTGCAGAAATTAATGAAACCATTACCTGGGTATCAGCATGGTAATCATCTGGAAATAATGGACGTAAAGCACGGTCAACCAAACGGGAAATCAAAACTTCATAGTCTGATAAACGGGCCTCACGGCGAAGGAAACCTCCCGGAATACGTCCGGTTGCTGCATATTTTTCCTGATAATCTACGGATAATGGAAGGAAATCAACTCCTTCTTTAGCTTCCTTAGAAGAAACTACGGTAGCAAGTAACATGGTATCACCACATTTTACTACAACAGAACCGTCAGCCTGCTTTGCCAGCTTTCCGGTTTCAATTTCGACCATACGGCCATCGCCCAGGTCGAAAGATTTTTTGATTACATTGTAACTCATTTTTTGTTCATTGTGGTACGCTTTTTCCTCTTTTAAGAAGCATACCTATATATATAATTTACGATATTTAGCGGCTAAATTAAAATAAAAAAGCCATCCCCAATAGAGATGGCTTTTAATTTTTTTTGCGAAGAATTATTTGATAATATCTCTTAACTCTAAAGCCTTAATGATAGCACGGTATCTGTTGATGTCTTTCTTATATAAATAAGCTAGCAACGCACGACGTTTACCTACTAATTTCTGAAGAGCTAACTGAGTTGAAAAATCTTTCTTGTTTTTCTTCAAATGCCCGGTTAAGTGAGCAATACGAGCTGTAAATAAAGCTACCTGGCCTTCTGCAGAACCAGTATCTGTAGCGCCTTTACCATGTTTGGCAAAAATTTCTGCCTTGTACTCTGTACTTAAATACATTACTTGAATAATATTAAAGCTGTTAAAAATTTTGTTAATTGAGCTGCAAAGGTAAGGTTTATATATTAAAAACCCAACACCTACAGGCAGTTGTTTTGATTAGTTGATATTCTAAGATAAGGTTTTACATATATTCGCAGCCTTAAAGCACATAAGTGAATGAACCAGGAAAAAACATACAGCAGGTTTACTACCGAATTAAAAGTACGTCCGGATGATATAGATATGTTTAACCATGTTCATAACAGTAAATATTTTGATTATGTACTAGCCGCCCGGTATGAACAAATGGAAACCTGTTACGGCATGTCTATGGAGCAATTTATGGAGCTGGGATATGGCTGGGTGGTTAAAACTGCGCATGTTGAATTTAAACGTCCGCTTACTTTGGGCGAGAGCTTTAAAGTTACTACGGGAATAATCACTATGAATGAAAAAAGCAGCAGAGTTTCTTTTGACATTGTGAGCCTTAAAACTGGTAAAATTTGCAGCGATGGCTGGTTCGATTATGTGCTGATTGATATTAAAACCGGCAGAGGAATGAAGATCACTCAGGAAATGATGGATAAGTACTCGGTTTAAGGTAAGTTAGGGCAGAATAAATTTTATGGGAACCTCTGAAAACAGTTTTTTTTAGCCTCATCCCTATCCCTTACCGAAGAATCGGCACAGGTCTCCTAAATACAAAAACTTGTATACACATAGTAGCTCCTCCACAGGAGTCCTTTGGACAAAAGAGAAGGGTTACATGGAGTTTTTATAGGCCCCTTTATTCTAATCTGCCCCGCCATAAACACAAAGAATTTATTCCATTAGGGAATATACCTCTTTCATATAGCTAGCTTCATCCATTACTTCTATTAAATCCTGCCATTCTTCCCAGGAAAATGCAAAACTGATTTCAGGATGTGGAGAACTTATTATTGCCGGGTCTTCCTGATCTGGGAAAGTAAAACAGCAATCTTCTTACTTCAATTTAGATAAGGCATTTCTGAACGCCAGAAACTTCTCTGTGGTAAAGTTAAGCAGCAGATTGTTATGCCAGATGTACATCAATTTGCAATGCATACAATGACTTATGGTTATTTGATCGCGGGTGCTTAATACTCTGGTTTGACACATATTTATTTTATAGGTTGGGATTTTACGCCATCTATTTAGACACATTCTAAACAGATGCAAAGAATGCAACTATTTAGAACTATTCCAAATAATACTTGAAATAAAAAAGGCTTTGGAATGCAATACCGTTGCTAATTCGCAACGTCCAATATAATAGAGAAAATTCGGTTAATAGGCTTAGGCGTGAATGGCACTGCTAAAAGCACTGTTGCTGCCTTCTTCAACTAATAGATTTTGCAGAGATTGTTCAAACGAGGAAATCTTATAATTGAGCTGCTGTTTTGCTTTAGATGAATCCAGATAAGTAAACCGGTTTCCGGTAAGATAATTCTCTCTGGTAATGATTACCTTATTTAACAAAGGGTATAGTAAATAATCATTTACTATGCTTAGGCCATTGAGTATTTGGCGGCTCACTATATATGGCTTTTTATTAGTAGCTGTTTTGAAAAAATCGAAGACCTCTGAGAAGGTAAGATTGTTTCCTCCCAGGTTAAATATGTGCACAGATTTCTGGCTCTGAACTAAATTTATTGCGGCTATATAGGCTTTAGCAACATCATCCATCAAGGCAAAACTTGCCCCTCCTTTTAAATCTGCAATGTACCCCTTCGCATAAAAATCATAGAGCTTACTCAAGGTTGAAACCATTGTTCCAGGCCTCAAAATAATGCTATGAATTCCCGAAGCTATAATGATCTGGTCGGCCAGAAGTTTGGATTCGGCGTAGCTTCCCCTATAAATTTTCAGATCCTTATTGTGTGCAGTGTCTTCCGAAAAAAGAAAAGGCTTATCAGAGCTTCCATAAGCTATGGCAGAACTTGAGTGGACAAGAGGTTTATCATATTTAAAGCAAAATTTTACGATATTTTTAACCCCATCAACATTAACTGACCGAATTTTATTTTTATCCCGCTTATGATATGATACAATTCCGCTGCAGTTTACAACAACGTCAGCCCAGGCAATTGCGGAGTCGATGCTGTTATTTAATAAATCTACGGTAAATATTCTGGCTTTGGTATCAGCTGTTAGCTTTTGCGGGTTTCGTACCAACAGCCCAACTTCATACTTCTCCCGCTGCAATAAAATTTCTTTTAATACACTTTGCCCCAGTTTACCGGTGGCACCAATCAGCAGGACTTTAGTTGAAGAGAGCATTGTAATTTATAATAGAAAAAACAGCATATCTTATAGAAAAGTTTCCTAAAGGCGAAATTATTTAACGTATTGCATTAACCATTCTTTGGCTGCCTTATCATCCGTAAAACTTTTCATCGGGATTGGGGGTGGCTTTAGCTTAAACAATATATTCATAATAAATTTTGCTAGTCCGGGCTTAGATACCATAGCCATTGCGGTATATAAATCAGGAAGCTGCTCAGCGGAAAATTTCCGGGTTTCCTTGTCGGGAATTGGCGAATTTTTGAGGTATACCAGCAAAGGAACCTTTGTATTACTGGTGATTTCTTTGATCAGCGCAATATTAGAAGTGATATTGGCTACCGTCCTCTGGCGATTGTTAGATAATGAAACCAAAATGCCGTTGTCAAACCAGTAGCTTGCTATTTCACCTCTAAAAACTTGTCTGTCTGTTGGTTCTGTCATATCTTAAATTTATAGCCAAATGCTTTCTTTAAACTTTAATAGCAGCTAACCGCATAGGATATTTTTATCTCCCAACCAGGTGTTATTTAAATACCCTCTTTAAGAACGCTACGGCATAATTTACGGTAGGCTCAAACCATGGCTCGAATAAGCAGAAAGAGTGCGGAGAGTTTTCGAAGGTGTGTACTTCATAATAGATGTTTTTCGCCTTTAAAACCTTGTTAAAATCATTGCGGCCAGCATGCATCCTCTCAACAGAACTATTGATAAAAAGGAATGGCGCCTTGTTATTTTTAACATGAGCCAAGGGCGATGCCTGTGACCACAACTCAGGATTTTCCTTTTTTGGATAGCCAAACCAGTAAGTAGCTGCAGATATGGACTTGCTGTCGTTGCCTTCGCCTGACTCCGGATGTACAAAGGATAAAGTACCATCGATATCAATCACCGCCTGAACACTTGTTGAATAGCCTGAATTACAAACTTTATCTTCGAAAGCGGGATTGTTCGCTGTAACGCCCGTAAAGGCAGCAAGCTCACCACCGGCCGAAAAGCCAAGTACGGCTATTTTTGCTGTATCTATGTTAAATTTTCCGGCGTTTGCCCGCAACCATCTTAAGGCAGCTTTCACATCGTAAACTGCGGCTGGATAAAGCGCTTCTGTAGAGAGGCGGTATTCGACTGTGAAGCTTGCAAACCCTGCGGCAGCTAATTTTTGTGCCAATGGAATATGTTGTGTGCGGTTTCCACTTCGCCAGCCCCCACCATGGATAATAAGAACTGCCGGTGTTTTTGCTTTTTTGCGTTTAGGGGTAAAAGCGTCCAGATGTAAATTTCTTTGGCCAATACTGCAGTATACCAGATTTCGGGCTTCTTTTACTTTTTTAGAAGATTGTTCTCCAACAATTTTTATATGCGGGTATTGCTTAAGAGTATTTTTATATGCGGATGCTGTTGTGTATGAAGTATCGGGTTTTCCGGTTAGCCCAATTTTTCTTTGGGCAATAGCTTCAGAGAAACAGCAAATCAGTAATACTATTTTAAGATATTTTTTCATTGGTGGCTATTAACAAATGTTTGAATAAGGTAAATAATCCCCTTCAAAGGTCAGTCTTTTTTAGGAATGCTTGGGTAAAATTCTGAATAGAAAAGAGGTTCCGACAGCGTGCAAGCCGTCGGCGGATCAAAACAATTAAAAGGGCTGCTTCCGGCTATTTACCAGAAGCAGCCTTTTTATTAACCCTTAAATGGTTCAAATTGAAATATTTTCTTTTGGCCATCGATAAACAGAACTTCAACACTGTTCTTCTTTGGCTGGTGCTTCACTTTCTTCACAGGAAGCAGCTCTTCATTCGTAAAGGCCTCGCCGGATTTTTTCCAAAGCATCAAAGTGGCATATACCGTTTGTTTTGGTGGAGAATAGGAATCGGCTACGTTTATTATTGCACTTTTATTTTCTACAGGATTTAGGCCTGTTGTTTCTAATGTTTCTACTTCGTCGAAGCCTGACAGATTAACCATAGCCAATTGATAAACCCCATTGTCAATGATATGGACGTTGTGCCCTTTTACTTTACGGACTTCCTTTTTTATTGGCCCGTTAATTTCAGGCAGAGAATAGTGTCCTAACCTTAGGTTTGCTGGTACTGAGCTGATATTTTTGTCGACGCGAAGTATTCCATTGGGCAAAGGTAACTCTGCCAACTGCAGCTTAACCTGTTCATCTGAAGCTAATACAGCATCGCGATAGTAAATTTCATTTTCATATTTTTTGAAGGTGAACATTCTTAGCGCTTCCCATTCGGCTTTTTTGTTCTTGAACAGGTAATTCATGGATACTTCACCGTTTTTGCCGTCAGCCTGCCATGGAAAAGCGGTATTGTAGGATAGCCGGGTGTAGTTTTCTGTCCCCTGATAAACGCCTACAGTTTTGCTATAGCACCATGCACGAATTTCTGAGGCTTCAATGCCTGGATAATTGGTAATCAGGATGTTAGAGCCCGGGGCAAATTTATTGTACACTTCACTCTTTTTCAACTCATTAACCCAGGGGCCTTCATTTTCTGTGGCTGTCCAAAACTGGCTTTTTTCAGGAACGTATAGGCCAAGGAAAAGCTTGCCCAGCCAAAATGCACTTCCGCGGCAGCTATAGGTTTGTACGGCTGGCTCAAATGCTCCATAGAACCCAAGCGTTGGTACATTGTCTTCTATAAAATCGGGATTCTCCAAAAACTGCAGCATGGTGCCCGAGGCAATACGGCGCATCCAGCCATAATTGATATTTGGATCGGCATTTAAACCCATTAACGGGAATGGCGATGCCGCCCCCATACGATAGGCTATACTTCTGCCCCACATAATCATTTCGCCTTTGCGAGAAAACATGTAGGGGTAGTTTAACTGAAGATCCTTAAAGTTAGCGGCAAACTTAGCGGCATAAGCAGGGTAATGTTTCTTACCAAAAAACTCTGCCCACAAAGCTCCATACATTTGGAATGCCCACATGCTGTAATAATCGTAGTAGGGGCTGTCGTTATACCATCCGTAACCGCTGTATTGGGCGAGCGACTTTTCGATAAGGCTTGTCAACAAGGCTTCATTTACCTGGTAGCCCTGGCTTTTATAAAAGCTCATGATCAGGATATTGAAAAAACGCCAGTTCATGTCTATGGTTGGGCCTTCGCCGTAACTGAGCATTGTTTTTGACAGGGAATCTTTAACCGATTTTGGAAGCGGGTCCCAGAAAACTTCCGGTGCCGCGAGCAGCGATAAGCCAAGCCCTCCAAATTCAACTAATATCTGGCTTGGGCCACCGTTTTTTGCTCTCGGTTTTATGTAGGTATCGCTTTCGGGATTTACCATTCGCGCCAATTGATTGCGATAGTAATCACCCACTTTTATATTATTGATTACCAGATTGGGATTTTCTTTGAGCAGAGGCCCGGCAATAAACATGGTGCGGCATAGCCCTTCCATTTTCTCTGTGGCGTTTGGTTTTCCGTCACGGGGATAGCTTTTTCCGGGCTGCTTGGGAAATTTCATGGGAGCATCGAGATTAGGCACATGACTAAAGGCTCCACTCAATAAATACAAGCCGGCTTCCTTCCAATGCCTTCGGGTGATTCCGGTGTTGGGGCTTAGTTTAAAGTCGGGATGATTAATCTGAAATATTTGCTTATTGTTTTCCAGAGATTTTTTGAGGCTGGCTACACTGTCGGACGTGATTACCTGCGCTTTGATAAAATTACTGGTTAAAAGTGCTGTTGCCAGCAAGAGTGATTTATAAAATGGTTTCATGTGTGTTTCTTGAAAGTTTTGTGCCCTTTCAGTTCTTTATGCAATAATATTAAATTGTGATTTAGCAGAGTTTTAGCTTCGCCACCAGGGCGGAGTCTTGCATTTTACAAATTAATTGGTAGCGTAGCAAATATATAGGGGGTAAATTAGGAATTTGGGGAGGTAAAACCTGTCAAAATGGGGTTTGGGATTTATTAAAGGACTTCTTCTATCCAGCCTCGTTATGCTGATTTATTTCGGCATCGCATTATATAATCACTATAGGCAATTTGTCTGGCTGAGGACCTCGAAGCCTTAGGCTACTTTGCAGTAACCTAATTTATTTGGCTAAAAACTCCTGGAACTGTTCCTCTTCTTGGGTTTAAGCATGCTCGCTTCGACCTTACCATGACATAAAATTATTATAGCTGCTTTTTATGAAAGCCACCTCTTAATAACTCAGGGACTACTTCCAACTCTTCTTCTTTTACTTTTTGTCTTGAAACAAAAAGTAACAAAAAATTCAAGAAAAGAAAGATGCTTCCCCCCACAGGCTCAAACGGGCCCGCCTTTCTTTTCAGCCCTGCGCTCGGCTCTCCGCAACAACAGCAGCAGTAACTTGAAGGTTTTGGCTACGGTCAATATCATTATCGCTTTCTGTATTCAAAAAAACAGACAACTACTTTCATTCAGTGTTTTGAAAAAGTCGCGTTCTATCCCTCTTTCTTGCTATTCAAGAAATCCTTCTGATAAGTTATCGGGCTTTTTCCGGTTATAAGTTTGAAGTATTTATGGAAACTGGCAAAATTGTTAAAGCCGCTTTCATAACACAGCTCTTTTACGCTAAGCCTGTTTTCAATCAGCATTTTGCATGCATGGCCAACTTTAATTTCCAGGACAAACTGCGAGTAGGTTTTGCGGGTTCTGGATTTGAAATAACGACAAAACGAGTAGGCGCTCACTATTGCTATGGAAGCAATATCTTCGAGAAGGATTTTGCGCTTAAAATTGGTAAGTGTGTAGTTGTAAATATCGTTAATACGATCGTTTTCGGCTTCTTCAAAATCATGCCTAAAACCTATTGATGATAGTGTTATGAGGCTTGGGCAATTGGCTATTTCATTTAAGGCTTGAATTAAAATAATAATCCGTTCATTTCCTTCTGCTTGCAGCATTTTCTCCAGCAACAGCGACACTGTTTTTTTTGCGCTTCCGTTTATTTTCAAGCCCCGCCTTGCTTTTTCCAAAACGGATTTTATCATCTTATTTTCAGGAAGTTCCAAAAACTCTACTCCCCAAAAGCATTCGTTAAAATGTGCAACCCTCACATCTGCCTGCGCTGTTGAATTTTCGTTAAAATAAACATCATCAAACCTCCAGAAATGTGGCAATTGCGAACCTACAAGAATGATATCGCCCGTTTGAAAGCGTTTTATGCTATCTCCTATAAATTGAGTGCCTTTGCCTTTGTTAAAATGAATCAATTCAACCTCTGGATGGTAATGCCATTTATTGTTGACGTAGGGAACTAAATCTTGACGGACACTAAAGGATTGCGCAGGCGCATTTGAGACCTTAAGTAACTGTGGTTTCATTGAATATATGCGTTAGTTGTGCAATAATTCGAAGGACCGTCAATTTAATTTGGAGTTGCTAATCAGTTGAGAGTGAATATATTCTCCATTATCATCCATTTTTCACCGGCAACTGCCCCTGGAAGCGGTTTTTGATATTTCCACATTAATTGCTCCCACTCCTGCACTTTGGGATTTGACGCGTCCATATCCGCTTTGCGTTCAAAACTGAAGGAATCATCAACTTCCATGGCCATAAATAAGCGGTTGTTATACCTGTAAATTTCCATGTGGGTGATGCCCGAACTTTTTATACTCTCCTGGATTTCTGGCCAAACGTTTTGGTGCCAATACACATATTCTGCAATTAGCTCGGGATCTTCTTTTAAATCGAGGGTGAACGTGTATTTCTTCATTTTGATTTTACGAATTATGATTAATGTGATACGGCAACGCTTTCGAATGCGGCTTTTACTTTGGTTTGGTACAGTGCAAAAAATAGAATGATTACAAAACAGATAACTGGCACTGAGTACGCTAGTTGAATATTTCCGCCATTGGCATCGGATACGCGGCCCATTATTACAGGCAGGATTGCGCCCCCAACAATAGCCATGATAATTAAGGATGAGCCTTGTTTCCGCTTAGTGCCTAAGCCTCTTATTCCCAGAGAAAATATTGTAGGGAACATAATGGACATGAAAAACAGTACGCCCATTAAGGCATAAATACCCACTTCGCCAGATGCCATAACTGCTACTGCTAGCAATACAATACTTGCCGAACTGTAGATGGCCAGCAATAAATGCGGTGCTATAAATTTCATGAGGAAGGTGCCAACAAAGCGCCCGATCATAAAACCAAGCAGTGCCGCCGATAACAGGTAAGCGGCTGACTTCTCTTCTACCCCTGCTACATAGTGAGAGTACCTGATGAAGAAACTGGCGATGCCTACCTGGGCTCCAACATAAAAAAACTGGGCAAACACTCCGAACATCAGGTTCTTTTCACTGAAAATAGAACCAACTCCCGTTTCATTACTTTCTTTCTCTTCGTTTATTTCAGGAAGCTTGGTTTTCCATAATAGTAATGCGACCAATAAAACAATGATTCCAATGACAAGGTAAGGCGGCTGAACCGCAGAGGCTTCGGTATCAAGATACTTGTTAAGCTGCCCGGTTGTCATGCCTGCCTTTTCGGAATCACTTAGTGTTTTTCCCGACAGGATGATGCCTCCACCAATTAGAGGTGCCAGAGTTGCAGCCAGGCCGTTAAAGGATTGTGCAAAATTGAGGCGCTGGGTTGCTGAATCCGGATCGCCCAATTCGTTTACATAAGGGTTTGCTGCTGTTTCCAGAAAGGTTAAGCCGCTGGCTATTACAAACAGTGCAAACAAAAAGAAATTGAAATCTCGCAGGGATGCTGCCGGATAAAATAAGAATGCGCCAGCGGCAAAAAGTAATAGCCCGAAAATAATTCCGCCCTTATACCCGAATCTCTTCATAAAATATCCTGCCGGAAGCGCCATAACGAAGTAGGCAACAAAAAAAGAGGAATCGATAAGCGACGATTGAAGGTCGCTAAGCTGACAAGCTTTTTTTAAATGAGGGATTAAAATTGGGTTTAGGTTATGGGCGAATCCCCACAAAAAGAAAAGTATGGTTACCAGTATTAATGGAAACAGGTATTGGTTCTTTTTTGACATAAATTCTTATGGTATTTGTTTGGTTATTGCGCTGTGATTTCGATTACCGAGCTTGTTAAAGCAGCTACTTTACCTGCCGAAAGGTTAAGCCCAACCTTCATTAAATACTCGCCGCTTAAAACTTTTCCATTTTCTGGAAGTGTTGATTTGGTATCGGGCAGCATGTTTATTTCTTCTATTTTATAGTTCGTATTAGGGTTTAAGCCATCGAGCTTTACTTTACCTAAATACTCTTTGCGGCGGTAGTTGAGGATATAATTGAAGAGAACTGCCCGGTTCTTACTCTTATCGGCATACATTAAAACAGCCCGAGGCTCATCATAGGGCGATATCAGGCGATACAAATCTCCAAACCAGATGACATCGCTTATGCGTTGATAGTTTCTTACCGCATCGTTGCTAAACTTGATTTCTTGTTCTGTCATATTTTTCACGCGGATATCGTAGCCCATTTTACCCATCATGGCCACATCCGTCCGGAATTTGATAGGTTGCTTGCCCATAGATGTAACATGGCTTGACACTGTTAGCGAAGGGAAAAAGTTAAGGTATCCCCATTGGATGAATACTCGTTCAAATCCATCGGTATTGTCGCTAGGCCAAAACTCGGTGAAGTATTTCATCGCCCCGTAATCTGTCCTGCCGCCTCCACCGGCGCACAACATGATAGGCAAATGGGGATATTTCTTCCTTAGCCGTTCCATCACATCGTACAAGCTTTTTGTGTAATCGACAAACAGGTTGGATTGCTTATCCTTCAAATAAGGTGAATAAGCATTGGTTATCATACGGTTGCAATCCCACTTGATAAAGGCTACGCCGGGATTTTCGATTAGCAGATCATCTACTATTTTAAATACAAAGTCCTGAACTTTAGGGTTTATCAAATCCAGCACTAACTGATTTCTGGAAAGGCTTTCTTCCCTGTTAGGTAGTTTTAGCACCCAATCGGGATGCTTTTCATATAGCTCACTTTTGGGGCTAATCATCTCCGGCTCAAGCCAAATTCCAAACTTTAAATCCTTACTGTTGGCTTGGCTTACCAGATAACCAATGCCGCTTGGTAGTTTCTTTTTATCAACCTGCCAGTCGCCCAATGCTGTTTTATCTGCGTCTCGGGGGTACTTATTACCAAACCAGCCATCATCTAACAAAAACAGTCCAACGCCTAATTTTTTTGCCCCGTCGAAAAGCTCAACCAGCAAATCCTGGTTGAAATCCATGTGGGTAGCTTCCCAATTATTCAGCAATGTCATTCGCGGCTTATTTCCATCCAGAACGCCATAGCTCCTTGCCCAATCGTGTAAGTTTCTGCTGGCTTGCCCTTTTCCGCTTTGCGTATAGGTGAATATAAACTCTGGTGTGGTAAAGGTTTTTCCTGCTGATAATTTATAATCAGAAGCATAAGGATTAATGCCGGAAATTACCCTTAAGCCGTTTTGCTGGTCTATTTCGAAAGTGTTCTGAAAATTTCCCGACCATGCCAAACTTCCTGCTATTAACTCTCCTTGTTTTTCTGTTGAAGGCTCGTTGAGCGAAAGGAAAAAAAGCGGGGAACGATACATATGTGCGCGTGTCCCGAGTTTGCTGTCCAGGATTTTTATTCCGGTTGTTAACTGCGTTTCTTTCATTCGCATTTCGGTCATGTAATCTCCATCGAAATGGCTCAGCCAGTATTTTGAAGCGTCGAAATGCAGCATCGCGGAAGCATAATTGCTTAAAGTGATTGTCCCTTTTTCCTGATTTTTAATCTCGGCCCAGGTTTTAATGACATCCTCGTTGAAAAAGGCAGCGTAATGAAGATCTACCTGTATGGCATATTGGGGGTCTTTTAATGTGATGGTGGTTTCGGTTGTATTACCGTCCTTCTTGCTGGACGTATGGCTAAGATATCTCAAAGCGAGAGAGGGATTTCCATCAGTATGCACAACCCGAATGGCGGGTTCAAACAGGTCTTCCATACCTGCGCCGATATAAGCTTCGCGGCGGGTAGATTGCATTAAATTGTAATCGGCTTTACGGTTAAAGTTTGCCCCCAAATAACTTTGAAAGAGCTTTTGGTTTGAACCGATAGTTAATACTAGTGCAGAATTTTTTGTTTCTATTATAATTTGCCTGCCCGATTGAGCAGTTGTTGGTGTTGCATTTAGCAGAGCAGCAATCAGGACTAGTAAAATGTGGGCTTTGCCCTTTAATTGAATCATTTAATAATTTGAATCTAAATTGTATTGAATAAGCCTCACCCCCAACCCCTCTCCTCCACAGGAGTCCTTTGGACAAAAGAGAGGGGAGTATATATCACATCGTTTTGCTTGCCTGACACGATAATCCTGCCGGACGGAATTAGAGCTTGATAAATTGAGTTGCACCTTCGGCTATGGTGTATTTCTTAAGAGTTCTTCCATTCTTGATTTGAACATTAAGCTTTTGTTTTCCAGACCGTTCTACTGCTACATCGAATACATTTCCAAATGCATTGATATTCTTTAAAGACATTTTGTTCCAATCTTTCGGCAAACGGGGGGTGCAGTTAAAGGTGTTAAAACCAGTGGGGCGAATGCCGAAAAGGCCTTCGGTATAAATACGGCAGTATAAACCACTTTCGGCTGATAAATGCCGCTGATTTCCTTCGGGATAGGCTTCTACCGGATAAGGGACATGTTCTCCCAGCAATCTTCTCCTGGAGTAATATTTTAGAAAATCGATCGCTTTTTCGGTTTCGCCTGCTTCAAAAACGCCTCGTAGTGCATACAATGTAGATCGGTCCCAAAAGGTTCCTTTTCCGGCTTCGGTTGCCAAACCATCAGCAGTCCACAAACGGGGTGAGAATAAGGCATTAATGGTACCTTCTTTTCTATCAAAAATACCAACCGTTAATGGCAGGCAGATCCAGGCTCGTAATACATTATTGGTTTCATAGTATTTATAGGTGTCGTATCCTTCTATATTGCCGCCAAAGTACTTTTCGATATTATTTCTTAATGCTGATGCTTGCTGCTGGTATTTGTCTGTGAGGGATTTTGGCTTGCCCAGCTGGCGGCTCAACATAGCTGCCGAACGAAGGGCATCGTAGTATAAAGTGTTGGTAGACAGGTTGGCTTTGCCGGCCGGAAAACGGTTCTCGAGTTCGTCGCTGTCGGATGTAACAACTCCTTCGTTATTCAACTTTCGATTGCTGTATTCTAGGCACCATTCAATTAATGGCCATAATATTTTTGCGGAATCGATATTTCCCAGTGTTAAGGCATATCTGGAAGCTCCATAGGCAATCATTGCCTGGTCTCCCCTATCACCGGCACCCTTCCATACGGCATCGCCTTCGGCTACTATAGAACTTGGAATTGGCTTGTAATCTGGGTTCATGTATTTGGCAAACCATCGATAAGCGTTCATTGCTGATTTATTTCCTATTGGATCGCCTAAGAAGGCAAAGAAGGGATTGATGTATTCTGCCTGGTCGTTAGCCCAAATAGCTGCATAATAAGCTAAGCCACCGGGGCCATGCATATAGCCGCCCTTGGTTTTGTAGATGCTTTCTGTTCCGCGAAGTTTAGCGAAAGCAAATGCGTTGTTGAGTATTTTATCGGGAGTTTCTATTTGGAGCCTGTCCATTATAGAAGCTACCCGTTGTTCCCTGGCAGTTTCTTCTGCATCGGGATTAATTGTAACAGCTTGTTCGGGCGTATCTGTTGCGAGGTAATAAACAGAAAATGATGCGCTTTTTCCAGGTTCTAAAACCCTGCTGCCTTCACCAAGGGTTCCAACAATTACAGAATGCGGTTTGCCTTTACTTCTGCTGCTTTCTGTGCGGGTTTCCTTTTTGAGGTACTCCATAGCCACCGCCACCTCCTTATCTGTGGTATTTGTGAAAACAAACTTTTCGATAGCTAGTGGTTTATCAATCGAAGGGAAAAAGCTGCGCTCTATTTTTACCAAAGCTGGGGTGCCTGCCTGGGCTGTTATTTTCATTATTCCTTTGTGGCTTACTTCTGAAATATTGTAAGACAGATCGCCGGAACGGCCACTTTTATTGAGGTTTGTTTTAAGCAACCGGTTGTTTATATAAAAACGAGGAAGTTCACTATCTGAGAATGTGTAGGAAATATGGCTACGGGTATTATCGGGCAGAACCCTGAATGTTGGAAAAACAACTGTACGGGTAGTGTTTGAACGGCCTTCGGCATCCAGCCCATACTCTACCCAGAGGGAAATTTTCTCGCCACTCATTTCGATATGGTCTGTATGAGGTAATCTGCCATCAACCTTCCAGCTTATACTTCCTTCTGGCTGGATAGACCACCTGTCTTGTTGTTCGGCTATGTTGGCTTGCGCGTTTGCTTGAAAAGCAACAAATAGCAAAAGGTTTATAAATGCAATCCCTTTCATTATATGAATAAGTTTCTTCTGGCTGAGGCCGTTACCATTTTGCCTCAAATTTGGCTGACAGGAAGTTTTGAGCATTGTGTGTTCTAATTGGTAGATGCAATTTGAAGAATTTATAATCTCAAACAGATATGAGGATTTACCATCTATTCAACTTAATTGGCATAGTTTGACAGTAATTTATATGGATGATAGAATATTTGATTGAGAATTATAAGAAATGGCTTGAGAATGAGTGGAGAATTACGAATTCGCTGGCATAGAATTCAAATTCTGCCGAGCGCATTAGTGCATAGCTCTAAAAAAACAGGGCTTAGAAATTCATCCAAGCCCCGTTTTCAAAGTGTTTGGTTTATTTAATCTAACAAAGCGGCGGCAGCCCATAAAATAGGTGCCTGGCCGTGCAAATCTCCGGTAACACGTTTTCTGTCCAGATAATATTGCTTATCATTCTTCTTGTTGGTGCCTTCGCATACCTCGCGCACATCCGAATTGGAATCAATATACGACACCAGGCTTAACCATGCTTTTCGGGCGGCAGGAGCATATGTTTTTTTATCCAGCCAGCCTTTTTTAACTCCGGTAATCATGGCATAGGTAAACATCCCGGTGCCCGAACTTTCTTCCCAGGATGCTGGTTCGTCAATCAGCTGGCGCCACATTCCGCTTGGGGCCTGATATTTAAGTAACGATGCCATCATGGTTTGGTAACCTTGCATAATTCGTGCTCGGTTTGGGTTGTTTTCCGGAAGCGAACTTAAAATTTCGGCCATGCCAGCTGCCATCCAACCGTTTCCTCTTCCCCAGAAAAATGGTACATCAGGTGCATGGTAGAAAAGTCCGTTTGGTTTTTGCAATGAATCCAGGTAAACTACCATTTCCTTGGCTGCACGGTTGATATACTTTTCGTCTTTTGTTGCACGGTAGGCTTGTGCCTGCACAGCGTTTATCATAAACATATCGTCAATCCACATGCGGGTTTGCCAGGTTAGTCCTTGGTTATAATAAACATGAGATTCTGGTTTTACCCTCGGACCCTCAGGAGCGCCCCATTGTTTGTCGGCAATATTCTGGCCCATGCTTAGGTACTTTTGCTCTTTAGTTTGCATATACAATTCTAGAGGCACAGAGCCAAAAACACTATGGTCTACGTGGTCTGGCAATGGAACTAATGATGCTTCTTCATTAAACAGCGGCTCAAAGCGCTTGGCTAGTTTTTGTGTTAATGCTTTATTCTCGGTTTCCCGGGCAAACTTAAGCGCTCCATACCAGGTGCAGATTTCGGGATACGAAATACGCGATGGTGGTGTAGGGCGGTTAAAGTTAGTGTGAGGGGTGGCAAGGAAACGCTCGGCAACTTTAATTCCTACTTCTTTTGGGGAGGCTCCTTTTGGCCAGTCCTTTAAATTGGTTGTTTGGCCATTTGATAAACCCGGCATTAGTAAGAGAGCAGAAACAAGGATATTGAGTGCTTTCATAAATTAATAGTGTATTTAAAATTGGTTCTATTTGGAGATGCAATTAAGATAAAATCGGACACTTAATAGCTTGGTAATTTAGCATCTCATTCAACTATTTTGGCAATATCAAAGGCTTTATTTTTAATGTACTGAATAAATAATTGAATGCCGTTAAATTGCTAAAACGAAAGAATCAATAGCCAATCCTCCTATATTTCTGCGAGCTGCCTTTCTATAAATTGCTAAAAACATACCAATGGTAATTTATATGAAAAGAGTGTTACTTGTAGGCAGCGTGTTGTTAACGCTCTCCTTTAAATCTGAAATTAAACTTGCATGGGAATCAAAATTTATCAGCCTCGACAAAAATGGACACCTGAAATATATTCCTGACGAAAAAGGCAATATCATTCCCGATTTTAGCCGTGTGGGCTACCATCAGGGCGGCCGGAAAATTCCGAATGTGAAGGTGGTTAAATCCATTATGCCGACCGGGAACGGCGATCAGGTAATTCAATCTGCTATTGATGAGGTGTCTAAACTGCCGGCAGATAAAAATGGATTTCGTGGTGCTATTCTATTAAAGGCTGGAACTTATAAGGTAGCAGGTACTATAAAGGTAAATCAAAGCGGCATCATTTTGCGTGGCGAAGGTGATAGTAATTCAGGTACCAAATTAATTGCCGTAGGCAAGGATAAAAGAACGCTGGTGGAATTTTCGGGTGCCGGATCGCTGACTGAAATTCCAGGAAGCCGGGTAAAAATCAGCGATGGCTTTGTTCCTGTAGGGGCTACTTCTTTCGATCTTGAATCTTCCAAAGGGTTGAAAGCCGGTGATAACATTGTGCTTTTAAGGCCTGGCACTGTGCAATGGGTTAAGGATATCCAGATGGATAAAATTGTTGCCCGCGAAGGGACAAAACAATGGCAGCCCAGGGAATACGACCTACATTTTGAGCGAAAAATTGTAAAGGTTGAAGGCCGAAAAATCACCATTGATAATCCTGTAATGATGCAAATGGAGCAGAAATATGGAGGTGGAGAAATCTATAAGTCCAGCTTTGAAGGGAGGATTTCTGAGGTTGGTATTGAGAATATTCTTTTTGAATCTGAATATGCCGGTGATACCGACGAGGATCATAGCTGGATAGCCGTTGCTTTCGGTAAAGTGGAAAATGCCTGGGCTAGAAACCTGACTTCAAAATACTTTGCCTATGCCTGTGTTAGTTTAAAACAGGGTGCCAAGAATATCACTGTTAAAGATTCGAAATGTTTTGATGCTAAGTCTGTTATCACCGGCGGTAGAAGATATTCTTTTAATAATGATGGACAGCAGAACCTTTTTATGAACCTGGAAACTACTGAGGGCAGGCATGATTATGTAACTGGAGCAAAAACGCTTGGGCCGAACGTGTTTTACAATTGCAAGGCTTCAAATACTAACGCAGATATTGGGCCGCATCATCGTTGGGCAGTTGGAACTTTGTATGATAATATTACTACTGATGGCGAAATCAATGTACAGGACAGAGGCAACTGGGGCAGTGGACACGGCTGGGCCGGGGTTACTCAAGTGCTGTGGAATTGCAAGGTAAAACGTGCGGCTGTGCAAAGCCCCTGGGCTTCGGGACTTAATTACAGTATTGGTACTCAGGGTGAAAAATATGATGGCAGGTTTCCTGGAAGGACTGACGGTGTATGGGAAAACCAAAATAAACCGGGCTTGAACCCGCAATCGTTATATATGAGCCAGTATAAGGGGAGAATGGGGATTGGAGGTTAGAGGCTGGAGTTTGGAGGTTTGAGGTCTGAGGCCTGAACTTGAATGATTGGAAATATAAAGGCCGGTAGCGTAATTTGCTGCCGGCCTTGAATGTGGCTAAAGCCCTTAATTGCTATCTTTTAATTCCGTTGGTTGAAACCAACGGCAATGGATGCAAAACCAAAGTTTTAAACTAATCCAGCTCTCCCGTTTTCATGCTTGCAGCCGGCTTCAAAGCTACTTCCTCTATCGCACCTGCAACGTTCAGCTTAATTACCGACGCAACTTTATCAGGAGCTTGAGAAGGCAAATTTAGAGTTACTCCATTGGCATCCGAAATTGCTTTTAACGCGGCTCCTCCGGATAATAAGGAAGCTGAAAGCACTTTATTTTTTATCCCAGGCACAATTAGTTTTCCATCTACAGGCCACTCAAAAACGGATAGGTACAAAGTCGTTCCCTGCTTGGAATCCTTTCTGGTGATTCGCCCCCAGCTAACGGGGGATAAAGGGCTAGCTTTGGTTGAATAAATGGCTTCGTTGTTTATTTTCATCCAGGCGCCAATGTCTTTCAATCTGTCTACACTCTCCTGCGGGAAGGAACCATCTGGCTTGGGGCCAACATTTAATAAGTAATTTCCTCCTTTTGAAGCAATATCAACCAGGTTGCGAATCAGTGTTTCTGCGGATTTCCATTTATTATCGGAATTGCGGAATCCCCATGTTCCGTTCATGGTCATACAGGTTTCCCAGTCTTTGCCATCCAGTTCGCTTAAGTTAGGTATTTTCTGTTCTGGCGTTTTTGTATCACCGGGAAAATTGGGGCGTTTCAGGCGGTCGTTGGTGATGATGTGGGGCTGGGATTTTAGCGCTGCCTGCAATTTCAATGCTGCTTCGTCGGTCATGTTGGTTGGCGTATCCCACCATAAAACTGCGATGTCGCCGTAATTAGTCATCAACTCCTTTACCTGAGGGACAGCTACTTTATCGATGTACTGGTCAAATGTTTGAGTTTCCTGTGCTGCATCCCAGTGCCCTTTGTGCTCTTGCGTGTACTGATTAATTTTAGTACTATCAGGATTGGGCCAGCCTTCTGCCATCACTTTGCGGGCTGCTGATCCACCTGGATTACCCCAATCTTGTGCCTGAGAGTAGTAGAAACCTAGTTTTACTCCGTTTTTTTTGCAAGCTTCTGCCAGAGGTTTTAGTAAATCTTTTCCATAAGGAGTGGCATCTGTAATGTCCCAATTGCTGGCATTGGAATTAAATAATGCAAACCCATCGTGATGTTTGGCGGTGATGATCAGGTATTTCATTCCTGCATCTTTGGCTACTTTCACCCATTCGTCAGCATTAAACTTTACCGGGTTGAATTGCCTTGCAATGCCTTTGTATTCGGCAACGGGCACTTTCATGCGATTCATTATCCATTCTGCGCCGCCACGGGCTTGCTGGTAGCCTTTGTATTCTCCAGCCATCTGTGCATAAACACCGAAGTGGATAAACATTCCGAAACGGGCTTCACGCCACCATTTCATTCTTTCGTCTTTGGTTAAAGTTTGCTGGGAATAGCTGGTTTTCACTAAGAAACTTGAGGCCAGCAGGAGTAGAAGTATTTTTTTCATAATGCTGTTAATTGGTTTTATGTATGTTAAATCTATTTTGGGGAGTCTGGAGACTCCTTCCTATTTCGGAATCCGTAGAGACGCTTCGCTTAACTCGACGGACAGAAAATTGGCGTTTTGTCATCTCGACGAAAGGAGAGATCCTAGACAGTTTGCATATAATGCGCTTTAAGATCTCTCCGAAGTCGAGATAACAAAGTGGGCTAACCGTGTGCTAAATGTCATCACTATATTCTGCTTTTTGCAAGAAAGCTGGCTACTCGATGGCATATTGCCAAATAACTAAATCTTCAAATCAAGCCATTGCGGACCGATCTTCTCCGTTTTCCAGAAAGGTTTGGTTTCTTTTTTACCGGCAAACTGATAAATTCCGTTAGCATCCTTCTTTAGTTTAGGATCTTTAAATTTAATCCCTTCCGGAAGTTTGATTGATGTTGGTGCTTCCCAAACTATGTTATCACGGAAGCTGATGTTCACTTTCTCATCGTACCACTTCAAAGGCTCATTTTTCGTCACAATCACGTTATTGGTAAAGCTGGTATTTTCGGCTGGTAAATAGCGCTGAGGACTGTACCCGGCTCCTATTGCAAATGATTCTTTACAGTTGATAATTACATTCTCAGAGATCGACACGTTTTTAACTTGCCAGTGACTGGTTAATACCGGATTTGGTAATCCTGCCATCACAGACAGGGCTGCACTTACGTTTGTTCCTGTTAAGTCCTGCATATAATTGTTGTGTACTTTGTGATTTTCACCGATAATTCTGATGCCTCCTGTCCCCGGTTTATTATTTCCAAGAAAGTAGTTTCCGTATACTTCAGAGCCATTTCCATGTCTTAAGGTCAATGTAGCTTTGCACTCGTAAAACAGGTTATTGCGGATGGTATTTTTACAGGATTTGTTTGAAATAGCTTCAAGCTCTCCGTCGCAATGTTCAAAAATATTATTCTCTACGGTAGTAAATGAATCATGGAAAGACCATGTGCTTGTGCCGATTCGAATGGTTTCGCCGCCATTTCTGCCCAGTTCTGGCCTTGGGCCGAAATAATTATGGTCTATCTGATGGTAGTTTGGTTTTTCCGAAAGCCATACTACTAGCGTAACGCCCTGGTGCGTTTTTCCTTTAAAGTAACAGTGGCTTACCCTATTGTGGTTTCCGTTTAACGAAACCCATCTATAGTCTACTTTATCATCCGGGTTACTATAGCCTATAATAGCTGTATTGAGTAAACTGCAGTATGAAGAAGCTGCTGTGAAAAGAATCACGTCATCTTTTAACGAGTAGCCATCTGTAAATAGTAAACCTTCAACCCGAAGCCAGGTGCCGTCAATTTTTAAGTTAGAATTACCTGATAATTTTACCTTTCCGGGTTTCTCAGCTGCCAGAATGATGGGGGACTTTTCGGTACCGTTTCCTTTAAAAACCAGTTGCTGATCTTTCCAATCGCCTTCCAGCAAAATAACTTTATCGCCAGGGTTTAACACCAGGGCAGACAACTCTTTTGCTGACTTTATCTTATAGTCTTTTGCTGTAAGATTAGAATTTATTGAAAGAATAAAAATACCGATTAGAAATAGTGCTCTCATTTTTTGCTCTTTAAAGTTTAACTATTGGTTGGTTCTCCTGAAGATTTTTCTTGCGTAATAAAGCCTCCAAATAGTAATAATCTGCATAAGATAAAGGTACATCAACTTCGCTGTTAGAGGGCTTTGAACCAGTACTATGCAGAAGTATAAAACCTTTATTCTCCCCTACCGGCGAGATGTATTTTGTACTAAGGCTATTCATCATTTTATCAGCAGCCTTACGATATTCCTTTCCATTTTTACTGTAGGTGCTCAGCTCATATAAACCTGAAGCAATAACTGCAGCTGCCGAAGCGTCACGAGGTTCGTTGGGAATATTCGGTGCATCAAAATCGTAGTAAGGAACCAGGTCGGCTGGCATGTTTTTATTATTTAGAATGTATTTTGCTACATTCTCGGCCTGATCCAGATAGGCTTTATTCTTTGTTTCGCGATAGCACATAGTATAACCATATACTGCCCAGCCTTGCCCTCTTGCCCAAGCCGATTCGTGGCTATATCCCTGATGGGTATTTTTCTTTAATACAGCTCCTGTCTGTGGATCATAATCTATTACGTGATATGAGCTGTAATCTGGACGGAAATGATTTTTCATGGTAGTATTTGCATGGGATACCGCAATTTTATAAAATGATGAATCACCGGTTAATTTAGTCGCTTCGAATAGCAACTCCAGGTTCATCATATTATCTATAATTACCGGATTTACCCATTTATCGCGACTGTGGTCCCAGCTTAATATTACTCCCGTTTTTGGATTGAAACGGGTTGCCAATGTTTTTGCGGATTGGATAACAACTTCTTTATAATGGGGGTCATTAGTTAAGCGCAAGCCTGTTCCGAAACTGCAATACACTTTAAAACCCATATCATGAGTGCTGCCGTTGAGCTTTTCCTTTTCCATATCGGCAGTGAACTTCCGGGCTTGTTTTTGCCATTCGGCTTCGCCGGTGTACTCATATAAAAACCATAATACACCAGGAAAGAAACCGCTGGTCCAGTCGCGGGAAGCAACTAATTTAAGGTTTCCGTTATCCAATGTTCTGGGGAAAATAAGTTCTGGCTTAGCCGGATTTTTAACTTTTTCAACTTCTCGAAGCATTACCGCTGTTTGCTTTTCAGCATGGTTAAAGGCTTTTTTAATATCGACTTTTTGGGCGAATGAAGTGCCGTGAAAAAGTGCGAATAGCAATAGAGTGCTGATATATTTTATTTTCATTAGACTGTTTTTTTTAATGATAAGCTCTTTATATTAAGCGTTTTGCCATCTTGAGTAAAGGAGAGATCTTATAAAGTTTGCAATGTAAAGCGCTTTAAGATTTCTCTCTCTGTTCTCTCTGTCCGTAGAGTTAAGCGACAGCGTCTCTACGGATTCAGTTATAGAAAGGAGTCTCCAGACTCCCTTCGTATTTTTTTTGTTTCGGGGAGTCTGGAGACTCCTTTTCATTCGCTAATCCGTAGTCTCGCTTCGCTAAGACTACGGACAGATTAAGCACTTTAAGGCATGTATAGTCTCATACCCTCTCTGCCTTCGGCATCTCTCCCCGAGGGAGAGAAAAACCGCCGCACCCTTGCAGACGGCATAATCAACTCAGTTATTAAATGATCGGTATTAATTGTATCTCCAGAAGCTTCATCAGCTCTGCTCCTTTAATAGCTGCAGGCTTTATAATAAGCTGATGTTTAGCAGGATTCAGGCTTACTGTTCCTATCTCCTGGGTAATTACATCTCCAACCTTTTCCACCGAAATAACCTGCCGTTTTTTTAAATCGCCAATGGCTATTTCAAAAGAATTTCCTGCGTCTGCAGCGCCAATATATTTTGCCACAACTTTATATTTCGAGGCTTCCAGAACTTTAAAATCCCATGACAAATATTGCTCTGGCGACTTCCATCCATCCACGTAATAGCGATTTGTTTTTCCATCGCCAAAGCCAAAACCTTTTCCATGTAATTCTGCATCAAAGGAAAGCAGGCGATTGGCTGCCCCATTTGAAACCAGGCGGCGCAGAGGTTCTGCATCTACGGTGTTATTAAGCTCCAAAACAATAACAGCATCGGCATTATCCGGAGCTTTGGACGGAACCGCAATATTGATGTCAGCACTAGCTAAACGCTTAATGGCAAGGCTATTCTTTAATGCATCTGTTAACAAATAGGCTTTATTTACCTTGCTTTTTAAACCACCAACAAGCAATTTTCCATCAGCCGGCCAGTTAAAAACATGCAGGTAAAGTTTATTGGCTTTTTGAGTAGCTACCCCCCAGGCGGGCAAAGCAAGTGCAGATCTCTGTGTACCATAAATACTTTCAGAGTTTTTGCCAATCCAATTGCCTATGCTATCGAGAATTTGCTTGTCTTTTTGATCGAAACTACCATCTCCTTTTGGGCCGATATTGGTTAAAAGGTTTCCGCCGCGGGAAGAAGCTTTTGCAAGCAATTGAATAAAAAACTTAGCCGATTTGTGGCTATCGTCATGCCTGGAGTAACCGTACGATTCGTTAGTTGTAGGAATTGCTTCCCAATCGCCTTCCACGGCGCGAAATTCCGCTGGACGATCGCCAGTGTTGATGTAATCCCCAAAATTTCCGGAAGAACTTCTGGCAAGGCGCCCATTTACAACGATGTTAGGGTCTGTTTCGCGAATGGCTTTCAGTATGCGGATATTTTCTGATAAAGGCAATTTATGGGGAGTATCAAACCACAGAATATCAGGGTGATACTTATTTATCAATTCTTTAATCTGCGGGATGGCTTTTTCATCCACATATTTTACTGCTTTTGGCAGCCATTCCGGGTGAGCATCGAACCAATTGGCCCCTCCTATCAGTTTATCTCCTCCAGGATTTTGGTATTCCCAATCATTTCCCGGCGCATCCGGATGTTCCCAATCGAAGGCATGGGAGTAATAAAAACCGAATTTAATACCGTGTTTTTTAGCGGCAGCAGCAAGTTCAGCCATTGGGTCTTTCTTAAACAGGCTTTGATCCTTAATATCAAAATCAGACACTTTAGAATCCCACATCGCAAATCCATCATGATGCTTGGCAGTGATAATAAAGTAATTCATCCCCGCTTTTTTAGCAGTCAGAATCCATTCTTCAGCATCAAATTGTAGCGGATTAAACTGATGGGCAAGTTCAATATATTCAGCCCTGGTAATTTTCGCCTTGCGCATTAGGTGTTCGGCATAGCCACCCACTTTTTTTCCCTTCCATTCTCCGGCAGGCAGAGAGTAAATACCCCAATGCACAAACATCCCGAACTTGGCATCCCTCCACCATTGTATCCGCTGATCGTGAGTTTTCATGGATTCTGCCCACCAGCCGTTTCTGGCTTCGTCAATTGCTTTTTGGTCGCGTTGCTTTGCCTGGTTAAACATATCTTTATCCTCATCGCCAGCAACTTGTGCCGTGGATAAAAGATTTAAACACAAAAGAGGCAGCGTTAAAAAGAGGGATCTACTTATCGAATTACTAATGATCTTCATAAAATAGCTGATCTATTACATCCAGATAATAGGATGCCTTACAGGTAAATTCCTTATTACTTCTTCAACCTTTGGATTATGATCTAAACTTTTCCAGGTATTAAACCAATCGTTTTTATTGAAAGCATTGGCTCCAAATACCAACGCAGGATGCGCTACCGGCCAGTTTTCCCAATACATTACATCTTTAGGGAACGGCCATTTAGATTTATTGGCGACGTATGGATAAAGGAACTCAATCCCTTTTTTAATGGTTCTGCCATCGGGAAGCTGAAAATTCCACAAATCATTGTCCTTATCTGAAAGGATTTGGCAGAGCGTAACCATTGCATCGAGGTTAAAAAGGGAATAACCGTATGGCTTGGTTCTTTTCAGCTCCCTCGGAAATCCGCCATCTGCCGCCATTTGATTAGGTAAAAGAACCGTTTTGTAACGATCACGACAGAATTCCATCAACTCTGTATTATCCGTTAATTTGGCGAAAGAAGCCACCTGCATCACCCAGCAGGTACCATGATTGTTCTCGGCATTCATCTCGTCTTTACCGTACTGATGAGTGGTAAGCCAGTTAAGATATTTAGAAAACCAGCCTTTTACATTAGCTAATACAGCCTTATCCATTGCTTTGGAATTCTGCATAACCAGGATTCCCTGCGCAACTTCCATAAGCTGAATGGTATCAATAATACCGATTCCACGGCCGGTAAACCTTCCTTTAATTGCCTGGGCAAATTGCAGGTTAGGATTCATGAAGGTTTCGGGATTGATGAACCAGGCCTTTAGATGCACCAAGGCATGCTTTACGTATTTTTCGTCTCCCGTAATTTTGTATGCAGATGCAAGCGCTCCAATAATTTTGCTGAATCGGATCATTGCCAGGCGATGTGCCACAAAATTATCAGGATTAGTCATGCCATCTTTCTGAATGTAAGGGCCTTCTGGATTATTGGGATCAGGCCACCAATAATCTCCTTCCGAAAAAAAATCGTGTTTAGTACCGGCACTACGAGGCGATGTTTGAGCGCTTACAGTAACAGGCTGCTGCATCAAAGCCCAGGCCGCTTCTTCGAGGATCTGCTTTCGCAAAACCTCCACAGCCTGTTTACTGTAGCCTTTCCGGGGAGAAAGCCTTTCGGCCCGCCCCGTGGAAATAAATATTATCAGCAATAAAAACGAACAAAGAATCCTCAAGTTCATGTTTTATTTGGTCATATAAGTGAAACTTACTTTGCGTATGTTATTCGGGCTGCCCTTTTCAGCGGCAGAGATCGAACCTTTCATCTGTCCGTTTTTTTGGCGCTCCACCTTAATTTCACGCCATGAAAATTGCCCTTTTTCGAAATTGAAAGTCTCGCCGTCATCATCGTATAATTTGTAGGTAGCAGGTTTCTCACCGTAATAACGAACCTCAATATCCACCTTCTGTCCAGCCTTAGGTGCATGCAGCATAGCCGGTTGCATCGGGATAATACCGCCATTTTTAACAAACACCGGGATTTTATCCAAGCCAGGAGTTATGGTGATTACTTCGCCGTCGCCTGCTAATTTTCCGGTATAGAAATCGTACCACTTGCCCTTCGGAAGCACCACTTTACGTGATGTTTGCCCGTTGAACATTGGCGCAACAAGCAAGTATTCGCCTGCCATGTACTGGTCTTTTATTTCCTTTGAGGTTGCTTCGGCATAGGGGTTTTCTTCAAGGTTTACCTTAACCAGAACTTCTTTCTTTATTTCCTGCTTGAAGCCTTCTTCGAGGTTCATAGCCCGGAACGGAGGTGTACCTTCAAAATGGTATTTAGCAAACTCGGTATACCAGTAAGGCATCATTTTCATGCGAAGCAGGGCATACTCTTTAACCTGTTTTTCTACTTCAGGGTAGGTCCATGGCTTGGTTCCGCTGGCCCAGGCGTTAATCATTGCCATTGGCGAAAACACGTTGGATTGAAACCTTCTCAACCACTCCTCACCAGTTTTTGAAGCACGAACTTCCGGCGTCCATAAAACTCCTGCAAAACCACTGTTAACCAGTGCAGTAATAAAATCTTCGTGGTTATAATAGTCGTTATAGATTACATAAGGGAAAGAAGTTCCGCCGCCATTGTTGGCACGAACAAGCCCAAAAGTACGCTGATTGCGTTTTTTGAACATGTCTGCGCTATAACGCATCGCCAGCATTCCGAAAGTCTGGCGCATTTGCTCAGCGCTAATTCCCGATGGAAATGATGCAACATCTGGCCATAAATAATGGTCGTAACCATCTACCTCATCAATTTTGTACCCGCTAACGCCAATATCCACCTGGTCTTTTTGCAATTGGCCAAAGAATAAATCGCGGGCTTTGGGCAGCGTAAAATCTGGAACTGCGCCCAGCCAAACGGTATGCGAACTGGTTAGTGGACGGATTTCTTTGTAAAAAGAAGCATCTGGCGAGATATAAGGATTGATCCACAAATTAAGGCGGATACCCTTGTTCAGCATATTTTTAACAAAGGCTGATGGTTCTGGAAATCGGTTTTTATCCCATGAAAAAGTGCCCGGATAGGCTTTGCTTTGCCAGCCTGGCTCTAAGCCCACAAAATCAAGCGGATAACCTTTTTCTTCAAACAGCTTTAGTTCTTTTTCTACATCTTCGGCAGTTGAACGGGTCATCACGCGTTGCGTAAAGCCTAAACCCCAACGTGGTGGCAAGTAACCTCCGCCATTCATCAGGTTGTAGCGTTTTACGGCATCTAATGGTTTGGGGCCTCCAAATACGTACACTTCAACTCCTTCTGCCGGAACTAACATTTCTACCGCATCTGAATACGGACGGGATGCCCAACTTTTATCGGTGTTTCTGTCTTTGGGTTCCGGGAAATTGGGGCTGTCTTTTCTTACTCCGGAACCAGCCCATACTTTAATGTATCGGGCTGAGTTCACAAACACCCCATATCCATTAGAGGATACATAAAACGGCGTTGGAGCGTGGGTGCGGCCATTGTCTTTGCCACCGTAATGGTCTACATGCAGTTCTAAAATTTTTCCCCGCTGGTGAACGGTTTGAAAGTTCAACCCAAAACCATAAAGCTGCTCTCCTTTCTGCAAGGGAAGCCTTAAATAGGTTTTTCCATCTACTACTTTAAATTCAATTTCTTGTTTCGCAAGCGGAAATGCTGCATTTCCTATTTTTGCCAGCGCTTCTTTATTAGCTTTTGCTCCGGCAGCTTTTAATAAATCGTACTCTTCAGGTTTTCCAACTACTGCTTTCCATACGCCCGTATGTACTTCAGACCATACTACTTCCTGTGCCTCTGCCAGCGTTGTAGCGCCAATCAAAAAGAAACAGCAAAATAGCAACCTCAAATGTGTCATAAATCTATTTGATAATGTGTGTTTGTGTACTATAACCAGCGGCGGTTTTGGCTTTTTAAATTCTCAAGATCAGCGTTAACCGGCGTTTTCTTTATAATTAGTTTGTACTTTCAAGTACGGGGAAATTAATGGTGCTTTATTCCATTTCCTTGTTAAAGAATTCAACAATTTTGGCTAGAAATAGTGGAGGAAAAGAGGGTTAGGAGTGTATTGGATTGAACTTGGAGAGGGGTGAATTACCGGTATGGAATCTGCGAATTGTTGGTTTAAAGCGATTGTTATTTGGCGCTTTGTCATCTCGACGTAAGGAGAGATCTTAAGCAATACGCATAATAAGGCGCTTTAAGTTCTCTCCTATCGTCGAGATGACAAACGGGCTAGCCTGCATATCGCCAGACGTCATCCCTATATATAATCACTTATTTATAACTTACTTATTTTTAGGCGTTTTAAATACTTTGTCATCTCGACGTAAGGAGAGATCTTAAGCAATACGCATAATAAGGCGCTTTAAGTTCTCTCCTATCGTCGAGATGACAAACGGGCTAGCCTGCATATCGCCAGACGTCATCTTCATATTTTTCTTTGCACAGTTCGTTACTACAAATGACAAAGCCGGTTAGTCTATATTTCGTCCCATCTGACTAAACGCAGACAGCGTTACAACCGCTGTCTGCGTTAAAAATTCCACCTATTTCCAATCAGGATTTTGTTCCCAAACGGCTTTCATAATATCCAGCTGCCCTTGCGGAAGGGGGAACAGATAAGATTTAAATACTCTTTTAGCTCCGGCGCTGTTATGCGGAATGGTAGGAATTACCTGCTGTGCTATTCCCCAACGGATCAGGTCATTATAGCGCAAACTTTCAAAGGCTAATTCTACTCTTCTCTCATTTCGCACAACATCCCTGGTTAAAACCAGCTTGGCAGGCATATTCACGCCCGGTCTTGCCCTTACATCGTTTACGGCTTTTAAGGCACGAAGGTCCGCTGCCTGGCCACTTTCAACCATCGCCTCGGCATACATTAAAAGAAGGTCGGCGTAACGCATTTTTACCATGTGCTGGTCGCTTAAAGTAGCTCCGGAGGCATTATTGATCAGCGTATCCACACCTTTTTTAAATGCCATTTGAGTAAAAGGGATCTGGCCTTCGGCAGTGCTTCCCGCAGAACGGAAACCATTTGGATTATAAGCCCATGGATCACCGATCTCGAAAATTGTCATTTTACGGCGGGGGTCTCCGGGCTCGTAGGCGTTACGCAACTCCACGGTTGGGAAAACCGACATCCGCCCGCCTACCACCTGGTCATATGAATGAAAATCCAATGGGGCATCAAATTGTACCGAGAACATGATCTCCCTGTTGTTTGCCTGTTCGCCATAAAAGATACCTGAATAGTTTGGATGCAACCTAAATGGATTTGCCGGATCTCCAATTAAACTATAGGCGGTTTCTGCGGCTTCTGTATAGCGCTGATTGTTTAAAAGAACACGCGTTTTTAAAACTACCGCCGAACCTTTTACAGCGCGGCCGTTGGTATAAGCAATGTTAGGCAGCCAGGTAATTGCCGAATCTACATCCTTAAGAATCTGCGTTACTACTTCTGCTTTTGCAGATCTGGGGGTTTGCATATAATCGCCATTTAGCTCAGCGGGTTTGAGGATAATGGGCAGTGCTCCATAAAGCTGAGTTAGGTCATTGTAATAAAAAGCCCTTAAAAAAAGTGCTTCGCCTTTCATCCTATTTTTGGTAGCTGCAACCAGATTTGGCACCCTGTCTATATTGGCAAGGAAATAATTACAGGCAGCTATACCCTGGTAGCCTATTGTCCAGCTCAGGCTCACAATTCCTGCAGTTGCAGAATTATGTTGCCCACGCATTACCGCATCAAACGACTGGTAATTGGAAGTAGTTATAGCATTGTCCGACAGTGCTTCCCAATAGGTAAAATTGCCGCTTTGGCCTGGCCCGTTTGACAGGATAGGCTCTTTCAATTTTGCATAACAAGCTATTAAAGCCCGGTTTGCTTCTGCTTCTGTTTTCCAATAATTTTCAGGATTGGGGGTTGCCAGAGGGTCTTTATCTAAAACATCCTTGCAGGAAACCCAAATGCTGCTTAAAACAATAAAACAGATGATTTTTATATATCGTTCCATAATTTTAAAGAGTTGCTTTAAGGCCAAATGTGTAAATTTTAGCCTGCGGATAAATTGCTCCACGGCCGGTAGCTGCTGCGCGTTCAGGGTCAATACCATCAAAGAATTTGGTAAATGTTACCAGGTTATCTCCCGATAGGTAAAGCCTTAAACCTTGTATTTTTGCTTTGCTAAGTAATTGCTTAGGTAGGTTATAACCCAATTGCACGTTCTTTAGCCGCAGGTAAGAAGCATCACTTAACCACCAGGTGGATACTTGCGTATTTGGAGCATAGTTCTCATTAAAGATATGCGGAATGGTGTTGGATGTCCCTTCTCCATCCCAGGCATTTAACCACATAGTTGGCGGCGGGCTTGCCTGCCTGAACGGTGCCACTCCCCATTCTCTCAAATAAATTTTGCGCCCCTGAACGCCCTGGAAGAAGAAGCTCAGATCGAAATTTTTATAATCAGCATTGACAGTAAGGCCGTAATTAAACTTAGGAAAAGCACCCTCAACAATGGTTCTGTCGTCGGGTGTTATCTTTCCGTCGCGGTTAAGGTCTTTGTATTTCATGTCTCCCGGTTTTGGCCTTACAACGGGAGTTGGCCCATTATCTATCTCTGCCTGATTTTGATAAATACCATCAAAAACATACATGTAATACGAGTTATAGGGCAAGCCTTCCTGCCTTATTAAGCCTGTAGCATCAATTTCTCTGGCACCAAATTTTATTAATTCATTCTTATAGGTTTCAAAATTTGCCTGGGTCCGGTAATGGAACTGATTAATTCTGTGTTCATGCCCTAAAAGAAACTCCCAGCCGGTGTTCTTCATTTCACCCTGATTGACGGTTGGCCCTGCAACTCCAATATATCCAGGCACTTGCAGTTCTCTCAGGATATCAGTAGTACGCTTGGAATACCAATCAACAGAACCAAAAACCTTTGATTTGAAAATCCCGAAATCAAGGCCGATATCTGTAACCGTTGATGTTTCCCAGGTTATGTTTCGGTTATTTAAATCAGATTGAGTAACACCCTGTTGTAAAGAGCCATCGATATTGTATAAAAACGGATTTAATACTGGCTGATAGGGGTATGGCATTTGCTCATTCAGAATTTCTCTGTTAACATTCTGATTACCGGTTTGCCCCCATGATGCTCTGGCTTTTAGATTATCCAGCCATTTTATGTCTTTAAAAAAAGATTCCTCAGATGCCCTCCAGCCGAAAGACGCTGAAGGAAAGAATCCCCATTTATTGCCAGTAGGAAACCTGGATGACCCATCATAACGGAAATTGGTTTCGAAGAGGTATTTCTCTTTATAGTTATAGTTTGCGCGGCCGAATAAAGATTGCAATGCCCATTCATAAGAAAACCCATCTGAAAGCTGCCCTCCGGGTGAATAAATTCCCAGCTCGGTTAAATCATTTGATGGTGCATTTCTTTTAAATCCCTGAAGCCTTTCGTATCTGAAGGTTTCCTGGCTTACACCTAACAAAGCCGAAAAGTTATGTACTCCGGCAAAAGTTTTGGCGTAATTAAGGTTTGCGAAATAGGTAAGCTGAATATCCTGTTCTCTACGGGATGTTAGGTTATTTTCTCCCACAGTTCCATTGAAGGCTGGAGTTGAAGCGAATACTCCGTTTGCGGCAGGCACATAGAGGTTGGTGGGAATACCAATTACGTGAACGTTTGTATTCCGGCTGTTAAATTTAACGGCACCCTTTAATTCTCCTTTTAAACCAGGAAAGATATCTACATTAATAAAAGACGATGCCAAAGTGTAATAGTTTTTAATACCCCTGCCACCATTTTCGGCCATAGCCACCGGATTTTTATTGCCTCCTTCTTTTAAAAATGCTTTTGATGAATAGCGTCCGCTTCCATCAGGCAATTTGGGCTTGAAGGTGGGGTGTGCAGCTAAAGCACTTAATATCTGGTCTTCGGTAGTGTTGCCGTCGAAGTTATTATTTAAAGCCGTTTCGTTACGGTTTCCGCTTGAAAAGGAAATATTTGTACCAAAGGTTACACGCGAACCAAGATTGGTTTTAAGGTTAAACTGGGCATCGTAGCGCTTGTAGTCGGTAGCAATTAAAACGCCCTCCTGGTCCAGATAGCCCAACCCGAAATTATAGGTGGTTTTGTCTTTGCCTCCATTTACGCTTAAAAAATGTTGCTGCATTGGCGCAGTGCGAAACACGGCATCCATCCAGTCGTAGCTTGGGTATTGTTCTGAAGGCTGGCGGTATAACTCAATTTCTTCAGCTGTATACCTTTGTTCGGCAGATGTACCGGTGTGGCTTATCGCCTTGTTTAGCAGCTCCATAAACTGGGAAGAATTGGTAACACGATCGTATACCGAGGTTGGTGTTTGACTGCTAAAGTTTACGTTATAGTCAATGGTTAATCTCCCTGCTTTGCCTGTTTTTGTAGTTACAAGGATAACTCCATTTGCTGCCCTTGAACCATAAATAGAAGCTGAGGCCGCATCTTTAAGTACGGAGATGTTTTCTATCATGTTCGGATTCAGGTTATTCAGGTTCCCTTCTACTCCATCAATTAAAATCAAGGGATCGTTTCCGGCTCTACTGAAACTGCCTAATCCACGAATTTGAATATTGGCACTTTCTGCACCGGGCTGCCCAGAATTTTGTGTTATCTGCACTCCAGGCATGCGGCCCTGAAGCAATGACGTTGTATTGGGTGCGTTCCGGGTGGTAAGGTCATTGCCCGAAACTGAACTTACAGCCCCTGTTAGGTTTACCTTTTTTTGAGTGCCATAACCCACTACTACAACTTCCTGCAAGGCTTTGGATTCTGCCTCCAGCACCACATTAATTGTACTGCGTTTATTTACCGGAATTCGTTTGGTGTTAAATCCAATGAAAGAGAACACCAGGGTTCCATTTTCTGGTGCCTTAATGGTATAATTCCCTTGCGCATCTGTGGTAACTGACAGGGTTGTCCCTTCAACTTTTACTGATACGCCCGGTAATCCACCCTGGCTGTCAGACACTTTTCCTTTGACTACTATATCTGCAAGCTTTTTCCCTTTTAAAACCAGCCTCTCCCCCGTATCTGCCATCGAAAACTGGCTTATCATCAGAATACTTACCAACAGCAGCAATGTAATTTTCCTGTTAATGGTAATCTGGTTTATATATTGTAATAACATATTGTTAGTTTTTAATTAAGATAATACGCAGAGGCTTACCCCGCCTGAGAAACGGGCTAGTTCTGCCGCATTAGGCAAATACCCTTTTTTCAGGTATTGAGTTTCTAATATCTTTTTAATTGGTTGTATTGGTTTATAGGTATCAGTTTTTTTACTGTTTTATCAACTTACCTCCTTTCTGTATTAAGTTACATCTTTTTATATATCGTTCAAATAGAACGCTTTAACACCTGGACTATTCCTGTCCGTAGAGTTAAGCGATAGCGTCTCTACGGATCGACTATAGAAGGGAGTCTCCAGACTTTCCTATACAGATCCGATATCCTTCTTTCGCGGAGTCTGGAGACTCCTTTTCATCTATTAATCCGTAGTCTCGCTTCGCTAAGACTACGGACAGAAAAGGACATAGAAAAACAACACTTTGTTTTTGGGACCAAAGCTGATTAGGGCTGTCCTCCGCTGGCGGAGGTGCCGATAGGCGGAGGTGGTGAGCTCCCATTTTAATTCAGCGTATTATTCCACCCCCTACCCCCGCCAGCGGGGGACACTAAGCGCTTTAGCCTGTATTGTGCATTGTCTATTTAAATGCGCCTACAAAGGCAGCACCACATAACTTTTTCCTTTTTCGGTTTCAAAATCAATAACATAGCTCTGTTTAATATTCAAGTCTGGCAATTTCGCCTGAGCATTTTTCTTATACGATAGCTTTTCAGGAGAAACCACTAAGGAATTAACACTTTCGCCCTGAGCGTTTCTAAAACTTGCACCTACAACTTTTACGGGCACATTCGTTCTTAACCTGCACAGGCCACCGGCTCCTGAATAGATAATTGCTTTTGATAGTTTGTTAGCTTTCCAATCCATATCTACCCGGAAATCTCCACGGGCTTTTATCCCTTTGATGAAGCCATTATCCCAAACATCTGGCAAGGCTGGTAGAAGATGAATTTCACCTTCGTGGCTTTGCAGCAGCATTTCAGTCATTCCGGCTGTACCACCGAAGTTTCCGTCTATTTGGAAAGGCGGATGTGCATCAAAAAGGTTGGGATAAGTACCACCGCCGCTCATTTGTTCGCGAACTTCGGTAGGGTTTATATAAGTAAAAGCAGATTCTAAAATTTTATAGGCATGATTTCCATCTTTCAACCTTGCCCACCAGTTCATTTTCCAGGCCATAGACCAGCCGGTGCTAACATCGCCACGATGAATAAGTGATTGCTTTGCAGCTGCTGCAAGCTCCGGAGTTTCATACACAGATATTTGATTTCCAGGATATAAACCGAACAAGTGCGAAATATGGCGATGCGTATCCTTTGGATCATCCCAGTCTTTATACCATTCCTGTATTTGCCCGTACTGGCCGATATGGTAAGGGTACAATTTTGCCTTCGCAGCTTCGAGTTTAGCCATGAAATCAGCATCGATACCCAATACTTTTGTTGAAGTAATGCAGGCATTAAACAACTCGCGGATAATAGCCATATCCATTGTTGTAGCCATACTCACCTGGTATTCTTTTCCTTTAATTTTAATTGTATTTTCTGGCGAAGTGGAAGGGCTGGTTACCAGAAATTTACTTTCCGGATCTTCAATTAGCCAGTGGAGCATGAACTGAGCAGCACCTTTCATTAAAGGATAGCCCTCCTTACGAAGGAATTCTTTATCGCCGGTAAACAGGTAATGCTCCCAAATATGGGTACTCAACCAGGCTCCTGCCATTGGCCATGCCGACCAGCGGGGCATTCCTTTCGGGTCCCAATCGTAGCCGCCGGGAGGCGATGTTTTTGCCCATAGGTCTGAGTTATGATGCACCACCCAGCCTTCGGGAATGTTATAATTTACTTTGGCGGTTTTTGCACCATTTACCGCCAGCTCTTTCATGAAATCAAACATGGGCTGGTGCAGTTCGGACAGGTTGGTGTTTTCCGCCAGCCAATAATTCATCTCGGTGTTGATATTGGTGGTGTAATTGCTTCCCCAGGGCGGCTGAACCAGATCGTTCCAAATGCCCTGAAGATTGGTTGGCCTTGAACCAGGGCGAGAACTTGAAATCATCAAATAACGCCCAAACTGGTAATACAGTACCTGCAATCCTTTATCGCCACCACGGGTTTTGAATGTTTTTAAACGCTCATCTGTGGGAAGTTTTAGGGCTGCCGCATCTTCTCCCAAATTAAATTGTACTCTGTTAAACAAGGCTGTATAATCAGCAATATGCGCTTGTTTTAGTTGAGCATAGGATTTGCGAATAGCATTTTCCAGATTAGCTTTTGCTTCTATAGAGGGGTCTTTACCTTCAAAACCAGCTGATTTATCAAAACCGTTGAAACTGGTTGCTTCTGTAAGATAGATGGTTACGGCGTTGGCATTTTTAACGGATATGCCGTTTCCGGATATGCTCGTGCTTCCTCCTTCGGTTTGAATTTTTGCATGAATATCGAAGGACATTCCTTCCCCATTCGGGTTCTCATCATACACTACTAAACCTGGCTCATAATCGCGGTTAGCCACATGTTTAGGCGCCTTGCCTTTCAGCACCACATAGTCATTGGCCACAGCCGAGGTTTTGTAACGTAATTTACTGGTAAGATCTGCAGTAAAATTCACCGCCCCTTTTTTATCCGCAGTAATGCGCACCATAGTTACCTTATCGGGATAGCTGATAAAGGTTTCGCGGGTAAAGTTTATGCCGCCCAGCTTGTACTTTACAGTTGCCACTGCATTATTCAAATTCAAGTCGCGGTAGTAGGAAACCGCCGAAGAATCTTTTAAATTGAAGTTGATAGAAAGATCGCCCAGGGGCAAATACCGGGCAGAATATGGCCCCTGCATCTTTTTCCAGAGCGTGGCGGCTTTGGTATAATCTCCTTCAAAAATTGCCTGCCTTACTTTTGGCAAAATCACAGGACCGTCAGGATTATTGCCCGAATTGGGGTAGCCCGACCAGAGCGTATTATCGTTTAATTGGATACGTTCTTTACTTACCCTCCCAAATACCATGGCTCCTGTTCTGCCATTTCCAAGAGGAAGTGCTTCCTCCCAGATTCCGGCAGGCTTATTATACCATAATTTCAGGTTGGCTTCTTCCTTCTTCCCTTGTGCAATAACAAGGCTCGACGAAAGTGCCAACACTGCAAGAACTTTATATTTTATCTTTAAAGACATCGTTTAGAGGTTTAATAAAACTGTTGGAATTCCCTCAGATTTTACTGCAATAGAGTTTTTGCCGCCATTGGTTTGTATCCGGATAATTGCCCTGCCATTGTACATTTGCACATACCTTGATCCTGTTGATGTACCCTGATTATCGATCAATTTTCCATCACCGGCTAGAGAGAAACGTGCCCAGTTTGCTGCATCCAGGCATTGTACATTATTGTTATCGAATAATTTTACTTCTACCGTTTGCACTCCATTTTCGTCAGCAATCTTACTTACAGTCATTTTTGCGGGCTTTCCCCATTTTTGCGTCTGGTAACGAAAGTTTATTTCATCCTCAAGCTTAGTTTTTCCCTTTTTAGCGATAACTTTTATGTTGTTTTCTCCCTCTTTAAAAACGAGGTTCCAGCGTAATCCTGCCGAAGGAAAATCCTGGCTGCTACGTTTCTTTGTTCCGTAGCTTTTGCCGTTTAAAAACAGCTCTGCTTCATCGCAATTGGAATACACTTTTACCATCTTTTCTTCGCCTGCGTCGCCCCAGCGCACAGGCCATGAATGGCCGTAAATATGCACCATTGGCTTACTTGTCCAGTAGGATTGGTATACATAGAAAACTTCCTTTTTAGTAAAATCGCGCTCAATTACTCCCTTTTGGTTCATATAAGGAACCGGGTTGTCTGGCCTAACTGGCGTAGAAAAATCTTTAAAAGGCCATTGGGCTGTTCCGGTAAGCCAGGGCATGGTTTCCTGCTCTTTAAGGTGCCAGTCTACCAGGTTACAGATGTATGATTCGCTCCAATCGCCGTCTTTAGAAGCACGTGCGCTACCTCCAAACAAAGAAGCATCGCCCGCACGTTCATCAGCTGCACCTGCCCTTTTAATTTGTGTCAAAGCCTTATCGGGATTTTCGGAATGGCGGCGGGCATGGCTATCGCCTCCCCATTCTACATGCAGAAAATGTTTTACCTTTTTGAACTCCTCTTCAGAAACCTGCTTGTATTCGGTATAAATTCCTCGGTACCAGCCTGCCCAAATTGAAGGCGAGTAAACATCTACTATATCACTGCAAAAGTCGCAACGCCGGATGGCTGTTTTTCGGGATGCATCCAACTGGTGCGAAAGATCGTTAAGCTCTTTCATAAACGCCCGGATTTTTTGCTTATCAAACTCTGGAAAATCTCCTGGCCAATCGTTCTCATTACCCATGCCCCAAATAATGATGGACGGGTGATTGTAATGCTGCTCTATCATATTGGTGAGCATTCGGCGGGCTTGTGTTTTATATACATCGCCACCCAAACCGCCACGGCACCACGGAATTTCTTCCCAAACTACAATGCCCAAACTATCGCAAAGATCCAACACAATTCGAGATTGCTGATAATGCCCTAAACGGATGAAGTTAACACCCATTTCTTTCATCATCTTCATCTCTGTGCGTATCATCTCTTCCGTCATTGCGGCAGCTACGCCTGCATGGTCTTCATGGCGGTGCGTTCCTCTCAATAAGAGGCGTTTTCCGTTTAACATAAAGGGGCCTTTCTCTACAAACTCAAAATTGCGGAATCCCACTTTTTCCGTTTGTTTGTAATCGCCTTGCGGAGTTTTAATATTTACTTCGACCGTATATAATTGAGGCTGATCGGTGGACCATAAAACTGGATTCTTAACCTGGAAGTTTGCCAGAGATAAATCGCCATTCAAAGAGCTCAATGAAGCTTTTGATTGCTGAATGGTTTTACCTTTCGGGTCAATCAGTTTGATTTCGGCATTGGCTTTAGAAATTCCGGCAGGATTATAAAATCTCGCTTTTATACTAAGTTTTCCAGCTTTCCCGGCTTTATCCACTTCTGCAAAAGCAAATACTTTATCTATTGAAAGTGCAGGTGCATACACCAGGTTCACATAGCGGTAAAGCCCGCCGTAAATGTTAAAGTCTGAAAGATCGGAAGGGATCATTTCCAGATCACGGGAATTATCTGTACGGATAGAAACCGGCACTTTGCCCTTAAATTGCTTTTGATAAGCATCCGTTTTTTTAAACGCTTCTACCGCTTCGGTAATGTCGGCTATCCATTCGTCATAGCCTCCTACGTGCGAAACTACTTTAGTTGTATAAACATAGACATCCGTTTTTTGCCCGGCTCCTTCAAAATGCAGGATTGTGCGTCCGTTTTCATATGGATTTTTTACTTCTAATTGTGTGCGGTACCATGACGGGCCCTGGTAATAATTTATATCGGGGTCTACGGCGTCTTCTGCGTTTACGCAATGTGGTAAGTTTACTTTTTGCCACAAGGGCACACTTTCAGGGTTTCCTCTTCCAACCGGACGAACGGCTTCCCAAATGCCGCCTAAATCTTGCCTGAGAAATTCCCAATTGGTAGTTAGCCGCGTTTTTTGCTGCGCAACGGAAAACTGGCTACTTAGCACAGCAGCCAGCATTAGAACAAAGCTAAATTTACTGATATTGAACACTATATAATTTCTAAATGTGAATTTTGATGGTTATTCTATTGCTGCAAGCCCCAGAAGTTAAGCTTGCCATCGGTTCCCGGATAACCTGAGTTCGCTTCTTATTTCTCCATTAAATCACTGCTTGCATTCCCCTCTCCTTGAGGCTGTGTACACCTCTTCTGTATACTCAGTTGCTATCTTTGTACATTCTTTTTCTTTTCCATTCGATGAAAAGAAACAAAAATCTTGTGCCTTCCGAGGTGCCTTTTTTCGCACATTCCTTTGCGCAAATTCCCTTATCAGCCTCACGGTGCT
>CBIHNR010000008.1:0-60295 GCA_966211215.1 uncultured Pedobacter sp.
AATCATGCGCTTCTTTAATTTGGGCAAGGTTTGCGGTATCGATAAAAAATTTCATAAATGAGTATAATTAAAATGAATTGTCTTTTTGACACTTATAATTGATTGCGCTAAGATACAGATTTGAAGTTCAGAATAAAATAATTTTTTGTTATATCTTCCATTGAATGAGGCGAATTTACAAAAAACATCCATTACAGTTAGCCACAACCTGTTGGCTTACACTTCAATGCCAACGTTGGCGTAAAGTAAAGCATGTTTTGTGGCAAATGCAAATGTTTTTTTACAATTTAATATGTGCTTAACCTCAGATAACATTGAGAATAAGCGCTCTATAATTTTTATAAGCCTCGAAACCTTTGGCTGCTGACGCAAATCAACCCTTGTAATATTCATGCTAAAAAGCGTGGACATTCATTATGGCGACAAAGGTTTTTGCGTTTAAAAAGTTTAAAGTTTGCAGCATTTACACCAACGTTATTCTTTCTCTAATTACTTGCAACCGATTGCATTGTTATTCTTTTATTTCCATACCTTAGCCTCATCTCAAACCTTAAAGTATTATGATTTTTAATGTGTCACCGATTGTATGAATCAAGAAAAGGACGTTACTATTTATGATATTGCTAAGGTGCTAAATATTTCGGCAGCAACTGTAAGCCGTGGACTAAAAGACCACCCTGGTATAAGCAAGGCTACTAAAAAGAAAATCTTTGACGCCGCTAAAGATATGGGCTACCGATTTAATGCATTCGCCAGCAATTTAAGGCGGCAACGCACTAATACCATCGGAGTGATTGTACCGAGGCTAAACAGCTCCTTTATGTCTGATGTAATTGCCGGGATGGAAAAAGTAGCAAACGGACAGGGTTACAACCTTATTATAAGCCAATCGTTGGAAACAGTAAAAAAGGAAATTGACAATGCCGCCACCATGTTTAATAGCCGGGTGGATGGACTGCTTGTTTCTTTGGCATATGATACTAAAAACATCAGCCACTTCGAGCAATTTATTAATAAAGGAGTGCCTGTAATTTTCTTCGACAGGGTTTTTGAGCACAAGAAATGCCCTAGTATCCTGATTGATAATTATAAAGCAGGATATGAAGCAGTAAATCACCTTATTGAACAAGGCTGCAAACGCATTGCCAATATTACAGGACATCAGTTAAGAAATGTGTATTCTGAACGCTTTCGCGGATATCGGGATGCTTTAAGAGATCACGGACTTCCATTCGACGATGAGTTACTAATTATCAACAACTTAAGCAGGGAGGAAGGAGCAGAGGCAGCCGAACTGATTTTAGCAATGAAGCATCGCCCTGATGGCTTATTTATCGCCAATGATTCTTGTGCCGTTTCTTGTATGCTTGCATTAAAACAAAAAGGCATCAATATTCCAAAGGATATTGCGGTAGTTGGTTTTAATAACGACCCGATGTCGCAAGTGGTAGATCCCAACCTTACCACTATTGATTACCACGGAGAGGAAATGGGGGAGCTGGCAGCTAAAGTCTTAATCTCTCATCTTAACAATGACCGCGACCTAACACTCACGCATACACTTCTTCAACGGCACGAATTAATTGTACGCCAGTCCTCCTTAAAGAAATCTTATCATGAAAAAAGCCCTTTATAGCCTGATTCTGTGCATAACCATCTCTGCTCAAGCACTGGCAGAAGATGGATATCGCCTATGGTTAAGATATGATGCTATTCAAAACGCAAAGCTTGCTGCTACATACAGGTCGTCGGCAACCGAACTTGTTTTTCCGGCGACCTCTGATATTTTGGAGAGCGCGAAGAATGAACTCCGATCGGGATTGGAAGGCTTATTACATGCTCGGCCCCGCATAGTTAACAAACTCACCGCTAATGGCGCAATTCTAGTTGCAAATGCAGGAGACTCCCAGGTTAAATCGTTCATAAAACCTGAAAAACTTAGCCTAATAAACGAGGAAGGATATATTATTCAATCTGTTTCGGCCAATCAAAAAAAGTTTACAGTTATTACCGGGAAGTCTGATAAGGGTGTTCTATATGGCGTTTTTGCTTTTTTGAAGCTCATACAAACCCAGCAACCTTTAGGAACCTTAAACATTGCGGATTCTCCCAAAATAAATGTGAGGATTTTGAACCATTGGGATAATTTGGATAGAACCGTTGAGCGCGGCTATTCAGGCTTCTCTTTATGGGACTGGCATCGTTTGCCTGGTTACCTAGCTCCACGATATATTGATTATGCACGGGCGAATGCCTCTGTGGGCATCAACGGCACAGTGTTAAACAATGTAAACGCCAATGCCCTTATTCTCACTGAACCGTATCTTAATAAGGTGGCTGCGCTGGCAAATGTATTCAGGAAATACGGAATTAAAGTCTATCTGACGGCCCGTTTCAGTGCCCCGATCGAAATTGGAGGCTTAAAAACTGCCGACCCTCTTAATGAGGAAGTTAAAACCTGGTGGAAAACTAAAGCCAAAGAAATTTATAGCTATGTGCCTGACTTTGGCGGCTTTTTGGTAAAAGCAAATTCGGAAGGCCAGCCCGGCCCTCAAAATTATGGCAGAAATCACGCTGATGGAGCCAACATGCTTGCCGATGCCCTTGAGCCTTTTGGTGGCATTGTGATGTGGAGGGCATTTGTGTATGATAATAATGTACCCGATGACCGGGCAAAACAGGCTTATAATGAGTTTACTCCGCTGGATGGAAAGTTCCGCAAGAACGTTATTGTTCAGGTAAAAAACGGAGCTATTGATTTTCAACCGCGTGAACCATTTCACCCTCTTTTTGGTGCCATGCCGCAAACTCCACTAATGGTGGAATTTCAGCTTACGCAGGAATACCTGGGCTTTGCTACACATCTGGTTTACCTGGCTCCCCTTTTTAAAGAGACACTTGATTCTGATACTTATTCGAAAGGCAAAGGCTCTACTATTACTAAAATTATTGACGGAAGCCTGGATAACCACAAACTAACAGGCATGGCAGGAGTGGCAAATATTGGAACCGACGTAAATTGGACGGGACACCCTTTTGCTCAGGCTAATTGGTACGCTTTCGGAAGATTAGCCTGGAATCCGAATGAAACTTCGTCAAACATTGCAGCTGACTGGCTTCGAATGTCGTTCAGTGGCGATAAATCTTTCAATGACGAAGTTAAAACGCTTATGATTTTATCCCGCGAAGCGGTTGTTAATTATATGACGCCTCTTGGCTTACACCATATTATGGGCTGGAGTCATCACTATGGGCCTGGGCCATGGATCAAAGATAAACCAAGGGCAGACTGGACTTCAGTATATTACCACAAAGCCGATGAAAATGGCATCGGGTTTAACCGAACCAGCACTGGGAGCAATGCTCTTGCACAATATAGCCCTGAAGTAAGGGAAATGCTTGGCAGTGTTAAAACCTGCCCCGAACAATACCTTTTGTGGTTTCACCACCTGCGTTGGGATTATAAAACCCAGTCTGGCAGAACGCTTTGGGAGGAACTCTGCTTTAGATATAATCTTGGTGTAAATCAGGTTGCCAAGATGCAGCAAAGTTGGGAAAAACAACAAAAAAAGGTGGATAAACAACGCTTTGAAGAAGTGAAACAACTTCTGTCCATTCAATACAATGAGGCCAAATGGTGGCGGGATGCATGCCTTCTTTACTTTCAGACATTTTCTAAAAAGGCAATCCCTGCTGAATACGAAAAGCCAGCTCACACACTTGACTTTTACCAAAAACAGGAATTCCACTTTGTACCAGGAAATTAACATTACAAAATTTTATATACCATAATGGCAGAGCAGCAAGAAAAAAGAAAAATAGCCTTAGTAACCGGCGGCGGATCTGGAATTGGATTTGCAATTGCACAGGAGTTTGTAAAAAATGGCATCTTTACAATTATCATCGGCAGAGACAACACCAAACTTGAGAATGCGAAAAACACCTTTGGAAGCCTGTGCGAAACCATCTCATTTGATTTAGGTAAACTGGAAGAAATCCCTGCGCTGATTGAAAATATAAGTGCCACGTACGGCCAAATTGATATTTTGGTTAATAACGCGGGAATAAACATGAAAAAGGAGTTTTGTGAGGTGAGTGATGAGGATTTCATGAAGGTAATTCAAACCAACCTGATTTCTGTATTTTCAATCTCAAGGGAGGTGGTTAAAGCAATGCTCCCTTTTAATTCTGGATGCATTATTAACATCAGCTCGATGGCCGCTCAATATGGCATTCCAAAAGTAATTGCTTACACCGCTGCCAAAACGGCTATTGACGGGATGACAAAAGCAATGGCTGTAGAATTATCTCCGAAAGGAATACGCATCAATGCAATTGCCCCAGGCTTTATCGCAACGGACATGTCTGCTAAAGCACTCGACTCAGACCCTGAAAGGAAGAATAAAGTCTTCTCGCGCACACCCATGGGATATCTGGGAGAACCGAAGGATATTGGAACAACTGCAGCTTTCCTGGCTTCAGACGCGGCTAAATACATCACTGGCGTTATTATTCCGGTTGATGGAGGAAATTCGATAGGATTTTAAGGAAGAAAAAGCAGATCTCCAGAGCCGAGATCTGCTTTTTTTTAGTTCAATTTGGCTATTACGTAATATTTTCTCAATTTTATACGTAAGATATATTATGGATTCGAAACTGACATTGAACGTTAATAAGGAAATTATTGAGCAGGCAAAAGAATATGCGAAATCTCATAAAATAAGCTTGTCTCATCTTATTGAATCTTATTTATCCTCTTTGGTTGCTAACCAGTCTCAGGATAATGAAATTACTCCTTTAGTAAGAAGTTTAAGTGGTGTTATCGAGCTTGATAAAAACTTTGATTATAAAGAGCATCATACAAATTACTTGTTAGAAAAATATAAGTGAATAAAGTCCTGATTGACACTAATATTGTTATTGACCTATTGGCTCAACGGCACCCGTTTTATGACAGCGCAGCAAAGCTCTTTTCTCTTGCTGACAAAAATGAAATTGTTCTTTTTATAAGTTCATTAACAATCGCAAATACTCATTATATTCTTTCGGGATTGAAATCAACTAATGAAGCAGGAGAAATCCTAAGGCGTTTCCGATTATTGGTTGAAATTATTCCTCTTACAGATAAAATAATAGACTTATCATTAAACGACACAAACTTCAAAGACTTTGAAGATGGGCTTCAATATTATTCAGCAATTGAAAATAGTCAGAGTGTTATAATAACCAGAAACCTAAAAGACTACAAGGCTGCCAAACTTTCTGTAATGACTGCCGACGAATATCTAGCATCGATAAAAAAATGATCCTTTGTTGTTAGCGAGGCTCTGCTTCTTCTTTTAAGACTAAATTCATTATTGAGAAAGCCCATCTCCGGGAGACAGGCTTTTCTTATAGACTATGGATTATCTATAAATTTCATTGTTTCTGTGTGTATACATTATTAATTATCTGTTCTAAATGGAGAAGCTGGCAAACCTTCCTTGTTATAGAGATTAGCACCTTCGGGATTATCTGCCCAAGCATATTTAACGGCTATGGGATTTTGAACGGCATCGTTCCAAACAACTACCTTGTTTCCCTCAATCTTTGCCGTAGCCCATACAAATCTTTTATCCTGGCCGGCTATCGCGAAGCCTTTCAACTCTCCACCCTTAGCCAGCAGCCCGGAGCCCAGGTTTGAAAAATTAAGAGTGATTTTATTTCCCTCTATTTTATAAGATTGGTATATCGGACCTGAATGTACAGCTTTCTTATCGCCATAAGCAACCTTTTGCGCAGCCAATGCGAGGCGCACCCCAACTGTTTCCTTATTTAAAGGATGAATGTCATTCCATTCGCCAACATCAGTGATTACAGCCATCCCGGTATTCGACAGGCTTAGGGCTTTAAATTGAGCATCCCTTAGTTCTGCCCAATTACTTTCTGAAGGTTCGGGCTTCGCTTGCATAAAATTAGCCAGTTGAACGTACAGAAAAGGAAAATCTCCTTGCTTCCAATTGTTCCGCCAATCTTTAATCACTGCGGAAAGAAGCCCCTGATATTCTTTCGGGCGACCGGTATTAGATTCGCCCTGATACCAGATCACCCCTTTGATGGAATAATTTAACAAAGGAGAGATCATGCCGTTGAACAATCCGGCAGGCTGATATTGAAAAGTAGTACCGCCACCTGGCATTGGCGCAGATGCGTATCCCAGGCTGTATTGCCAATCTCCTTTCAGGTCAATTGCCTGATCGCCAGCTTTAAGCGCATACTCCTTATCTTTTACAAAGCCACCCCGGCCCGAATTGCTTATTACCCGAACAACAATCACATTCTTGCCCTCTTTTAATAAGCCAGCCGGAAGAGTATATCTCCGTGGCGGATACTGATACCCTGTTGTGCCGGCAAATGTGCCATTTACATATACTATATCGCGATCAACAATCGCTCCCAAAACTAGTAGAGCCGATTTCCCTGCCATGGAGGCTGGAACATCGATTTCTTTCCTGAACCAGATAACCCCATTGGTATTTTTCAAAGGAGAGCCGACCGGCGATGTGTTATGCTGCTCCACCTGATTAAAACTAAAAAGCTGAGCTTCATCCCAGTAGCCGGGAATATTGGTTGTTTTCCATTCTGAGGCATCGTAATCTGGAGCGAACCATTTCTTCTCTTCGTTTAAGCCTTTATCCTGCTTATCTATATTACGATTCCAGTTATTTACCACCTCTGCATCAGACTTTCGGATGCTTTCCACCAACAAGCTATCCTTGTATTTATTAGTTAGTTCCAGGAATTTTGGATATGGTTTTAAAGCCTCTTCACTTAGCCAGGCTTCGGCCGGCGAGCCACCCACGGCAGATTTAATCAATCCAATTGGTACTTTATATTTCTGGTACAATTCTTTTGCAAAGAAATAAGCTACTGCAGAAAAATCCAGAACGCTTTGCGGATTTGCTTCAACCCATGCTCCGGAAGAAAAATCTTCATGCCTTGATTTAAATGAATACCGCATTGACACATTAAACTGCCTGATATTGGGATTTGCAGATTCGGCAACAACCTGCTCATATTTAACCTTTACTCTGGCCATAGGGAGCTCCATGTTTGATTGCCCGGAACATACCCACACGTCTCCCAACAAAATATTAGTAATGGAGATATGGTTGCTGGCATCGATTTGCATAGTATACGGGCCTCCGGCTTTCATCGCAGGGAATACCAGTCGCCATTTGCCATCTATCCCTGTAGCGGCAGAAATTTTTTTGTTATTAAAACTGATACTTACTTTTTCTCCCGGAGCAGCCCAACCCCAAATGTTAATCTTTTGCCCCCGCTGTAAAATCATTCCATTGCTGATAAGGCGGGGCAAGCGAACCAGAGCAACGGCGTTTGAAGCGTGAAATAACAGAAATATCGCAATAAGTGACTTAAATATAAAACCAGTTTTTTTCATCGTTATTTGTAAGAATACAGTTTAATTTTTTGAATTCCAGATCCCCCGAAAGGTATTCTCAAGGGCAGCCGTGGCAACGCCATACAACTCTACCTTCAAGCACCCGAAAAGAACCAATGACAACGTTGGCATTGATTGAGATCTTTAAACTTTGAAGTCTTTTTATTTAGTAAATAATTCATAATTAGGCTATAAAAGTAGATCCCGCTAAGGGAGGATTCTGTTAGCTAAGCAAAACTAAAAATAAAAACACAACTTGCAACCGATTGCATAATTATTTTGAAAACGATTTGTCTTCAATGCATTAATTGTATTTTTGAACACATTGTGAGATATGTTACCGATTGTTCAACTAGCTCAGAAGAATAGAAATCTAAAACGTTAAAACTGTAAAAAATGTTAATGGAACAAACAATGCGCTGGTTCGGCCCTAATGATCCCGTTAGCCTTCAAGATATCAGGCAAGCCGGATGCTCAGGCGTGGTTACTGCGCTTCATCACATTCCTGTTGGTGATATATGGACCGTAGAAGAAATCAATAAACGCAAAAGCATTGTCGAAGCAGCAGGATTAACCTGGACCGTTATTGAAAGCCTTCCGGTGCACGAAGACATTAAAAAGCGAAAAGGCAATTATGAATTGTATATCGAGAACTACAAAATAAGCTTGAAAAATGTTGCTGACTGCGGGCTAAAAGTTGTTACCTATAATTTTATGCCCCTGCTCGATTGGATGCGTACAAATCTTAGCTACTCTTTACCAAATGGCAGTAAGGCTCTTTATTTTGAAAAATCAGCGTTTGTTGCTTTTGACCTCTTTCTTTTAAAAAGGCCTGGGTCAGAGAGGGATTATACGCAAGAAGAAATTGAAAAAGCTAACGCCCGATTTACTAAGATGGATGAAGATGAAAAAGAGAAGCTGTTTAAAACCGCCCTGCAAGCACTTCCGGGAAGTGACGAACCCTTCACCCCAGAGGAGGTGCTTACTGCCTTAAAAACCTATCAGGATATTGATCGGGACAAATTAAAAAAACATCTTCAGGAGTTCCTTAAAGAAGTGGTTCCGGTTGCAGAGGAAGCCGGGGTTAAACTGGCTATCCATCCAGATGACCCGCCGTTTTCTATTCTTGGCCTGCCGCGAATTTTAAATACAGAACAAGACGCAAGAGAGATACTTGAGTCTGTGCCGTCGCCAGCTAACGGATTATGTTTTTGTACCGGCTCATTTGGCGCAAGGGCAGATAACGATTTGGCCGGAATGGTGAATCGCTTGGGAGCCAGCATTAATTTCCTGCATTTAAGAAGCACTCAGAGGGATGAAGAAGGAAATTTCTACGAGGCTAACCATTTGGAAGGCAACGCCGATATGTATGAGGTAGTGAAAGAGATTGTTCTTCTTAGCCGCAGAAGAAACATCTCTATCCCAATGCGCCCCGACCATGGGCATCAAATGCTGGACGATTTGAGTAAAAAGACTTATCCCGGCTATTCTGCCATTGGACGGCTCAAAGGCCTGGCTGAGCTAAGAGGCCTCGAAATGGGAATATCTCGCTCGATATAAATGACTCGGCAAGTGGCTATTAAATTTTGCTATTTGTCCTCACACAAGATGCCGCACCAATAAAAAAGACCCTCCCGAGCTTATGTTCACGGAGGGCCTTATAGATATTTTGAAAAATGGACTGGTATTAAAAGATAAACTTCGTACTTAAAAAGTTCGAACTGTCTTCTCCAATAATTTCATTGATCAGCTTTTTATTATTCTCATTCAGTTTAGTTGCTACTAAAGAACGAATAGAGAACGAACGCAACGCATCGACAACTGATAAAGTACCTTCGGCACTGTCTTTTCTTCCGGTGAAAGGAAACACATCCGGACCGCGTTGGCACTGGGCATTAATATTTACCCGGCTCACCTGGTTTACCAATGGATCTATTAAAGAGGCAACCTCCTCTGCATCGTTACTAAAAATGCTTACCTGCTGGCCGTGAGTAGAATCAATTAAATACTCAATGGGTTCTTCCACATCTGAGAACGGGACTACAGGAATTACCGGGCCAAACTGTTCTTCGCGATATAGCTTCATATCCTTATTAACCGGGTAAACGATCGCTGGGTATACGAATGATTCGTGCGACTCTCCGCCATTTTCATTTACTACCCTTGCACCATGGGCAATAGCATCATCAATACATTCCTTAAGGTAAGCTGGCTTATGAGGCTCTGGAAGTGGCGTTAAAGCAACCCCTTTTTCCCATGGCATACCGTACTTAAGTTTTCCAACTTCTTCAGAAAGTAAGCCCAAAAACTCGTCAACAACCGATTGATGTACAAAGATAATTTTCAAGGCTGTACAACGCTGTCCATTGAAAGAAAGCGAGCCCAGTACTGTCTCGCTAACAGCCAATTTCAAATCCGCTTTGTCTGAAATAATTGCCGCATTCTTGGCATCCAGCCCTAAAATTGCCCTCAACCTGTTCACTTTCGGGTGTAGTTTTTTCAACTGATCAGCAACTTTAGAAGAGCCGATTAGAGTAAGTACATTAATTTTGCCCGATTTCATAAGTTCTGGCACAATAGTAGCCCCACGTCCATAAATGGTATTCACCACCCCTTTAGGGAAACATTCTTTAAATGCATTTAACAATGGATAATGCAATAAAGTACCATGTTTAGGCGGTTTAAATAGCAAAGTGTTCCCCATAATCAAGGCTGGAATCAGCGTAGTGAAGGTTTCGTTCAATGGATAGTTGAATGGCCCCATGCACAAAACTACTCCAAGCGGAGAACGGCGAACCTGGGCCACAATACCTTGTTCTATCTCAAATCGAGATGATTGCCTGTCGATATCTTTCAGAGCGTCAATAGTTGCATAAATATATTCAACTGTACGGTCAAATTCCTTAACAGAATCAGTATACGACTTGCCAATTTCCCACATGATCAGCTTCACCACAATATCCTTCTGTTCAATCATTTTATGAGTGAAGTCTTCCACACACTTAATCCTGTCTTGCACGCTCATGGTAGGCCATTGCCCACGTCCATTGTTGTAGGCAGTTACAGCCGCATCAAGAGCTTCATTTGCTTCCTTCTCTGTACAAACAGGATAGGTTCCAATCAACTTGCGTTTTAATCCTTCCGGTGTCCTTACGCAAACAGGAGAATACACCGGATGGGTAGCACCGTCCCACTTTTTCATCTCTCCATTACTCAGGTACTCCTTCTGATGAACTTCTGCGATCAGAAATTCAGAGGGAATCTGATTTTCTTCTACGAAAATCGAGTCCAGTTGTAGTGTTGTTTCCAAATTAAAAAAATTTAATTACCATAATTTCCTGAAGACTGTGCCTTTGGAAAAGCTGGCTTGTTAATATCGTTAACACAAACTTACATTTTTGAGCAAAAGCACAAATCGGGTTTCATCATGGAAGAGTAAAGATAGGAATAAATCTTACTAAATCGCTTTAGCTGCCTAGTATCAAGGATTTAACAAAACACCTTTTGCAGGGAAATCGATTTCTTATTTCTACATTTTTCAAAAAGAAGAGATAGAACGTCCGTCAACGGGAGGTGAAGAAGCGGAAAACGACAATAAGCCTAATAAAAAAGGGGACACTTTTTGTAGTATCCCCTCTTTATAAATTTTAAAGCTCTACTGGCTTATATTTTGGAACTAGTGATTTCATTACTATCCAGCCTATCAGATAAGCTACGGCGCAGATAGAGAAAATGATAAAATACCCTGCTTCTTTACCCTGGAATCCCATAAAGCTCATTTGTGTTTTATCTGCATGTGTAAATAGAACACCTGAACCTTTATTAATAATGAACGAACCAACTCCGCCAGCCATACCACCGATACCGGTAATTGTTGCAATTGCCCCTTTAGGAAACATGTCTCCAATTGTAGAGAAGATATTTGCTGACCAGGATTGATGCGCTGCACCTGCAATACCTATGATAATAACCGGAAGCCAATAGGTAAGCTGCCCCAATGGTTGTGCTAAAAGTGCAAGTAAAGGGAAGAAAGCAAATATTAACATTGCTTTCATACGGCCTTCATATGGATTCATGCCCTTCTTTTCAACAAAGTAGGTTGGTAACCAACCACCAATAATTGAAAGAAGAGTAATCATATAAAGCACAAATAAAGGCAAGGCACTTTCTGTAGAACTCATTTTATAAATGTCCTTTAAATATGCCGGGAACCAGAAAAGATAGAACCACCACACGCCATCAGTCATAAACTTGCCAAAAGCGAAAGCCCAGGTTTGTTTATGTTTAAAGCATTCGCCAAATGACAGTTTAGCCGAATCTGCAATTGCAGGTTCTGAAACTTGATTGTGAGTAATAATATCTTGTTGAATATAGGCCAACTCCGCACGGTTAACTTTGGAATGATTTTCGGGCTTATCGTAAACGAAAATCCAAAATCCCATCCAAACAAAACCTAATGCACCAATGATGATGAATGCCATTTCCCATCCATAAGCTTTAGCAATGAAAGGAATAGTTACCGGAGCGGCCAAAGCGCCTACAGTTGCCCCTGCATTAAAAATACTGGTAGCCAGAGCTCTGTCTTTTTTCGGGAAGTATTCCGCTGTAGCTTTGATGGCCGCAGGAAAGTTTCCTGCCTCACCAAATGCCAAAACAAATCTGGCAATAATAAATAGCGTTACGCTTGTAGATAATACTAAGGCTGCGTTATCAATAGTCTCAATCGATTCTTTAGCTCCTGCAAAACCTACAAGCCATTTGCCTGTAAGTATACCTGAAGTTGCAATACCACAATAAGCATGCATACAGGCACCTAAAGACCAAACCCCTATTGCCCATAAAAACCCCTTCTTTGTATCCAGCCAGTCTACAAAACGCCCGGCGAATAACATTGAACCGGCATAAAAAATAGAAAATAATGCGGTTATGGTTCCATAATCACTGTCAGTCCAGTGGAATTCCGGAACAAGGTAGTCTTTCCAGGTTAGGGAAAGCACCTGCCTATCCAGGTAGTTGATAGTAGTAGCAAAGAACAGAAGGCCGCAGATGCTCCATCTGTGATTGCTTAACTTTTGTGATTCCATTTCGTGTTTAATTTATTGGCTTGTTTAGTGCAGATTAACGAGAAGCTTTCACTAACTCAACAGCTTCTTTGGTTTTTGCTACAAGCTCATCATATTTTTTATTTTCCATGATGTCTTTAGTAACCAATTTGCTGCCCATACCTACTGCACATACACCAGCTTTAAACCAGCCAGAAATGTTTCCTTTATCCAACTCAACACCACCTGTAGGCATAAATAATAAGTTCGGGAATAGTTCTTTAATTCCAGAAAGGAAGCTTGGGCCTAAAATATTGCCTGGGAATAATTTAACGAATTTGGCACCTAACTTTTCTGCTTTGATAATTTCAGAAGGAGTCATACATCCCGGCACCCAAAGAATATCGTTCGCCTCTGCCCATTCTGCAACATCCTCAACTAGCCCCGGGCTAATAATATAATCAGCGCCTGCTTTAACAAAAGCTTCAGCAGAAGCAGCGTCTTTAATTGTACCTACACCTAAATATAATCCAGGTAATTCTGCATCAATCACTTCGCGCATCTTAGCAAAATTTGCCAGTGCAGCCTCACCTCTGTTAGTGTATTCAACAGTTCTGATTCCTGCACTGTATAATGCCCTTAATAATTCAACACTGGTTTGTTCATCTTTATTGAAGTACAATGGTAATATACCTTGTTCAGTAATTACTTTTAAAACTTCTGCTTTTTTACTCATAGTAATATTGGTATTTAATATGATTTACAATCGGCGGCTAAAGTAGAAAATTTATGGAAAAATATTGCCCATCTCGCCTCAAACAACATGAAAATCACACATTAAGTACCGAAAATTTTACGCAAACGTTCCCGATATTTTTTTTTATGAAAATACACTAAGTGATTAACTTTAATGTACTTTTGCCCAAATTTCTTAACAGAATTTCAAACCTCTTTTTATAAAATAAAAATAGTCTTAAACAATGTCAAAAAAAGTAGTAACCCTTGGAGAGATCATGTTACGTTTGTCAACTCCAGGATTCGAACGTTTTGTACAAAGCGATAGCTTTGATGTAACTTACGGTGGTGGCGAAGCAAACGTTGCTGTAGCTGTAGCTAACTATGGTTTAAATGGCGTTTTCGTATCTAAAGTTCCTGATAATGCTATCGGACAGGCTGCCATTAACCACTTACGCCGCTATGGTGTAGATACTCAGCACGTTGCAAGGGGTGGAAAAAGATTAGGAATCTACTTCCTTGAAACTGGTGCATCTGCAAGAGCGTCTCAGGTTATTTACGACCGTGCAGATGCGTCTATCGCCGAAGTAAAAGCTTCTGAATTTGACTGGGATGCAATCTTCGAAGGTGCAGACTGGTTCCATACAACTGGTATCACTCCAGCTTTAAGTGATGCTGCTGCTGCCCTTACTTTAGAGGCTTTAAAAGCTGCTAAAGCTAAAGGTATCACTACTAGTATCGACCTTAACTACCGTAAAAAGCTTTGGAGCAAAGAAAAGGCTCGCGAAGTAATGACTGAGCTTTGCAAGTACGTTGATGTATGTATTGGTAACGAAGAAGATGCTGAAACTACATTAGGTTTCAAATCTGAAGGTACTGATATCACTAAAGGTGAATTAAACCTTGACGGATACAAATCAGTATTCAAACAAATGAAAGAAAAATTCGGATTCAAATACATTGCTTCTACTTTACGCGAAAGCCATAGTGCATCTGATAACGGATGGTCTGCATTAGTATACGATGGTAACGAATTCTACCACACTAAACAATACGAAGTTCGTATCGTTGACCGCGTAGGTTCTGGTGACTCTTTTGCATCTGGCTTCATCACTGGTTTAGTAACTGGCCTTCCTTTCAGCAAAGCTGCTGAATTTGGTGTTGCTGCATCTGCATTAAAACACACTATCCCTGGCGACTTAAACCACGCTACATTATCAGAAGTTGAAACCTTAATGAATGGTGACGCTTCCGGCCGTGTACAACGCTAGTTGGAGTCCGATGTCGGATGTCAGAAACTCCGAAAAATATATGGAGCATTATCCGTCTTACTTTTGTAGGGCGGATTTTTTGTTTAACCAAATAACTTAACATATAATGATAATCGATTCTTTAGAAAATGCTGAAAAATATTACAGCGTCCACCCACTTTTTAAACAAGCTTTCGAGTGGCTTAAAAGCCTGGACTTATCTACTGTCGAGGAAGGTAAGTATGAAATTGCCGATGGCTTAAAAGCTGGCGTTTCAAACAAAGCGGGATATACTGCCGAAGCTGCGAAGTTTGAGTGCCACAATAACTGGATGGATATTCAGGTTGCTCTGTCTCCACGTGAAACAATGGGTTGGTCTAGCCGCAGCCAGGTATCAAGCCCAGCCGGAGAATACAATGCCGAGAAAGACGTGATTTTTTGGAATGACAAGCCAGGCATGTACTTCGACTTGCAATTCGGACAGTTTGCTGTTTACTTTCCAGAGGATGTTCATGCTCCGCAAATTGGAGAAGGTCCGATTAAAAAGCTGGTTGTAAAGATTAAGATATAAGTAATTCCAACACCTATAAGGTTTCATAAACCTTGTAGGTGTTAATAATGATCTCGGCATTGTAGCACTATTACTGCATCATTATCAATTTTTTAAGCTAAACGATGTTGTAAATCGATTCTTCTGGACCACCAACCTTCGACAGAACTACCACATCCTCGCCGTTAGCACGAGTTACGTATAACGGAGAATGATCCGTAAATACTTTATCTAAAAAAGACTTTAGATGTTGCCTGAAGCTGGCGTAGGCGGTAATTTGCATGCCTTCGATTTTATTTAAAAATACAAACAATAAAAAACCTCTAAAAATATATCATTCAAACTCTTACTTAACAATCGTGCTCAAAATACCCTTTCTTCGGGTTCATTCCTTACAAACCGTGTTCTAAATTTCAAATGTCTCCTATTTTGCAAATAAGCCAAAGCCCCTAACAAGGGAGCAAATAATTTGCTAATTTTTACATTTTTCACTACTTTAGAATATGCTCACTACAATTCAAGGCTATTACGATCAGGGCAAAATAATTCTTGAGGAAGAAGCTCCTGTACATACCAAAACGAAAGTAATGGTAACTTTTCTTACAGATATAAATGTTAATGTTAAGCCCAAAAGAATACTCGGTTCTCTGAAAGGTAAGATTGAAATGCCGAATGATTTTGATGAACCACTTGATGACCTAAAGGATTACATGTAATTACATGCTGGGATATCTTTTAGACACTAACTATCTGCTATGGTCGCTTGGAGGAAGTCCCCAAATGTCTCTCTTAGCTAGAGATCTCTTAGAAAATACAGATCGCCAAATTTACTTCTCACAAATTAGCCTGATAGAAATTTCAATCAAGGTTAAACTCGGCAAATTGCATCTATCTACAGTCACTTTAGAAGACTTTTATTTAGAGGCAATTGATAAGGCCAAATTCACATTTCTTCCCATAACCAACCAACATATCCATCACTACCAAAACATTCCATTGCTAGAACAACATCGTGATCCTTTTGACAGATTGTTAATTGCAACTGCCAACATCGAAAACCTGGCTATTATTTCTGCTGACGAGAAGCTAAAGTTATATCCAGAGTTTATTGAGGTAATCTCCTAGTTCTTCTCCCAAACAAAACCTGCATGAGCAAAAGCTCACAAACGGCGATGAAAGTAGTAAGCAGGTTCTTTGTGTCCTTTTAAAAACAAATTAAACTTTCACAAAAAAAAGGAGCGTCAGGTAAGCAACACTCCTTAAAAATTTAGTGGTTAATACTCAATTACAAAGTCACACCAGTTTTGAAGATAGCAATCTCACGGAAACCATTTTTCTCGTGATGTGCTTTCTCTCCATTGGCGATTCTAATGATTTTATCAGCAAACTCTTTCAATGCCTCATCGAACGTCTTGTCCTCAGCTAAAGGACCAGCGTTATAATCGATCCAGTGAGGTTTTTTAGAGGCAAGCTCGTTGTTAGTAGCAATTTTTAATGTTGGAATAAAACTACCGAACGGTGTACCACGGCCAGTTGTAAACAATACTAAGTGGCATCCAGATGCACCTAGAGCAGTAGTAGCAACTAAGTCATTACCTGGTGCCGAAAGCAAGTTTAACCCTTTAGTTTTAACACGCTCTCCATACTTCAATACATCTACCACATTAGCGATACCACCTTTTTGAGTACAACCCAAAGATTTATCCTCAAGAGTAGTAATACCTCCTGCTTTATTACCCGGAGAAGGATTTTCATAAATCGGCTGTTTCTGGTCGATGAAATATTGCTTAAAGTCGTTGATTAAGTGAACAGTTTTATCGAAAACTTCTTCGTTCACACAGCGGCTCATTAAGATTGTCTCCGCACCGAACATCTCCGGAACCTCTGTTAAAATAGTAGTTCCTCCCTGGCTGATCAACCAGTCTGAGAAATAACCTAAAAGCGGGTTGGCTGTAATACCGGATAAACCATCAGAACCACCACATTTCAAGCCAACTTTAAGTTCAGCAACCGGTATTGGCTCACGTTTATCCTGACGAACAACTTCGTAAATCTCTTTCAATAAAGCCTTTGCATCCTCAACTTCGTCTGAAGTACTTTGGCTCGAAAGAAATTTAATACGGCTTTTATCGTAATCGCCTAAAGATGCTTCAAACTCATCAATCTTGTTATTTTCACAACCTAAACCCAGGATTAATACCCCTCCAGCATTTGGATGCAAGGTAATATCCCCAAGTATCTGGCGGGTATTTTCGTGGTCATCACCTAACTGCGAACATCCGTAGCTGTGTTTAAATACCTCGATACCTTCGATATCGGTCGGATTTTCTTCAGCTTTAAACTCGCGGATAATCTGTTCGGCAATACCGTTTACACAACCTACGGTAGGTACAATCCAAATCTCGTTACGGATACCAACATCTCCATTTTTACGGCGATAGCCATTAAATGTAAGATTTTGAAAAGGATGAGGAAGGCTATCCTGTAAATGTGGCTCGTAGGTATAATCGAAAACATCTTTAAGATTAGTCTTCACGTTTTGTACGTGAACGTGCTCACCTGTCTTAATATCAGCAATAGCATGTCCGATAGGATAGCCATATTTGATAATATCTGCTCCGGATGCAATCTCCTCTGTTGCTATTTTATGGCCACGCTCCACGTCACTAAGCACAATAATGCGTTTCCCTTCAACCTCAATTACATCACCAACACTAAAACTCTTTAGTGCAATTACCACGTTATCGCGTGAGTGTATCTTAATAAACTCTTTCATGTATTAATATTCTTTACAAACAGAAGAAAACCAAGCATTTATACTTACAATTTACAAAAAGGATGCCCGTTCCTCTGTCTCATTTTTCATCTTTAACTTTTTTTCAATGGCAATGAAGCTATCATGTGCAAGTTAACCTAGTACATTTTCGGTTATCCTGTTCGCACATGATGGTTTGTTATAATTAAACAGTTTGAATTGCTTTTTGCATACCATCCTTCTCTATATTAATGAGATGTTTGGTAACCGCAGCTGTTAAACCTTCTACCTGGTTAAGATTCATTTTCCAGTTTCTTTCATAGCCTAAAACTTCGGTAACAACATCTTCCAAAGACTCATCTGTACCGTCATATTTAGCCCATGCAGATTTAAGAAGCTCTAAAAGCGGAGCATCATCGTTTAAGTTGATAGCTTCTTCGCCACGTTTTCCTTTGTAAAACGCAATGGTTGCAGCTAAAGAGAAAGACAATTTTTGAGGAATCTCACCTTTTCTTTTAACATACTCTAAAATGGAAGGCAATACCCTTGTTTCAAACTTAGACCATGAGTTTAATGAAATACTCATTAATAAATGTTTGATGTATGGATTGCGGAAACGGTCGATTACGTCGTTAGCAAATCTTTCTAACTCTTCTTTGGGAAGGTCTAACGTTGGGATAATCTCTTCAAAAATCGCATCTTTTATGAATTTACCAACCACCTCATGCTCTACCGATTCTCTTACAGTATCTAAACCATATAGGTAAGCTACTGGTACTAAGGTGGTATGTGCACCATTTAAAATCCTCACTTTACGTGTACGGTAAGGTGCCATATCCGGTACATATTTCACATCCAGGCCTAATGAAGGGAAAGGAAGTTCCTTTTGCAATTGCTCTGGAGCCTCAATCACCCAAAGGTGGAAATGTTCTGCTTCAACAACTTGCTTATCTTCATAGCCAAGCTCAGAAGTAATTTCAGAGATACGCTCACGAGGATAACCAGGTACAATCCTATCTACCAGGGTGTTACTAAAGGTACAAGCAGTACTTAACCAGTTAATGAAGCCTTCGCCAAGGTTCCATTTTTTAGCCAGTTGAAGGATAATGCGTTTTAAATTATCCGCATTTTTATCAATAAGCTCGCACGGAATTACGTGAATTCCTTTAGATACATCGCCATTAAATGTTTTGTAACGGTGATTTAACCACACAGCAAGCTTTGCAGGGTATGAGTTAGGAGGAGTCATTGTAGGCTCATCATTCTCATCAAAAGCAATACCTGCCTCTGTTGTGTTTGATATTACGTATCGCATCTCCGGGTTCTCTGCTGCCTTTAAAAATGCATCAAAATCTGTATAAGGATTAATTCCACGGCTGATTACGTCCATTGTTTCGTAAGTACTTTCAGCTTTTCCGTTCTTCAATCCACGAAGGTACAGTGTGTATAATCCGTCTTGCTCATTTAGCATGTTAACCATACCGTTTGCAATAGGCTGAACGGCTACAACTGAACCATTGAATTTGCCGCTTTTATTTAATTCCTGAAAAAACCAGTCAACGAAAGCGCGAAGAAAGTTTCCTTCTCCGAATTGAAGAATTTTCTCCGGGTATTCACGATATCCGGAATAGGTGGCCTTATTTAATTGCATATTTTAAAAATTAAAAATTCAAAATTTATAGTTCAAAAACTCTAATATAGTCAAATATCGCGACTTGTCAATCGATTTCCAATTACAGTTTCATCAAAAACAACCCTAACCGGACTTCATGGCTCTGGTTCAAATTTGAGATGTACAATCCCTCTTGCAAAGCCTCTGTATCTAATTACTACTTAGTTTGGTCATTATCTGTTCTTAACTTGGTAACGGTAAAAACATCCTGATCGGTAGCATCTCCCTGTTCCTGTAATTTACCAAATGCCGCAGCTGTTGCATAATTAACTATGTCTTGCGGTTGGTGGTTGTTATAAAAGCCATAGATTAAGCCTGCCATAAAACAATCCCCGCTTCCCGACCTGTCAATAACGCCTTTTGTTCTAAACTCCGGCGAATTATATTGCTTGCCGTCAGTGTACAGACTTGTATAGTACAACAAATTATCACTGTCGCTGTCAAAACGGAACGTATTGGCTACCGATTCACATCGCGGAAACTTCTGCATTATCTCAAGCGATGTTTCTTTAGCATGAGCCAGGTAATCTTCTTTTTTGCCTTTAGCATGAATCTGTTCGTCGATTGATGTTCCCAGCAAACTATTTGCCGACCAAATATTGCCCATCACCAAATCGCAATGCTCTACCAAAGCAGGCATTACTTCGATAGGTTCTTTGCCATACTTCCACAAACGAGAACGATAGTTCAGGTCGATGGAGGTTCTTATTTTTCGGCGAGTCGCAGCTTCCAATGCTTCCAGGCAAACGTCTGCCACGTTTTCATTTAGCGCCGGGCTAATTGCGGTCAGGTTAAACCACGAAACATCGCGTAACACTTTATCCCAATCTATCATGCCGCGTTTGAGCTCTGAAAACGAAGAGCGCTCCCTATCGTAAACTACACTGCTTTTTAAGTCGGCTCCCCTATCGAGGTAATATACCCCGACACGGTTGCCTGAAAAGAGGATAGAAGAAGTGTAAATCCCTCTATACTCTAAATAATTTACTATGTACTCAGACATAAAATTGTCTGGCAGGACGGTGCAGTACTTTACTGGCACGTTCCAACCAGCCAACGCAGTAGCAGTATTTGCTTCAGCGCCTCCCATATATAGCAAAAAGTGATGCTTCTCAGATTCGTTATCCGGCGAGGGCGAAATACGAACCATCAATTCACCAAAGCATAATACTTTACTTATCACGAGTTGAAATAATTTTTTGCGTTATAATAGCAAATGTCCTTAACCACTTTTCCTAACCACTCAATATCAGCAGGGATTTCGCCATTCTCTACATCATCCCCAAACAGGTTACACAAAATTCTTCTGAAATACTCATGGCGTGGATATGACAAGAAGCTACGTGAATCGGTCAACATACCAACAAAGCGGCTTAATAAGCCCATGTTAGAAAGGGCGTTCATTTGCCTGATCATACCATCCTTTTGATCAAGGAACCACCAGCCAGAACCAAACTGAACCTTTCCCGCAACAGAGCCATCATTGAAGTTACCAATCATGGTAGCCATCAATTCATTGTCGGCAGGATTAAGGTTATAAAGAATTGTTTTTGCTAATTTATCTTCTGTATCCAGCTTGTTTAAGAACTTAGAAATCTGGCGAGCCTGGCTAAAATCACCGATTGAATCCCAACCAGTATCAGGGCCAAGTTGTGTTAACATACGGGTATTGTTATTACGCAACGCACCCAGGTGGAATTGCTGAACCCATCCTTTTTCATGATCCCAAACTGCAAAATGAATTAGCATTGCTGATTTGAACTTCAATACTTCTTCCTGCGTTAATGCCTGATTGGCACGGATCTTCCCAAAGATTGCTTTGATCTCAGCGTCTGTATAATCCTCAGCATAAATTTGTTCTAAGCCATGGTCAGAGATTCTCGCCCCGTTTTCATGAAAGAAATCATGGCGTTTTTTAAGTGCAGCAAGGAATGTATCAAAATCCCCGATGCTTGAATCGGCAACCGCCTCTAATTTATTAATGTAAGCGTTTAAGCCCGGTACATCTTCTGCTGCCATCGCCTTATCCGGACGGAAAGTTGGACGAGCTGTAATGCCGAAATTATCGCCATTAATAATTTTGTGCCACTCCAGATTATCAAGAGGGTCATCAGTCGTTCCAACCAACTCGACCTTCTGCATTTTCAGCAAGTTTCTTACTGAATATTCTTTAGTTTGAAGCTTAGCAGTACACTCATCGTATACCTTTTTTGCTGACTTTCCGTTTAGCACATCTGTCACGCCAAAATACCGTTGAAGCTCAAGATGGGTCCAATGATACAATGGATTTCTCAAAGTATAAGGAACAGTTTCAGCCCATTTTTCGAACTTCTCGTAGTCACCTTTATTTCCGGTGATATATGACTCATCTACTCCATTAGTACGCATTGCACGCCATTTATAGTGGTCGCCATATAACCAAACCTGTGTTAAGTTTTCAAATTGCACATCTTTTGCAATTTGCTCAGGTATTAAGTGATTGTGATAATCAATAATCGGCATATCCTTAGCAAACTCGTGATAAAGTTGCTGAGCCGTTTTGGTGTTTAATAAGAAGTTTTCGTCTAAAAACTGTTTCATTCCCGTGTTTCAGTTGTGGTATTATGTTCTCGTCAGCAATTAGCTGGAATTTCAAAGGAAATACCAGCTAATTGTTATTTTCTATTAATTGTTTTGGTTATAGCAAGCAGTTTTGCAACTCTTTCGATCGAACTCTTAAAAAAAGCCCTGCAAACTTAGGGAAACTCCCCTAAAAACCACCGAATTAACCATCATGTAGTGTGCTGGTCTACCTACTTAGCCGGAACTTGCGAAACCAGCCAGTTTACTAAATCTGTGGCAGCCTTAAAGTTTTCAAAATCTGTAGGCAGCTTGCGGCCATCAGTATACTCATTATATAACCATGGATCGCCAACGGCAAAAACAGTTCCCTTTCCGTACTTAGCTGTAGCAACGATAGCGTCGCCATTATGAACGATGGAGGACTTGGCCGGAGCTTTCAATGTTAAGGTTGAAACCTCTTTTAAATAAACCTTTTTTGCAGTTTTAAAAATTGGATGCCCGGCTGGAATCTTTACAGCTCCCATTTCAAATTGCGAACCAGTGACCCGATTCTTACTATCTTCATTAAAGTTAATCCCGAAGGTATTCGCCAAAGTATTAAAGTGCTTAAATTCTGCATTGCCGGCATCATTACCCATTAACACTAATACTCCACCAGCTTTAACCCAATCGGCAATGGCTTTAACATGCTCTGGCTGAATGTAATTTGGATTTGGATTTTCCTTTTCAGTATCAGGATCTACAATGATATAGACTTTACTATTCTTAAGATTTGCGGCAGTAGGTGCATCCTCTAAAGTTGTAGTTTTCGCACCAGCATAAGAAAACGCATGTCCCAACAATGCAAAGCCATTGTTATCTTTCTCTGGCCAGATGTAGTGGAAAGGCTCAGGTTTACCGGTTGCCGGTTCATTGTGAACTTCGTTATTGAAGTAAGAATCCAATGCTACGGTTTTGCCTAAACCCGGTTTCGGCATAGCTGCAATCTCCATTTCATTGGCAGCCATCATAAACGCCCCAACACCTTTAGGGTCGTTGGTGATAACCTTTTCGCTCATGTAGTATTCAAAACTTCCATCACGATAGTTTTTCTCACCACCCAATCCGGAAACGGTAACTGTTCCTTTGAAATTTACTTTGTCGGCATTAACGGTTTCCACAAACTCCTTTTTCATTCCGTCCATGCCTTTTTTGGCAACCGCCATATAAGACTGAGGCAAGTATCCTAAACGCACTGCTTTTGCAATAGCAAATACAAACATGCTGGCGGCAGATGATTCAAAGTAATTTCCTTTTCCCTTTGGTACGTCAATTACATCATACCATAAACCATTCGGTTGCTGTACACTTTTAATAGCAGCAGCAAAGCGGTTCAAGATTGCGATCAACTCCTTACGTTTCGGCTGATCTTCAGGAAAGTACTCAAGAGCATCGACCAAGCCCACGCCATACCAACCCATTGCCCTTGCCCAAATGTGCGGAGAAAGGCCTGTTTCTTTGTTTGCCCAACGCTGTTGTTTTGACTCATCCCAACCGTGGTACATTAATCCGGTTTTTGGATCACGGGAGTGCTTTTCCATCCAGATGAACTGGTTAGCAACATCGTCAAATCCAGCTTGATCATTTGTTAAGGCCGAATATTCCGCGTAAAATGGTTCTGCCATATACAAGCCATCCAACCACATTTGATAAGGATAGATTTTCTTGTGCCAGAAACCGCCTTCGTTGGTGCGAGGATGATCTTTTAATTGATTACGCAGTAACTGAGCTGCCTTTAAATATTTCTCCTGGCCAGTTACTTTATAAAGCAGCAATATTGCCCGGCCATTTTTAATATTGTCAATATTAAATTCCTTACCAGTATAGGTTTTTATAGAGCCATCGGGCTGAACAAAATAATCCATACTTTTTTTGAGGTAATTGAAGTACTTTGCATCAGCGGTACGATACCAGATATTCGCAATCCCCTCAAGGAGCACGCCCTGATCATAACTCCATTTAAAGGGCCGGCCTGTCCATAATGAATCTGCCCAAATATCCATCACAGTTGCTGCCATTTTTTCGGACAATGGCTTGGTTTGAGCTACACTGCCTTGTGTGTATAGCACACCAGCCAATGCTGCAATAACTACTAGTTTTCTCATGTATGTGTTTATAGGTTTACTTAACTTTTAAGGCTTTCTTGGTAGCTTCCTGGTTATATTCTGCTAGCAGCTTGGCATCAGCTATTTTAGTATTAGTCACGCTGATATTGGCAGAACGCTTCCCATTGATATTAAAGAGCAATTCTGTACCCGGCTTATACATCAAATTATCGAACCCTATTTCGGTACTATTTTGAATATTAACCAACGGTTTTGAATCTTCTGAAATTACCTTTACGTTCTTCAGGTAAATGCCCTTAGCTTCTTCGATCTCGATCCCTTTTTTAGCCTGAATAGTTATATCATTAAGAAAGATGTTGCTGATATTCATTTCGGGCAATCCTCTTACGAAAATTGATTTCTCGGCCCCATCAGCAACCACATTGCTGATGTAGAAGTTTCTGAAGACCGGGGTAGCTTCTGTAACAGGTAACAGCTCAACTTTTGGAGCCTCGCGTTTTTCACCAACAAGAGCAACCGGATCCACAGCCGCATAATACATATCGAATAAAATAGCCTCACCTGGAATATCTTTCATGTTGATGTTTTTCACGAAGATGTTCTCTACTACGCCACCACGGCCACGGGTTGTTTTAAAGCGAAGGCCGATATCTGTGCCAATGAAGGTACAATCGTAAACATACAGGTTTCTGGCACCTCCAGACATTTCACTTCCGATAACAAAACCACCATGCGCATGATATACCACACAATTACGCACAATTAGATTTTCGGTAGGCTTGCCACGTAAACGGCCTTGTTCGTCACGACCTGATTTAATACAAATACCATCATCGCCAACGTCGAAAACGCTATTTTCGATAAGCACATTTTTGCAAGATTCTACGTCAATGCCATCCCCATTTTGTGCATACCAGGGATTTTTAGCCGTAACATCGCGAACAGTTAAATCCTCGCACATTAAAGGGTGAAGATTCCAGGCTGGCGAATTTTGGAAAGTTACTCCTTCCAGCAAAACTCGTTTGCAATTGTTGAGTACCAGCAAATTGGGACGAAGAAAATCTTTAATCTCCTCATAGTCTTTAATGGTTTTGCCGGGGGCAATCACTCCTGGTTGCTTTACCTTCGAGCCTTTTAAAGAGCTTTCTGTTGGATACCAGATCTTTTTATCATCATTTAATGTGCCACCCGAAGCCAGGAGCCTTTTCCACTGGGTTTCGGTAAGCTTATCTTTTTTTACCATTCTCCAGGCATCGCCATTGCCATCAATGATACCTTTTCCCGTAATGGCAATATTTTCAAGGTTGGTTCCAGAAATTGGAGATTGATTGCGGACGGCCCCCAAGCCTTCCCAATTTGTTTCTACCAATTTATATTGTGAAAAGTCCCCTGTAAAATTTAAAAATGCATCGGCAGCCAAATGCAGGTTTACATTGCTTTTTAACTCGATTGGGCCTGTAAGCCAAAGGCCGCGAGGTATAAGTACTACACCGCCGCCATTCTTACTCACTTCCTCGATTGTTTTATTAATGCTTTGAGTGTTTAAAGTGATACCATCATTAACTGCACCGTTTTTAACAATGCTGATCGTATCCTTTTTAAATACGGGAGCCGCTACTACAGGCAAAGCTGATGGCCAAGGCTGTGGTTTTAGCTGTTGAGCATTTACATTCCCCCCCAAAACCAGCGACGACGCTAATGCAAGGAATGCAAGTGCTTTAAATGTGTGTGTCATTAATTTTAATTATTGGTTACGTTTAAAACGGAAATTTATACAATGTTAATATCCCTAAGTCTCTTTCTACCAGTATTAACTTTATTGTTACAATTATTCGATTGGCCCGATACTAGAGTGTTGAAAAAGACTAGTTTTCAACAATTTTAGTGAGATTTGATAAAAATAAGAACCATTTGCCTTATTATATTTATGCAATCGTTTCCGGGAACGTTGACGCCTTTACTTGTGTAAACACCATCTCATAAAAAATCTTCCCTCCTTAAAACACCGCTCTATCGGATTAGTAACGCACTATTTTCATAACTTTGCATAATCTTTAGGGGTGCCTTGTATTGAGCCATGTGGTTTCAATACTTAAATTCAGGCTGAGATCACACCCATCGGCTAATAAATCAGATAGCATGGAGCTTAGGATTTTATTACCGTGAACTTGATCCGGGTAATGCCGGCGTAAGGATATTTTTTAATATTATGCGTGTACCCCTTGCGCATATTTATTCCAACAAAATGAAACAGTTCTGCACATTTGCCTTTCTGGCAATGTTGATGCCTTGCGTGGCATTAGCACAATTTTCTATTTCGGGCAAAGTAACCGACAAGTTTAGCCAGCAAGTCCTGGCAGGCGCAAGCGTAAGTAATGGTACAACGTCTTCACAAACCGACGCGGATGGCAACTTTAGCTTTGCAAACTTGCCAACCGGCGCTTACACAATAACAGTAAGCTATCTGGGCTATAGCCCCTATTCAAGCAAGATAAATTTGAAGTCGAACGTTAGCCTGTCAATCGCATTAAATCCAAGCAGCATTAACACTGATGAAGTTATAGTAAGAGCGACAAGAGCCACCGCAAATACCCCTACTACATTCAAAAACTTAGACAAAGCTGACATTGAGAAAAACAATTTAGGACAAGACCTACCTTACCTGCTTAACCAAACGCCATCGGTTGTGGTAAGCTCTGATGCCGGGGCAGGAATAGGCTATACTGGAATACGCATCCGGGGAAGCGACCCTACAAGGGTGAATGTTACAATAAATGGCATTCCATATAATGACCCCGAAAGCCAGGGTACTTTTTGGGTGAACCTTCCTGATTTTGCTTCATCTGTAGATAACATCCAGATTCAGCGTGGGGTGGGAACATCTACCAACGGCGCAGGTGCTTTCGGTGGAAGCTTGAACATTCAAACCACAACAAGAAAGGATACAGCTTATGCGGAACTAAATAACTCTATTGGTTCCTTTGATTCGAGAAAGCATACTTTAAACATTGGATCAGGGCTGTTAGCTGATAAATTCACGGTGGATGGAAGATTATCAAACATTGTATCTGATGGTTATATAGACAGAGGCTCTTCCAAGCTAAAATCATATTTTGTAAGTGGGGCATATTATGGAAAGAATGATATGTTACGTGCCAATGTATTTGGCGGTGATGAAAAAACCTATCAGGTTTGGAACGGCGTTCCTGAGGCTAAATTAAGAGGAGATAACGACGCCTTGCTTCAGCACTATTACAATAACCTCGATTACCTTTATTACAATGACACTCCCGCTGATTCATTGAACTTGTGGAACTCCAGCAGGAGAACATATTCTCAATTTAGGTATAATAATCAAACCGACAACTATAAGCAAACTCATTATCAGTTATTATATAATCACTCCTTCTCTAATGTATTAAATTTAAATACCGCTTTACATTATACAAAAGGGAAGGGATATTTTGAAGAATATAAAGACAAGCAAACTTTTGAAGCTTATGGCTTTGACCCTGCAAATTTTGGATTGGCCGCCGAGGAAGAAACAGATTTAATACGTCGTCGCTGGCTTGATAATGACTTTTACGGCTTGACCTACTCGTTAAATTACTCACCTTCATCTGAAACCAACATTACTTTTGGAGGTGCTTACAATGAATATGATGGTATCCATTTCGGTGAGATTATTGCAGCCCCAGCTTTATTGAACAGCTACAGCAACTTGCATTATTATGATGGCAGGGGCTTTAAAAAGGACTTTAACTTTTATGGAAAGATTGACTTCCAAGTCGGGAAAGCACGAATTTTCTATGATTTACAATATCGTTATCTTGATTATTCCATAACAGGAACGGATAAAACATTAACGAATCACAATGAATCGCATTATCATAAATTCTTTAATCCTAAAGCTGGTTTAACATACCAAATAGACCAGAATTCTAATCTATACACTTCATTTGCCATTGCGAATAAAGAGCCTAACCGCGACGATTACCTGAATGCTATCGCTGGAGCTTTACCAAGAGCTGAGAATCTAAAAAATGTAGAAGCAGGTTACCGTATCAGCACGAAAGCATTTCACGCAGGTGTCAACTTTTACGGAATGTTTTATAAAAACCAGCTTATTGCTACCGGAAAAATTAACGATGTTGGCGAATACATTCGTCAGAATGTTCCTGATAGCTATAGGCTCGGCATCGAAGTTGATGGAAACATAAGACTATCAAAGACTTTATTATGGGCCGCCAATGCAACATTAAGCAGGAATAAAATTAAAAACTTCACTGAGTACATGGACGATTACATAAATGGAGGTCAAATTTCCAAGACTTACACAAACACCAACATTGCCTACTCGCCGTCTTTTATTGCGTCAAATCAAATAGCTTTTCGACCTTTAAAGTATGCTGAAATTGCATTATTAACGAAGTATGTAAGCGATCAGTATCTTGATAACACCTCGCATAGCGATCGCAAGCTGGATGCCTTCCTGGTTAATGACTTGCGCTTAGGCTATACTCTGCTACTTAAAGGGGTTAAAAGTATTGGAGCAACTTTATTGATAAATAATATACTTAACGAGAAATACGAGTCGAACGGATATTCATATACCTACAATGTGGGCACCCTGGTAACAGAAAACTTTTATTTCCCTCAAGCTGGGCGTAATTATCTTATATCTCTGAGTCTTAAATTTTAAATATTCAGTAAGCAAACCACCCCAAAGGCCGGCCTCAAAACCGGCTTTTTTAATATCAATGTATTTGTGATATAACATATCTTTAACAGCAGATTAAGACATTTGCCAATCTTATAACACACATGAAACTTAGAAAACTACTTCTTTTCTCATTCATCTGCTTGTCTGGATTTGCTTATTCGCAACGCAAAAACTCCCAGGCATTACCCCGCCCCAAACTGGTTGTTGGCCTTGTTGTTGACCAAATGCGATGGGATTATTTATATCGTTACTATGAACGCTACAGCAATAAAGGATTCAAACGGTTGTTAAATGAAGGGTTCTCCTGTGAAAACACCTACATTCCATATATCCCTACCTACACTGCCATAGGGCATTCAACTATTTACACAGGTTCGATACCGGCTATACACGGCATTGCTGGCAACGACTGGCTCGAGCAGACAACCGGACACCAGATGTACTGCGTTGAAGATACTTCTGTTAATTCGGTAGGCACAAGTTCCAAAGCCGGAAAAATGTCTCCTCGTAATCTTTTGGCAACCACAATTACTGACGAATTAAAATTAGCCACAAATTTCAGATCAAAAGTAATTGGCATTGCACTAAAAGATAGGGGAGGAATTCTACCCGTTGGCCATTCTGCAAACGCGGCATACTGGTATGATGATTTAACCGGAAACTGGATTACCAGCACCTATTATAGGAATGACTTGCCGCAATGGGTGAGGGACTTCAATGAACAGCGACTGGTTGATAAGTACCTCACGCAAAAATGGAATACGCTATACCCTATAGAATCATACAAACAGAGCTCGGAAGATAATTCGCCACGGTATGAAGGAAAACTCAAAAACGAGAAAGAACCAATATTTCCTCACGATATTCCAGTGAGCCGAACCAACGATTGGAATATCATCCGCAATACTCCTTTTGCCAATACTTTAACCTTCGATTTTGCAAAGGCATCAATTGAAAACGAAGCCCTGGGGCAAGATGAGGTAACCGATTTTCTTGCTGTAAGCCTTTCCTCCACCGATTATCTGGGGCATCAATTCGGGCCTAACTCCATCGAAATTGAAGATACTTATCTGAGGCTGGATAACGATCTGGCTGCCTTTCTCGAACATTTGGATAAAACAGTTGGAAAGGGACAATACACCATTTTTTTATCTTCCGACCATGGCGCGGCACATAATCCAATCTTTTTAAAGGACAACAAGATTCCCGCTGGATTATGGAGCGGAGCCAGCGGCTTAAAAGCAGATATAAGCGAGATAAATAATATCCTGGCAAAAAAATATAACGCAGAAAAGATTGTCCGCAGGCTCTTTAATTACCAGGTGAACTTTAATTACCCGCTTATTGAAGAGAAGAACCTTAATCTGGATGAAATAAAAAAAGACGTTATTGCTTATTACAAAAAGCAGGCCGGAGTAAGTTATGTTTTTGATTTGAAAAACATCGGCATCCAACCTTTGCCCGATGCTTTAAAAAGCAGAACCATTAATGGCTATAATGAAAAAAGAAGCGGAGAAGTGCAAATAATCCTGAATCCGGCCTGGTATCAAGGCTCTGGCAATCAAGCAACCGGAACTACTCATGGCACCTGGAACCCTTACGATACACATATTCCGCTGCTGTTTATGGGCTGGGGAATTAAACGAGGCAAATCAAACCTGGAGTATTTGATGACCGATATTGCCTCCACTATTGCCGCTCTGTTAAGGATACAAGAACCCAATGGGAACGTCGGCAAGCCTATAGCAGAAGTTATAAAGTAATTGCAAGTTTGAGCTTGGGCTCAGATTAAAATAAATATTCAATGAAGAAATACATTTCCAAGCTGCACTATCTTACGCAAGATTTACCCAACCGCAGCCACGTGGAACAAGCTCAACAGGCATGTGCCGCCGGAGCCAACTGGATTCAATATCGCTGTTTTAGTAAAACCGATGCTGAATTACTGCAGGAGATTAACACAATTGCAGCCATTTGTGACGACTGGGGAAGCACCTTGATTATTACAGACAACATTCATTTGCTGGATAAAGCAGATATTCAGGGCATACACATTGAAGATATGCAAGCAGATTTTAACGCAATAAGGCTTAAAATAGGCAATGACAAAACCCTGGGAGCTTCTGCCAATACTCTTGAAGATATCAAACGCATTGTTGCAAGCGGCGTGGTTGACTATATTGGCTGCGGACCACTTGCCGTTACCCATACCAAACCAAATAATTATCCTCTTTTAGGCATCAAAGGCTACCAGGAGATTTGCGATTTTTTGCGAAAAGAAGAAATTGATATTCCCTTGCTGGCTGTTGGTGGAGTTACTGCAAATGATGTTGATCTCCTTATTCAGGCAGGGGTATACGGGGTAGCTGTCTCAGCAGCAGTCAATTTATCCGACGACCCAACGCAAGCATTTAAAGAGATCTACAGAAAGTTATACTAAAAGAAATGAAGAGCTATGAGATCGAATAGCTCTTCATCTTTCTAACTAAGGCTGCCTTCAAATTCGGAGAGATATTTTTTTAACTCAGCTATGTTTTTTTGATAAGCCGAAACTCGCTTGTAGATGTAAAAAGCCATTATAGAAAGCCCGACAAACATTGATAAGAGAATATCAATGTGAAAGATGTCGCCAAAATCTCCGTTGCCTAAATATTGGGAAGCTTCCCTCGCTAAAATAAATACACCTGCAAAAAGAGCCACTATAAAATAAATCTCATGCCTTAATGACTGCCTTAGCCTGTTGATATTGTCCATTAAAGCCTTTTTCAGATTTTCATCGACTGCATTGCCTTCAAGCTGTTTGTATTTTCTCCAATAAAAGAAAATCACAAATAAGCCCACAACCAACAAGGTAACAAGCGATAGCAGTCCGCCAACTGTGAGCCTGAAGACCGGGCCGTCATCTCCTAATAAAAAATGCAGAAAAGGACTAATCAAAACATTGATTAGCAAACCAATAGTCAACAAAGAGATAATTCTTGAGTATTTCTCTTTAACGCCCGCCAATGTACCCGATGTTTTAGTTCTTAAAATCGCCTGTAACTGTTCCATTGCTTGTTTATTTAAATGTTCATTCTCTTCGGCTTCCTTGTGCCATCTGGCTTTTAAATCGTCCAATTCCATAATCAGGGATTCATAATTTCTTTTAACTTTTTCTTTATCCGATTAACTTTCACGCCCACATTACTTTCCGAAAGCCCCATAATCTCAGCTATTTCTTTATAGCTTTTTTCATCCAGGTATAACATCAGCAAAGCTCTGTCAAGTTTGTCCAAACGATCAATAGCCTGCTGTAAATCTCTATCGAACAAGATATCCAAACGCTGAATACCCGTTTCAGGCAGGGTATGATGAACCGGCACTAATTCCTCGAATGAAGGGCGGCGATTATTTTTGCGAAGCCGGGTAATGGCCGTATTTAAGCCTACCCGGTACATCCAGGTACTCACCTTTGAGGTTCTGTTAAACTGAGGATATGCCTTCCATAATTGCAGCAAAATCTCCTGGAATAAATCTTCGGCGTCGGTATTATCCGAACAATACATCCGGCATACCTTTATAAGAATGCCCTGATTTTCGTTAATTATACCTAGAAATTCCGCTTCCAAATTTTATCGTTTTACAATGAGTCGCCAGCATGTATAATTTCTTACACCTAAATTAAATAATGATGGTGTATTTTTGGGGCATGTCATCGCATCACATTGTTCGGGAAAAGCAGGAACCAGCCTTGCTGATCGCAAACTTAAACGGCTTTAATTATGAAAATTTGGGGCAGTTACTTGAGTGGAGCCCTACGGTGGTAGTTACCGAATCTGAGTATGAGAATGTTGATTCTTTAGGAATTAAGATTGATGCCGTAATAAGCTCCAGGTTAACACCCGACTTGCAGGAAAGCACCTTAGTTATTCACTCGGAATCTGACCCAGTGGTAGATGCTTTACATTTTTTAATAAGCGAAGAATATCCATCTGTTAACATAATTACAGATCAAATCAACCTTAAAGATTTTGAACAATTTCTGGGCCGTATTGACCTTGTTTTCTTAACGCCTCAGCAACGCTTGTTTCCAATTCACCCGGGATTTAGCAAGTGGAAGGCAGCAAATGAGCCCATTGAAGTACTAACGTCGATAAGTAATTTAGAAACCCAGGGATTAAAAAAAATATCGGATAAGCGCTACGTAACCGAAAAGGATGGTTTCTACTCGCTTTTATTTGACCAGAATTTTGCCTTTATTGCTGAAAATATTTAAATGGAAAACGCTCTAATTATACGAATTGCAAGCCAGTCCGACATAATCACCATTCATCAATTGGCAGAAGAAATTTGGTGGCCAACATATCAGGATATCTTATCTGAAGAACAAATTCGGTTTATGCTCGACGATATGTACAGTTTGCCAGCACTGCAAAAACAAGTAGGCGAGGGGGCTATATTTATTATAGCTGAAGACGAAAGCCAGGCAATTGGGTTTGGGTCTTTTTCATTTATTGGCAAACGCTGCAAAATACATAAGCTTTATATCTCGCCTTTGCAACAAGGCAAAGGACTCGGAAAACGCCTTCTGAATTTTATAAAAGGCGAAGCCCTTACAGCCGGCTGCAATGAGCTGGAGCTAAACGTTAACCGGAATAATAAAGCGCTTCAATTCTATTTAAAGGAGGGGTTTTCTATATTGAAAGAAGTTGATATCCCATATTTTGATTTTGTTTTGAATGATTATGTAATGCGGTTGAAATTGAAGCGAAAATCAGTTGATGTAAATTAGGCGGGCGTGACAATTCAGGATAAATTCTCCAAATCATCGAGATCTTTAGGACGGCCAGATGTTTTTTTTGCGGCCATTAGGTCGGCTAGATTAATAGTTCTGATTTTTAAGTCATCATCCTCAAAATGTACCGACCTACTAAGGCAATCAGTAAAATCAATACCTTTAACTTTCACCATGATATCGATAGCTGCTGGAGGCACTCCAAATGTAAAGACATCCCAATTGGGGTGACTTAAGAAGTTTTCCTTGGTCATATCAAATACCGGCATGCCAAACTGTAAAAAAGCCTTACGCATTCTCTCGTAATTTTCGGCTGTTCTATTTACCCAAATATCCATATCGCCAGTTGTTCTGGAATAGCCATGCAGGATAACAGAAAATCCCCCAACAAGTAAATATTCAACATCATTGTCATTTAACGAGCGAATAAAATCCCTGAAATCCTCATTAAAGATATTACCCATTTTCTCTTGATCTGGCAATAAATTTTGTTCTGTCTAAACGAGGAGGATTAGCCTCATTGTAGTTGAAAGCAATGCTGTTTAAAAAATTTGCGATCCGACACCTTTCCTGCCATGTTAATTTTTTATAGCGTTCAGCATGTGATCTTGACGCATCATTTGCAGTATGAGCCTTAAATGCTGTGCGATCTAAACGATAAGTAGCCATGGTCTCTATCAATATATGTAAAAATACAATTATAAATCTACCTTTCACTTACAGGCGGAATCCTTTTAGGGGTATCGCGTCCATCAACAATGCTTCGCGAACTTAACGCAATGGCTTTTATTGTTGCAGTTATATTGGCAATATCCAAAGTTGAAAGCTCATCGTTCACCGTATGGTAATATTTATCAATGTCGATCTGATCGGTAGATATTGTATGCGCAGGCACGCCCAAAGCAGCCAATGTTGCATTATCGCTACGATAAAAAAGTTGTTCTGCCGGATATGGGTCGGGGTGAAACTTAAACTCGGTACCATTTAAATTTCGCTGAAGAATTGTGCCAAAATCGGATTTGTCGAAACCAGTGATAAACGCCGAATTCTTGCCAAATTTAGACTCTTTGCCAATCATCTCAATATTAAACATCGCCACAACATCCTCTGGGTTTAATTGCTTTGAAAAATACTGCGAACCTTTTCCTCCAATTTCTTCGGCAGTAAAAGCAGCAAAGACTAATGTCCTTTCATTATTATTTAATTTCTTATAATGCTTTGCAAGCGATATAACCGCAGTTATGCCGGAAGCATCATCATCTGCGCCATTAGCAATCGAATCCCCTTCAACGGCATCGATAATGCCTAAATGGTCATAGTGCCCAGAAAAAACCACCAGTTCTTTCGATTTTCCAGGAAGCTCCCCTATGATATTTGTAAAACTCTGTTTTTCAATTTTATTGCCAAAATTTACCGTAAACGATTGAACATCAGTTTCGTTACCTAACACAAAAACAGCTTCATCTTCTGATACTTTGTCAATGATGCGCTCCGCCGAATAATACTCGCGAAAACGTTTGAATGCATCAAAAAAACTTGGGTCAACATATACAAAAACTGGCTTGTGCAACTGAAGAATAGCTTTATAGCGCACTGTAAACGACTCCCCAGCTTTGATATATTGTATTTCAACTCCACTATTTTTTTGCCAGTTTAACGATTGCTTCCCAGTAATTACAAACACATCCTTCGGATCAACAACTTTATCATTTACATAAGCTATACAGCTTACCGGACTTAGGGTGGTCATTTCAAATACTTGCCTGAAATCAGTAGTTCCGCCAAAAGGACTAAGGCCTATAGCCTTGAACTCGGCAGCAATAAAATCAGCAGCCTTATCAATCCCGGGCGAAAATAAACCCCTGCCTTCCATCTTATCAGAAGACAAAGTTTTAATTATACGGGATACATCATTTTGGTTTATTGAAGCCTTCTGCGTAATGCATGATGATGTAAAAAGGCTGATAAATAAAAAGGCGAAGTAAAGTTTTTGCATGAAAGGGTAACACATTTTAGAAAATTCAGTTTACTGATTAATCAAAAGAATAGCTTCTGACCTCAGCCTCAGACCGCCCCTTGATTATTTTCTTCTGCTTGTCAACCTCGGTTTCAATTCTGGTGTCCTGCACTCCATCTGCCACTGCCACATCTACGTCCTTGTCTTTAAAGGAACCATATACGGCAGCTTCTTCAACATTTTGAAGCGCAATATCATAAGGGCCTTTATTACTCATCAATTTTACAAAAACCGGCAGGCATTCGAATAAGATAAATAGCATTCCGATAAAGGAAATAGCCATATATGTTCCAACGTCGCGACTGCCGTCTGCATTGAAACTTAGTTGCCCCAAGGCCCAGTTACGGTCGGCAAAACCGGCAACATTGGCCAGGCTATCCAACTGCTTCCCGCTGAACATCCTTTCAGAGGATATTCCCTCAAGCTCTTTCCTTCGGAGTATAAATTCTTCCAGCCGGGCCATTTCATTACGAACGGTTTCCAATCTTTGAATTTTCTGGTTAAGAACTGCTTCCTTCTGCTTAGCATAAGTACCAAAGCCCACCTTGCCAGATGTTTGATTAGTTTTATCTCCAAAAATTTCCTGATTTAACAAATATCTTGTGCGATTAATGTCTCTTTCCAGAGAATCTTTTTCTGCTTTAAGGTCAACAACTTTGTGAAGCTCTGTGGTATACTTATTGGCGAATGTATTATTAAGGGTATCAATTTTGGATCGCTGTCCATTAAGGTAGCTGCTTTTAAGTTTATGGCGGATTTCTTTGTCGAATATTTTCAGCTCCAGCGGCCTGGAAATAACTATACCAATCATTATAGCCAGCAAGATCCGCGGAGTGGCTTGCAAAATCTGTTGATTGCCAGACCCACTTTTGCTTATACTTGCCACAATATACCTGTCCATATTAAAAATTGCCAGGCCCCAAAGCAATCCGAAAATGACCGCGAAAATGACTGCCCCAGTGTCTCCCGAAAACACAAAGTACATCGCGTATCCGCCAGACATAGACGCGAACAGCGCCGTAAAAAAAATGGTAGCCCCTATGCCTACATATTTGTTATGTTCGGTTGGGTATTTCTTGAGCGTATGTACATGAGCACCAGAGCAAAACCAGAAAAAATCAGTAATTTTTTTCATGAAGCGAGGGGAATATATTTTTATAAAACGACCTGCAAAGCTAGTTGTTACAAACGAAAGTAAAATAATTTGTTTGCCGCCAGTTAAGGCCTTGTATACGACGTATTAGTACTATCTTTGAGCATTTACTTAATAGGTATAAACATTCTATTTACAAACAGTTTTAAAATGAAAGAAATAACCGTCGAAGAATTAAAGAAAAAAATAGATAGTGGAGAAGATTTTCAGCTGATTGACGTTCGCGAAACTTTTGAATACGAGGTATCAAACCTGGGCGGCGAAAATATCCCTTTAGCCGGTGTCCTAATCGAATCCGACAAAATCGCTACAGATAAGCCAGTTATTGTGCAATGTCGAAGCGGAAAAAGAAGTGCCGCTGCCATTATGCAGCTGGAGCAACAGCTAGGTTACGACAACTTGTACAACCTGGAGGGTGGTATCTTAGCCTGGAAAGAAAAGTTTGACCCTAACATGCCTGTTTACTAATGGCTGGAAAAATATTGTTAAATGTGCTATGTAACCTGGCAATATTAATAAGCGGTTTCGGCTTTATCTGGGGAGTAAAAAATCAGCACTTTATCATTTCAACCCTTGCCGTTGCAGGTGTAATCTTATTGGTAAACTTTAAGCTGCGCCTTATTAAACAAGTGAAGGAACTAACGAAAAAAAACAATTAAAAAATATATTAATGCTACTCGGAACCCTTCGGGTAGCATTTAATTTGTTAAAGGAAGCGAGAAATAAAAAGTAGAACCTCTGCCAACTTCGCTTTCTGCCCACATACGGCCATTATGCCTTTTTACAATATCGTTTGATATAAACAACCCAATTCCCAATCCCGGAAACAGGGGCACAACACTTTCCACTCTAAAAAACTGGGAAAACACATCCTCCAACATATTCTTCGGAATTCCGATACCAAAATCTTGCACACTGCAAACAAAGTCTTTACCCCTTTTAAAGCACCTTACAAAAACCTTATCTGCATCCGGAGAGTACTTAACGGCGTTATTTAACAGGTTTATCAGCACCTGGTCAATGCGCTGCCTATCTGCCAAAACCTCTACATTGCAGCCTTCAAGTAACTGAATTGTGTGCGTTGGGGAAACCATTTGCACATTTTCAAGAACTTCATCTATCACATTCTGAATGTTAAATGAAGTAAGCCTTAGAATTAATTTGCCCGATTGAATTTTGGCAACATCTAAAAGCTCCCCTATCAAACTTGTAAGCTTATTTACATGCTTAAGCGTTTTAGATACAAAAACTTTGTTTATGCCATCATCTAACTTGCGTTCAAGTATTTGCAGGTTAGCATTTATACTAGTTAACGGAGTTTTTAGCTCGTGGCTGGCCAAGCCTATAAAATCGTCTTTGTAAGCATTTAGCTTTTCAAGCTGCCTGGTATAATCTTGAAGCCTAGAGTCTGCGATTAACTTTTCAGAAATATCCCTGGCAATCTTTGAAGCGCCAATAATTTCACCCTTACTATTTTTTATGGGCGAAACTGTAATAGAAAGGGCAATCTCCCTACTATCCTTGGTAAGCCTAATGGACTCGAAATGGCTAACAATCTCGCCTTTCTTAATCTTTTCAATAATAGCAATCTCTTCATGCTCCCGGCCTTTAGGAATTATCGTCATGATGGATTTGCCCACTATTTCATGTTCTTTATAGCCAAAAATCTTTTCGGCGCCCGAATTCCAGCTTCTAATTATTCCATCAAGGGTTTTACTGATGATGGCATCTTCCGATGAGTCTACAATCGCAGCGAGCAAGCCCTGCTTTTCTTCGGCAAGATGATGATGAGTAATGTCATGAAAAGTTTCGCAAACACCGATAATTTCATCCTCGGCATTTAAAACAGGCGTTACAGAAAGCATTACCCGGTGGGCTCTATTACCATTGTCCAGGCGTAAAGTATAAAAACTGTTAACGTTAATGCCATTTTCTATCAAGCTTGTAATTTGCCTTTCTTCCTGATGCTTTCCTTCCGGAATAATTGTAAATATGCTTTTACCTATTACTTCATCTTTAGAAAAGCCCAGAAGAAGAGTAGCTGAGTTATTCCAGTCTGTTATAACATTATCAAGGCTTTTACACACTATTGCTTCTTCATAAAGGGAGGGCGTTAACAATGAAGATGATAAAGTAACTGTTGATTTGGTTTCTTCCATTAAATCGAAAAATAACGAAAGGCTATTTAGAAATTAAATCCCCTCTCCACCATACAATCAAAATGATTGTAACAAAATTCATTTCATCATGAACGACAAAAAGCAGATATTGTTTTTAGAAATTAAATTTCTTGCAATTGCCATCATTGTTCTATGATGATGGGACATTGCCTTCTTTATCCAGTTTTGCGTCGAAAATCTTCAATCGGCCTGCTGTAAAAAGCTAAGGCAGATCTATTAAATAATGTCGTTTATTTTTTCTATAAAATCAAGAATTTTTCATTGGATATGCTATTTTCCCTGTTAGGCCGTATCTGAATAAATCTTATCTTTGGCGGCATGATAAAATCCATGACAGGTTATGGTATTGCAACTGGCGATTTTAATAACGCTAAGTATACTGTAGAAGTCAAATCCCTAAACAGCAAGTTTCTGGAACTTGCCCTTAAGCTACCTAAGGCTTTTTCTGATAAAGAGCTAATACTACGCAACGAATGCAGCAAACAGATTGAGCGCGGAAAAGTAAATATTACGTTCACTGTTGAGTATCCTGAAAATGCACAAAAAGCAGCCTCACTTAATAGTGCATTATTAAAGCTGTACTACACTCAGTTAAAAGAAGCGGCAACTGAATTAAACGATTCTGGATCAAACCTGTTGCAATTAGCGCTGACTTTTCCGGAAGTTATCCAGTTTGACGAAGGTTCTGTTTCTGAAGAAGAGTGGAAGCAACTGCAACAAATCTTCTCTGAAGCGCTGGCAAGCTTCCAAATCTTCAGAAAAGACGAAGGAAACATCCTTGAAAGAGATCTTATCCTTCGTATAAGCAATATTCTTGCGTCACTAAAGCAGGTTGAAGAACTCGAACCTAAGCGGATTCCAGCCATTCGCGAGAGGATCAGCCTTTTGTTAAACGAATATGTGGGCAAAGAAAATGTAGACCAGAACCGCTTTGAGCAGGAATTGATCTTCTATATTGATAAACTTGATATTACAGAAGAAAAAATCAGGTTAAAAAGCCATTGTGATTACTTTTTGGCGGCATTAAAATCGCCAGATGCAAATGGAAAGAAACTTGGTTTTATTTCGCAAGAGATTGGCCGTGAAATCAATACGATGGGCTCTAAGGCAAACGATGCTGGCATCCAACAAGTAGTTGTTGGCATGAAGGAAGAACTCGAAAAAATTAAAGAGCAACTACTAAACGTTTTATAAAATTTAAGCCTACGGGCAACAATATATTTTTTAATCATGGCCCAGGGCAAACTTGTTATCTTCTCGGCTCCTTCTGGCGCAGGCAAAACAACCATTGTACATTACTTGCTATCGCGAATTCCAGAACTGGAGTTTTCTATTTCTGCAACAACTCGCCAAAGCCGCGGAACCGAAATCAATCACAAGGACTACTACTTTATTTCGAAAGAAGAGTTCTTGCATAAAGTTGCCAAACATGAGTTTGTTGAATTCGAAGAAGTTTACACCGGCACCTTTTATGGAACTTTACGTTCCGAAATTGACCGGATCTGGAATGCTGGCAAGCATGTGGTATTTGATATCGATGTAGAAGGAGGCTTGCGCCTTCGCAAGAAATTTGAGAACGACGCTTTGGCAATATTCGTACAGCCACCATCTCTTGAAGTCCTTATTCAGCGCCTGGGCTCCCGAGGTACAGACAGCGCCGAAAAATTAAAAGAACGCATCAATAAAGCAGGCAAAGAGTTACAGTACGCAGACAAGTTTGACGTAATTCTGCCCAATAACGATCTTGAAACAGCTTGCCTGGAAGCAGAAAAGATTGTAAGAGAGTTTTTGTTCGGAAAATAGCATTTCTAAAAGTTGGATGATGTTTATCTCAAGCCATCCGAGTCTAACCAGATTTAACCATGCGCATAGGATTATTTTTCGGTTCATTCAACCCTATACATACCGGGCATCTGGTTATAGCCAATTATATGGCAAACTATACAGACTTGCAGGCCGTTTGGCTCGTAATCTCGCCACACAATCCTTTAAAGAACAAAAGTAGCCTGGTAAACATGTACGACCGTTCTGAGATGGCCAGGCTGGCAACAAAAGATGCTGAGAGGATAAAAGTAAGTGATGTGGAATTTAAGCTACCTCAGCCTTCATATACCATCGATACATTAATCCATCTCCAGGAGAAATATCCAGAACATCAATTTACCCTAATTATGGGCGCCGATAATCTTGCTTCCCTAAAAAAATGGAAGAACTACGAGGTGATTCTTCGCGATTATAAAATAGCCGTTTATCCTAGGCCTGGCTACGAAAACTCCGAGCTGGCATCCCATCCATCGGTTACCATCACCCAAACACCTGTAATGGAAATTTCTTCGACTTTTATCCGCAATGCGATAAAAGAAGGCAAAAGTGTGCAATATTTCGTTCCCAACGAGGTGATAGAATTTATGGATTCAAAAAATTTATACAGGTAAGCACAAAGCGTTTACCTTTGTAAGGTGAGCACAGAAAAAACCATTCTAAAACTAAAGCTGCCAACAGACCCGAAATGGGTTAAAAACGTGGTAGAAAGCAATATCGAGGAAATTCTTACCGATCATGCTTTTTGCGAACAGAAAGCGGCCAGCAACGCGATAACTCTGATTGTTCAAAACCCAAATTTGTCTGACCTGGTTCAGGAAATGGCGTTATTAGTACAGGAAGAAATGGATCATTTTAAACGTGTACACGATATTATTCTGGAGCGCGGATATATCCTTGGCAGAGAACGGAAGGACGATTACGTAAACGAACTTGCCAAATTCATTATAAAAGGAGGAGGCAGGCAGGCCCAGCTAGTTGACCGCTTGTTATTCTCTGCAATGATTGAAGCCCGCAGTTGCGAACGCTTTAAAGTCCTGTCTGATAATATCAATGATGAAAAACTGGCAGCTTTTTATTATGAACTTATGATTAGCGAGGCCACTCACTACACAACGTTTATTAAGCTCGCAAAAAAATACGGCGAAGGCATTGATGTAGATAAACGCTGGGAAGAATTTTTGACATACGAAGCCGAGGTTATTCAAAATTACGGCAAGAAAGAAACTATACACGGTTAGATCCGCCCTAGCATCACTTAGCCCTTCTCAAAACAAGCATTTTTTTTCAGGTAGGTGTCGACCAGCTCAATGTCTACTACATCGTTTACATAAGCAATGTGCATGTCCGGCCTAACTATTATCGACAGCTTTTGCCTTTCATTTATCTCGAAATAGTTAAACACATGCTTATTTCTTTTTGAGTAAGGCAAATAGTAAAAGTTGAGAGAATGCGGATAGGCTTGTTTGATCCACTTAGCCATTAAAAACAAGTCGCGCTTGCTTAAGGTGCCGATCACCAATAAGGTATATCCGGTTGCATTACACCAACTATGGAGATCAGTTTCGCAGCTCTGTTTCTCATCGTAGAATTTTAAAAAAGGAAGCCGATCTCCAGCTTTAACACTTTTAATCCGGCTATGATGTACGGACAACGGGCTATTGCGATAATTTATTCCAGTTTGCGAAATGATTGAAAACACCTTATCAGCAAGCCCTTTCTTTTTCCACAAGACAGGTAAAAGGGCTGGCAGTAGCCAATTCCTTAATTTACGCACAAACCAATTAGTAGAAACATTAAATGCGAACAACCGATCCGTTAGTTTAAGAAGAAGCTCAGCTACCGGCATTCGTTCGGCAGCATAGCTTTCCAAAATCGACTTTTTGTAATTGCCTTTAATAACGCCCGCAAGCTTCCAGCCAAGGTTGTAGGCGTCCTGCAAGCCTGTATTCATTCCCTGGCCGCCAACTGGAGAATGTACATGAGCCGCATCTCCTATAAGAAAACAGCGTTGAATGTTGAACTTATCAACCATTCGGTGATGTAACTGATAAACCGAAAACCAGTTACAGGCTTCGTATGGTAGAGGAAAATCGAGGGTAAACGTCAAATATGGTTTTATATCGGCAAAGGTTATATCTTCCTTTTCAGACAGATTGTCAGGCAACATCCCCATAAATCTAACAACATCTCCTTTTAAGGGAAACAATCCGGCAAAGCCCTCATCTTTAATAAATAGTTGAATAATATCTTTATTGAGCGCGAAAGGCAGTTGCACATCAGCCAGGTAAAATTGCTGATGATATGTTCCGCCACGAAATGGAATAGAAAGTAACTTCCTCACCTTACTTGATGCCCCATCGGCACCGATGAGCCAATCGCAGTTAATCACTTCAATGGAATTACCCCGTTTTATCTCAACAGCAACACCACTGTCACTCTGCGATAGTTTCACGAGCTCAGAATTCCAATAGATAGGGCAAGTATTTGCAGTTAAGAAATCTATTAAAACTCGCTCCGTTCGGCTCTGTTCAAGAATTAAAATATTGGAGAAATAGCTTTTACCTTCGCCTAAACCGGCTAAATTCAAAGTGACACTATCATTGTCTCCTTTATGAATAACAAGCCCGCTAATTTTGTTTCCCTGGCTTAAAACACTTTGATGCAAGCCCATCTGCCTGAAAATCTCCAGGCTTCTGGCTTGAATTACAAGAGCTTTAGAATGCTGGCTTGCTTTAGTCTTTGCGTCAATTATTACCGGCTGAATTCCGTTTCTTAATAACTGGGCGGCCATCATTAAACCCGATGGCCCGGCGCCAATTATCAGAACAGAACTTTTTCCGGGTATTGGTGTCATTTAAATAAAAGAAATATAGCCGGCTTTTTATGAAAGTCAAATTTCTGTTTCTTCCATTGTTCAACAGGCATAGAAACAATCTGTTCGTCAGCACCGGTAAGGTTAACTGCCACACATAAACGCGTTCTGGCACTGCAACTTTTTAACACCTCCTCCAACATCTGATTATTTCGGAAAGGCGTCTCGATAAAGATCTGCGTTTGCTTAAACCGTTCCGACTGAGATTCAAGCTCTTTCAATCTTTTCGCCCTTTGGCTTTTATCAATCGGCAGATATCCATGAAAAGTAAAACTTTGCCCGCTAAATCCGGAAGCCATTAAGGCCAACAATATAGAACTCGGGCCAACCATCGGCACTACTTTAATTCCCCTCTTGTGGGCCTCCGCAACAATATCAGACCCAGGGTCGGCAACCGCAGGACAGCCGGCTTCACTCATCAAGCCAACATCGTTCCCTGCTTCAAGCTCTTTAAAGTAATTGCTAACATCATCCTTCTCCGAATGTTTGCCGTAAACATGAATAACCAACTCACTCTGTGGCAGTCTTAAATGACTCTGCTTTAGCCAATAACGGGCAGTTTTTTCGTTTTCTACAATATAAGTCCGAATGGAATTTATTAACTCCTGATGATAAACTGGTAGTACTTTTTCAACCGAATTTTCAGCCAGGGGCACTGGAATTAGGTAAAGAGATCCTTTTGGCATTGTTGCAAATTTGGCTTTTTTTCCGTACTTATTGTATAAAAATCTCCGGGAAACCGGCACACACAAACAGGAGGGTTCTCTATGCAGTCGCTAAGCGTAAATTGGTTTATAGAAGGGTCTGTTGATTTTGAACGCAAAAAATATCAATTGTTGGCTTACTTAAAGCACATAAATCAGCATTTTAACAAAACTAAGCTGTACCCTGACCTTACCGATTTAATATTTCACTACAACAATCTCTTAAGGTTCAAAGAAAACAAATCTGCTATCCAAAAAGCATTTCCTCAAAGATTAACGAGCGCTGATTTGGAAGCGCTAACACTTACCTATGCGCAGATGGTTAAAGACGATTCTTTAATGCAGGAAATTGAACAAATTATCAGCTACTCATTAAACAAAATCGATCCCACTATTAAAGAAGGAAAAGAAATCTATGACTTTGTAGAAAGCCGGATAAAAATAGAACCGATCGGCGTTATCCCCCTTTATCCTTACCACGGTTATCTGCTCTTAAGAAACGGTGACGAACGTGACACTCAGGTATTTGAATACCAGGTAACAATATTTGAGAATAAAGATGAAAAATACAGGGGAATAAATACAACATATATTACTAGCTTTGAGCGCAATTTTATTTACACTCCAGAGGCTATAAGAAAAGAGCTAATTCATAGCCGGAGGCAGGTACCCAATCCTGCAGTATATCATGTAGAAACCGATATTACTTTTCCATTTGAGCAAACATTGCTTCCATTAGCAAAGCGAAGCCTGGTTAAGCATATATCTACAGTAGCATAGCCCTAACAATGGCAACTATGGCCTGTCCGGGATATTTTCCGGCAGGCTTTTTTTATGTCTTCGAGCCATCACTCTATTTCCGATTAATTTGCACCTTTGCGCTGATAAAACAAATAATGGCTAAATCTAAATCGGCATATTTTTGCCAAAGCTGCGGATATGAATCGCCGAAATGGCTAGGCAAATGCCCTGCCTGTAACCAGTGGAATACTTTTGTGGAAGAAGTAATACAGAAGCCTAATACCAGTGTACCCAACTGGAAGCCCAGCCAGACTAATTCGCGTATTGCAAAACCGTCGCCTATTAATGAGATTGTTTACGCCGAAGAAACGCGGCTTAATACTCCAGACGGCGAGCTTAACAGAGTACTGGGAGGAGGCATTGTGCCAGGATCATTGGTACTAATTGGTGGTGAACCCGGTATTGGCAAGTCTACGTTGATGCTCCAATTGGCATTAAACCTACCGGGCTTAAAAATCCTTTATGTATCAGGCGAAGAAAGCGAGCACCAGATTAAAATGCGAGCGGAACGGCTTAGTCCAATATCTACGCTCCACAATGGCAAAGCATCTACTGCAGATTGTTATATTCTAACGGAGACTTCAACGCAAAACATTTTCAAGCAAATCGAAATACTCGAGCCACAGGTGGTTGTGATAGATTCGATACAAACGCTCCATTCCGCTCATATCGAATCAACTCCCGGAAGTGTTTCTCAAGTAAGGGAATGCACGGCAGAATTGCTCAGGTTTGCAAAAGAAACATCCACGCCAGTATTTCTAATCGGGCACATTACTAAAGATGGTACTATTGCCGGCCCTAAGATCTTAGAACATATGGTTGATACAGTGCTTCAATTTGAGGGCGACAGGCATCATGTGTACCGCATCTTAAGGGCTGTTAAAAACCGTTTTGGCTCTGCATCAGAATTAGGGATCTATGAAATGCAGGGTAATGGCTTACGCGAAGTTTCTAATCCCTCCGAAATATTACTTTCCCAAAGGGATGAACAGTTAAGCGGGATAACCATTTCAGCGATGTTAGAAGGCGTACGCCCCATGCTGATAGAAACACAAGCCCTGGTTAGCCCCTCAGCTTATGGAACGCCACAAAGATCTGCAACTGGTTTTGATACCCGCAGGATGAATATGTTATTAGCCGTTCTCGAAAAACGCTGCGGATTCAGGCTAAGTGCAAAAGATGTGTTCCTTAATATCGCTGGTGGCCTACGGGTAGAGGATCCAGCCGTAGACCTTGGAATCATCGCTGCAATTATATCGTCACATGAAGATATGCCAATTTCCTCAAAAACATGTTTTGCTGCAGAAGTCGGGCTATCAGGAGAAATAAGGGCGGTTAATCGGATTGAACAGCGCATTGCTGAGGCTCAAAAATTGGGATTTGAACAAATCTATATATCAAAATATAATCAGAAAGGGTTGGACCTTACCCGCTACAGCATTGTAATTAAAAGCGTTGCCAAAATAGAAGAAGTATTCGAGTCGTTATTCGGCTAATAGCCGAAACTTTTTATAAGACAGTTATTTTTCAAAAAAAGAAGAGCCCCGCTTGATTAACCAGGCGGGGCTCTCTTATTTTATCTCTATTATTATTAAAGTTTACGTTTCACCTCTACGTTTTCGTAAGCCTCCACGATATCTCCAACTTTGATATCATTAAAGTTATTGATATTCAATCCACACTCGTAACCTTTAGAAACCTCTTTAACATCATCTTTAAAGCGTTTTAGAGATGCAAGTTCACCTGTGTAAACAACTACACCATCGCGAACGATCCTGATATTGCTGTTTCTATTGATCTTACCATCTAATACCATACAACCTGCAATGGTACCCACTTTGCTGATTTTAAAGGTTTCGCGGATCTCAACATTTGCGACAATCTTCTCTTCAAACTCTGGCGCAAGCATACCTTCCATCGCAGCTTTAACCTCGTTAATAGCATCATAGATGATAGAGTACAAGCGAACGTCGATTTCTTCCTGCTCGGCGAGTTTACGCGCACCAGCTGACGGACGGACCTGGAAACCAATAATAATCGCATCAGAAGCTGTTGCTAATAATACATCAGATTCAGAAATCTGTCCTACAGACTTATGTATGATATTAACCTGAATTTCTTCAGTTGATAGTTTTAATAATGAGTCTGACAGCGCCTCGATAGAACCATCCACATCACCTTTAACAATGATATTCAGTTCCTTGAAGTTACCGATAGCTAAACGACGGCCAATTTCATCAAGGGTGATGTGTTTCTGAGTACGTAGCCCTTGCTCGCGCTGTAATTGCAAGCGTTTGTTAGCAATTTCACGTGCTTCAACCTCACTGTCAAGCGCATTAAATTTATCTCCAGCTGTAGGTGCTCCAGACATACCTAGTACCTGTACCGGAGTAGAAGGGCCAACTTTGTCAACTTTTTGGCCACGCTCATTAAATAAGGCCTTTACACGGCCGCTATAGCTACCCGCAAGAATTGGGTCTCCTACCTTCAAGGTACCAGCTTGAATCAATACTGTGGTTACAATACCACGGCCTTTATCCAAGGCAGCCTCAATTACTGTCCCTGTAGCACGCTTATCTGGATTTGCTTTTAACTCTAGGAGCTCTGCTTCAAGCAATACTTTCTCCAGTAATAAATCCACATTCAATCCTGATTTTGCAGAGATCTCTTGTGATTGGTATTTACCTCCCCAGTCTTCCACCAGAATGTTCATGGCAGAAAGCTGCTCGCGGATTTTATCCGTATTAGCCCCTGGCTTATCAATTTTACTGAAAGCAAATACAATTGGAACCCCTGCAGCTTGAGCGTGGTTAATGGCCTCACGTGTTTGAGGCATCACACTGTCATCCGCAGCAATTACAATGATGGCGATATCAGTCACTTTAGCACCACGTGCACGCATAGCCGTAAAGGCTTCGTGTCCTGGTGTATCGAGGAAGGTAATTTTACGTCCATCCTCTAGCTTAACCTCATATGCCCCAATATGCTGCGTAATACCTCCGGCTTCGCCTGATATTACGTTTGTTTTACGAACAAAGTCGAGTAGTGACGTTTTACCGTGATCCACGTGTCCCATCACCGTAACAATTGGAGCACGAGGCAATAAGTCTTCCTCTTTATCTTCTTCTTCCAAAGAAGCTTCCTCATCTTCCGGCTTAACAAACTCAATAGCATAACCGAACTCATCAGCAACAATTGCCAGAGTTTCAGCATCTAAACGTTGGTTGATGGAAACGAACATCCCCAGGCTCATACAGGTTGAAATAACCTGAGTTACAGGAACATCCATCATATTTGCAAGCTCGTTAGCTGTAACAAACTCCGTTACTTTTAACACTTTAGCCTGCAATTCAAGTTCCATTGCTGCTTCTTCTGCAGACTGGGCAACGTCATCACGTTTCTGCCTGCGGAATTTGGCTCTTTGAGCGAACTTTCCAGATTTACCGGCTCCACTTAAACGAGCAAGTGTTGCCTTAATTTGGTCTTGTATTTCTTTTTCTGATGGTTCTTCCTTACCAGAATCGCCTTTAGCTCCAGGCTGAACTCTATTTCTAAAGTCAGGACGTCCGGGAAACTGGCTTTTTCCTTGCTGAGCTCCTCCAGTAAAATTCGGGCGGTTAGGATTTCCGGCACCTGGCTGAGGACGTTGCTGCCCTCCGTGCTGATGCTGTCCTTGTCCAGCGCCGGTATGCTGCTGGGCACCATGTTGCGGCGCTCCCTGGCTATCCTTGCGTTTACGCTTGCGCTTGTGGTCATTCCCTCCAACGTTGGATGAAGAAGCCACTGGCTGATCCTTTTTACGTGGCTGTTGTGCAGAAAGATCGATCTTTCCAATAACGTTAGGGCCTGTAAGGCGTTGAGCTTTCGCTCTAATAACGTCATCATCTGCAGATTCTTCCGACGATGTTTCTACCGATTGTACCGAAGCTGGTTCAACAGGTGCTTCTGCCTTGATCTCAGGCTGTGGCTCAATTGCCTCTTCCACTTTAGGCGTAGGCACCACCACTGGCTCTGGCTTAGCTTCTTCTGCCTTTACAGGCTCAGGAGCTGGCTCAGGCTTTGCTTCCTCTGCTTTAGCAACTGGTTCTTCAACTTTTATTGGCTCAGGAGCAGTTTCTTTAACTGGTTCTGGAGCCGGAGTACTAACTACTTCTGCTTTCGGCTCTGGAGTTGGCTCTGCCTTTACTTCTGGCTTTGGCTCTTCTGTTTTAGGTTCAGGTTTGCCTTTTCTGTTTAAAGCATCCAGGTCAATCTTCCCTACTACTTTAACGCCTGGCAAGCCAGGGTCATCTTGCTGTGCCGCTTGCGCTTCTTCAGCAGGTTTTGCTTTCTCTACAGGCGGAGTGAATGACCCGGTATTTTTTATAAGAATTTCTTCTTGTTCAAATTCATTAGCGCGACGAGGTTCTGGCCTTTCAGTTGCAGGAGCCGGAGCTGGCACATCATCACGACGGATCTTTCCAATTACAATTTGACGTGCTTCTTCACGTACAATTTTATCTCCCTGATACTCTTTTAAAAGAGCATTATACATCTCTTCGGTAAGCTTTGTGGTAGGCTTGGCTTCAACCTTGAAACCCTTTTTACCCAATGACTCTACCGCGGTCGATAAACCGATATTCAGCTCTTTTGCAGCTTTTAGTAAATTTATGCTTTTACCTTCTGACATCTAAAATTTATTACCTCTCGCTAAAATTTAAACAAAAATACGTTTTTTATCTCGTTTATTAAGAGCGAAACCTAAATCAGTCTTTTTTACTTATTCAAATTCAGCTTTTAATATACTCATCACTTCCTTAACAGTGCTTTCTTCTAAATCTGTACGCCTTACGAGCTCATCTACTGACAATTCAAGGATAGATTTCGCAGTATCCAAACCTATACGCTTAAACTCATCAATGATCCAGCCATCAATTTCATCTGAAAATTCTTCAAGGTCAACATCCTCGTCATTTTCATCAGATTCGCGATAAACATCAATTTCATACCCGGTTAACTTTCCGGCCAATTTAATGTTATGCCCACCGCGGCCTATCGCTAAAGAAACCTGCTCTGGTTTTAAATAAACTGCAGCACGTTTCTCAACATCATCTAATTTGATGGTTGTTATTTTAGCCGGGCTTAAAGCACGCTGAATATATAATGAATTATTATTTGTATAGTTAATTACGTCGATATTCTCATTTTTCAGCTCACGCACAATACCGTGAATACGAGAACCTTTCATACCAACACATGCCCCAACAGGATCAATACGGTCATCATAAGACTCTACTGCAACCTTAGCACGTTCTCCAGGTTCGCGAACAATTTTCTTAATGGTAATTAAGCCGTCAAAAATCTCCGGCACCTCAAGCTCGAACAATCTTTGAAGAAAATCTGGAGCTGTACGGGAAATGATAATTTTTGGATTGCTATTCAGCATATCAACCTTTAACACGACAGCCCTTACTGAATCACCTTTCTTAAAATAATCGGCTGGAATTTGTTCTGTTTTCGGCAATAATAACTCATTCCCTTCATCGTCTAAAACCAAGGTTTCTTTCTTCCATACCTGGTAAACTTCGCCAGTAACGATCTCACCTACACGATCTTTGTATTTCTTAAAGATTTCGTCTTTCTCAAGTTCCAAAACTTTAGAAACCAGGGTCTGGCGAGCGGCTAAGATAGCACGGCGGCCAAAGCTTTCCAGTGTAATCTGCTCGATAAAATCATCGCCTACTTCTAAATCCGGATCAATTTTATGGGCATCTGCAAGCTCTATTTCTAAATCATCATCTTCAGAAAATCCGTCTTCCATTACTGTACGTGTACGCCAGATCTCTAAGTCTCCATTATCGGGGTTAACAATTACGTCGCAATTTTCATCCGTACCGTATTTTTTACGAATCATGCTACGGAATACTTCCTCCAACACACTAATTACAGTAGGGCGGTCGATGTTTTTAAAATCTTTGAATTCCTGAAAGGAATCAATCAAATTAATACTGCTCATTTTTACTTAAATGAAATTAACACCTTTGTTTCTGTTATCTGCTCAAAAGGAATATGGCTTTCAATTAGTTCAGCTTTTTTCCCTTTTTCCTTTATTTTTTCTTCTATTACAATTCCATCTTCGGCAACCTGTAGCAATGTACCTTCACGCTTTAAAGAATCTGCCTGCTTAATGCTTAAGTTTCTTCCAATATTTTTTTCATATTGCCTTTTCAGCTTTAAAGGGGCATCGATACCGGGCGAAGATACTTCAAGATTATAAGCGTGTTCAATTATGTTCTCTTCTTCCAGATGATAACCTACATGCCGGCTTACAGCTACACAATCTGCAATACCCACGCCATTATCACCATCTAAGAGGACAATCAGCTTCCCGTTCGGATGCATTTTCACATCAACCAGAAAAAGGTCCGGCCGGTCGGCAATTTTCTGCCCCACTAATTCACTTACCTTTTGCTCAATATTCATAAATATTCCTGTAAAATGAAAAGAGGGGACCAAGGCCCCCTCTTTCCAGATTCTGCAAATATAAGTATTTTTTTAGAAGTTGGAAATGTGATTTTAAAAAGCCTATTGCTTTAAAAGTGAATGAGATGCCCCAGTTAACGAAATTGTTGATTCTTTTGAGTAAGAATAATTTAAATGCTCAATTTTCGGATCGGAAAGGCTTAATTCGTTTTTACCTTTAACCTGAATAGATGCATCTTTTATAACATTCTTGTCGTTTACGGTAAACTTTGCTCCAGCATCGCTTTCGTTTCCAATGATCGCATTCAAGTATCCGATTTTATTACCTGCAAGTTTCAAACAACATTTTGACTCTAAAGTAAGATCTAATGAGTCTAGATTAAAACCGCTCAGCTCAGTAGCCGAATCTCCATTTCGGGGCACTTCCGTTACTAGTCTATCATTCTTCTGGAAGGTCATTATTTGTCCTTTTATTTTCAAGCGACTCAACTTCGGACAAAAAACAACCATCGCCTTTTCGCCGGACATTCGCGGAGAATTTAATGAGTCGGTAACGTCTATTATTAAACGATTTTGTTTTTGAGAAACCTTAAATGGCGTATTATAATACTTATGTAGACGTATATCGAACTTTTCGGCCTTTATAATTTTAAGATCAATCAGATTTCCCGCATTTACTTCTATTTCATCGAAGTTTTTATAATCTAACTTATTATATGAATAAAACTCCATTTTAAATTCACTTTTTTCATATTCCGCCTTTAATTCGAAGTTATATAGTGTGATTGATATAAGTAGTGCTATTAATGCTACAAGGAGCACTTTGTTACTTGCCTTCATGTCTATTTTGTTTAAGTTTTTGATATTCATCTGCCATCTCTTCAACAGAAATATTTAAAATTTCCATCGTTTTGAAAATTGCTGGAAGATCCTCCTTTACGAAGACCTCGCGCTTTTCTGCGATAATCTTAGCTTCTGCATTTGAGCTAACAAAGAAACCTATTCCTCTTTTGTTATAAATGATCTCTTTGTTTTGCAAAAATTCGAAAGAACGCATAGCTGTGTTGGGATTCACCTGCAGTTCGATTGCCAACTCTCTGACAGACGAAATCCGATCATTCGCGCTCCACTTCCCTCTTAAAATGCACTCCATCATGAAGTTCGCAATTTGAATATAAATAGCTTCGTTGTTCCTAAAATCCATTCTTTTAAACCTCTTTCTCTTTTAATTTCCAATATGTGGACAACCAAATTACTGGGGAGATTATGCAAACAGTTACAATCATATAAGTAAGATCACTATCTATATTAACAACATAATATTCATCGTCCTGCTGCCAACGCAAACCACTAAACGGTACGTTAACACCACTTAACGGAGTTATTAGTTGGTGAATAAGAAAAGAATTTATCAATACGAGGCAAAGAACAATCACAAAAAACAAAGCAGCAGTTTTTATAAAATGCAGTTTCACGAACATCACCGCTCCTAAAAACGAAATAGATGCCAATACCAGATAAATGATAAAGACCATATAATGCTCTTTATCGGCAGAAAAAACATTATAGAATGCCGCCTGTACATCATGTCGCGGATTCAGTGAAAATAAGAATAGGCTGTCAACTGCGTAGAATAAAGCAGTAAAAAATATAGGAAAAAATATAAATATATAAGTCCAGGCAACCAGAAATTTTTCAATTTTAGAGCTAGGCAGCAGAAGTGTCATGATCGCATTTTTCGTATCACTCAGCGCTGAAAATACAGTACTGCTAAAAATAGCGCCCGAGAGCAAAAACGTAACGAAATATATTTTATTCTGCACTTCGGGGAATGCGAGATTTACTTTTGTCATATAAGCAACGAAGGCAAAAAACAGAACCAGAATTCCTCCAAGCACAATGAGTGACATTAAATAAATTTTCAGGTTTTCTGCTGTATGTTTTTTAAAAAGGTTTAAAAACCTAGAGACATCAAAATAATTATTCATCTTCTTTAGTTTAAGGTTTGGGAAAAGGATGGATTATTTATTAGAGCATTAAAAAGTAACTCGATGTCCACTTTACTTTCGTCCTCGTCCGAGTTTAGCAAAATACCTTTCGCACCCCGCATATCACTTTCATAATAAAGTGCTTCTTTAGTATTAGAAATGTATTTAAAGGATAAGCGTAACTCGATTTCAGAAATACTTTTATTCATAATAATTTGACTATCGTGCACCATTACCAGCGTATCAATCAAATTATCTAGATCTCTCACTTGATGGGTTGAAATGATTACACATCGTTCTTCATCAAATGCAGAGGCAACGATTTTCCTAAATTGCGCTTTCGACGGAATATCTAAACCATTGGTTGGTTCATCCATTACTAAAAGACTGGTATTGGTTGCAATACCAAAAGAGATCATTGCTTTTTTCTGTTGACCAAAGGACAATTTATCTAGGTGACTCTCCAAGGGAACACCAAACTCCTGCAAATAACTATCAAACTGTTGCTGGTTAAATTTAGGATAAAAAGGAGCGGTAAGCTTTACATATTCCTTTATTGAGACAGCTGGCACATAGATCTCCTCTGGTACCAGATAAAGGTCCTGCAAGGTAGAAGGCAAACGCTTTCCGGAATCAACTCCATTTATTTTACAGCTCCCGCTTAAAGGAAAAGCCAGACCAGTAATGTTTTTTAACAAAGTTGATTTCCCCGCCCCGTTCTTGCCAAGGAGGCCATAAATATGGCCTCCTTTAAGCTTAAGGTTTAGGTTTTCGAATAACAGCTTCTTACGGCTATATCCAAAGTTCAGGTTAGTAATTTCTATCATTGATTTAGTGTATTAGTTAATTAGTACACTGCAAATATAGACAGCAGTTTCAAATTTCAAAATTTAAGTTTTGAATAATTTGACTCTTTGAAACTTACTGAACTGGCGAAGAAAAAATTCTTTTAATTTTAGCGCCACTAAGAATTTATGAAGTACTATATTATTGAAATACTGCTTATCGGCGTTGCTGTATCGGTAGCTGCTTATTTTATTCCCGGAGTGGAAGTTTCGGGCTTCGGGACAGCCGTATTGGCTGGGATATTAATCGCCTTGGCTAATGCCACCATCGGCAGCGTTTTAAGACTCCTTACGTTTCCAATCAACTTTATGACATTGGGACTTGTATCTTTTTTGATCACGGTCTTGATGGTTCTGCTGGTAGACCATTATCTGCAAGGGTTTAATATTTCGGGATTTATTGCGACTGTAAAATTTGCAATTGCTTTGGCTATACTAAAGGCCATCCTCGGACTCTTCAACCGCAAATAATTGAAAGAAAAAGCAGCTTTATAGTTAAGGCTGTTTTTTCATTTCTCTTAATGCTCTTTGCACACTTGGGGCTTTATCTGCCATTGCGAGGGTATAAGTTTCTGAATTATCTTTTGTGGCAAACGACTTACTTAGGGCCGAAATCGCAGCAGCTCTAACCAATGAGCGCTCATCCGCAACTGCCATCTTCTTAACCACAGGATAAACAGCGTTTTTTTCCGCATCATTCAGCTGGGTCACACAATTAAGGGCATAAACCCGTATCTGCCAATTTTTGTCGGCAAGGGCCTTCTGCCAAATTTCATGAGCAAGAGGTTCCGACTGCTTTTCCAATGCTTTAAAAGCCTCAAGCCGGTCGAGAAAAAGAGGGGCGTGCTGGTATTGAAATGCATATTGTTGTATAGTTTTCTTTTCGCGCTTTTCACAAAGCACATACTTCTCTGCATCAACATTTAATAACAAAGGAGCTTCAGCTACATCGAAACTAAATATTTGATTTTGTTTGTCAAGTACAATTTCCTTTCTCTCTGTTTTTCCGTTTGAGTAGATATCAATTGCCATTGGAATGCGATATAAAGGCACTCTATCAAAGTTCTGTAGTTGCTTAATATTAACAGAGACTTTATGTGCAGATGCGTCGTAGCTTGATTCTATATTGAGGATAGGGTGCCCAGGCGACATAAACCATTGATTAAAGAACCAGTTCAAATCTGTACCTGTAACCTCCTCAAAAGCCAGCCGCAAGTCATGAATTTCAGCGGTTTTATATGCGTGTTTTTGAAGGTACAGGTTAAGCGCTTTGAAAAAAGCCGCATCACCTACGGTTTTTCGCAACATGTGCAGGATCTGCCCCCCTTTTTGATAACTAACCTGATCAAACATGTCTTCACTGTCAGCATAGTCAAAGCGAATCGGGTTTAACTCAAACTTATTGCTGTTAAAATATGCTGTTGCATCCTTCCATCCGCCTAAATCGGCATAGTCACGTCCGTATTTATATTCGTTCCATAGATACTCGCCATAGGTAGCAAATGATTCATTTAGCGGAAGATTAGCCCATGACTCTGCAGTTACCAGGTCGCCAAACCAGTGGTGAAATAATTCATGCGAAATTATATCTTCATATGATTCGTCTTTATATTCCGCTTCCGTCATATTCATGCGGTCAAAAAAGACCGTAGCCGTGGTATTTTCCATTGCACCATCGTTGAAATCGCGTACAACAATCTGCGAATATTTCTCCCAGGGATATTCTACTCCGAGCTTCTTAGAGAAAAAGTTGATCATTTCGGGGGTTTTACCAAAAATCAGTTTAGCATATTTAGCATACTCAGGCTCCACATAATAGCTTACCTCCTTATCTTCCCATTTATCTTTAATGACAGAGAAATATCCTCCGGCAACCATGGTTAAGTAGGTGGAATGAGGCTGCTCCTGCCGCCAGGAATCTGTCCGGGTACCATCGCCATTATCTTCGGAAAAGTCGAGAGAACCATTGGAGAGTGTTACCATCTTTTTGGGCACAGTGATGTTGATTTCCTGTGTCATTTTCTCCTGCGGGTTTTCTATAGTAGGAAACCAGGTAGAATTACATTCAGGCTCACCCTGCGTCCAAAACTGTTGAGGCTTGCTTGTGTCTTTACCAGTAGGATTAATAAAGTAAAATCCGCGGTTGCTTTGAGAAGGAATATCAGTGCCAACTTTTAGTTTGGCAGGCATGGCAACATAGTCGATATAAAGCGTGAATTTCTGCTGATTGTTATAGGTTTTATCCAGGCTTATTGAAAGAATTTTGCCGTTATAAGAATATTCTAAAGACTTATGCCCATCCTTATTTTCGATGGCGACATCATAAATTTTGAATCCCTGCGCATTTAATATAACCTTATTTGAGGGGTAAAAGTATGGCTTTGCCTCAATCCAGGCCTTGCCGATCACGAATGAACTATCCCAATTAAGCTTTAAATCCAGCTTTGTATTTATAATGTCTGTCAACCGTTCATAGCTTCCCCTGTAAACATTTGGGGCGCTAGCTCTTATGTTGACGGGCTCTAACGTTACTTTTTTAGTTGAGCAGGAAAATAAAAAAGCCACCAGGACAGGGCAGCATAATTTTAACAGCTTCATATTATTTCTCTGCCAGCAACATATCTATCTGGGCTTCAAACTCCCTGATAAAGTTTGTATAATGGGCACCTGTAGCAGGCCCCGTAAAACCTGTATGTATTTTTCTGGCTTTCTTATTTTTGTCAATTACTATGGTTGTCGGAAATGATTTAAAGTCAGCTATTTGAGGCATGCTTTTAACCACTTCCTTATGTGTATATCCCGTCAGCAACAAAGGATAAGGAACATTTAAACGCTGCTTTAGTTTGCCTACTGCTTTTTTTGCCCACTCTTTTTCACCGGAACGCTCGTAGGCCAATCCAAGTACCTCAACCCCTTTTTTATGATATTTATTGTAAAATTGAACTAAATATTTCATTTCGTCCACACAATTAGGACACCAGGAGCCAAATAACTGAACAACAATAATTTTATTTTCAAAAACATCCTCTTTTAAAGAAACTGGTTTACCATCTAAGCTCTCAAAGTTGAATTCAATAGACGAGGTGCCTTTTTTTAATGAAGTACGGGAGTACGCATCAGGCAAGGATGCTTGTGCATTTTTTGAAGCGCTCCAATCTTCTACCGCCGATGCCCCGGAATAAAATTTCCCGTCCGAAATTGTCTTTGGGCTTTTAATGGTAGCGGTAAATAGATATGCATGCGCCCCATCAAACGTCGATAAAGATAGTTTATCCCCACTTACAGAACCCTCAAGATAACGATAATCGCCACTAGCAGTTAAAAAGGTACCTTTTACCAGAGCTCCCTTCTGAATAAATTCGCCAACTGCGATCGTTGTATCAGTTCTTCCCTCCGCAATGAATAGAGTACTCCAACGGCCGGTGATGTTATACATGGGAGCTTCATTATCCACAAAGCGCTTCTTAACATTATATTCAGCTCGAAACGGAATTTCTGAATCCTTATTGGGCAAATGCCTTATCCAGGCACCTTCTAATCCACTACTGGTAAATTTAGCTTTGATTTCAGACCCGAAAGAAGGCAAGGGAATTATTACATTACGGCCTGACACCAAGGCTTCGACCTTAATATTTTCAGCTCCGTTAACTATATGGATGGCTTTTTTTCCTTCGGATTGGCTTACCTGGAAAATAAATGGAATTTCAACACCGGAATTTGTTTCTAATATTGCCCGCCAAGTACCTGTTTTCAAATCATTTATGGGCGGTTTACAGGCAATCAATATACCACAAACAAACAGGCAGCAAGCCCATAAAATTTTAATCATCGGTGACGAATTCACAATACCGTATTTGAAACTATAGAAAACGGACTACCGAAGAGCAAGTTCGGGGAAATCTATGAATTCCGAATTTTATTTTCGATAGCCGTGGTTGAATAACCGTCAATGTAGTCAATAGTTTTGACCTCACCGCCATTTGCAAGTACGATATCGGCACCAACAATTTTATCGATAGTATAATCGGCACCTTTTACTAAAACGTCTGGCTTAACAAACGTAATAAGATTAAAAGGAGTGGGTTCGTCAAAAAGTACCACAGCATCTACAAAAAACAATGATGCCAGCAACCTTGCACGAGATTTTTCATTAGTAATTGGCCGGGTAGGCCCTTTAAGGTTAGACGTAGAAAGATCTGAGTTTAACCCAATAATAAGTTTATTTCCCAAATCTGCTGCTTTTGCAAGATAGTCTATATGCCCCAGGTGTAGCAAATCAAAGCATCCATTGGTGAAAACAATTTTTTGATCCTTTAACCGCCAGATGTTTATCAACTTCTGAAGGCCATCTAATGTAACAACCTTGTTTTCTATCGTATTTAATTTGCTCATTAGGGAGGAATTACTTGATAAGGCGGTTATTATCATCCGGGAAGACCAGTATAGGCTCATATTTTCTTGCCTCATCCATTGGCAGAGAGCCATAAGACATAATAATAATAATATCGCCAACCTGAGCTAAACGAGCACATGACCCATTTAAACACACAATACCCGAACCTCTTTCGCCTTTAATAACATAAGTTTCGAAACGGGCTCCGTTGTTATTGTTAACTATCTGAACTTTTTCGTTCGGAATTATATTAGCAGCTTCGATTAAGTCTTCGTCAATAGTGATACTACCTACATAATTCAATTCCGCCTGCGTAACCTTCACACGGTGTATCTTAGACTTCAAAACCTGAATAATCATAATACAAAATTAGAAAAACTTTATCAGCTGGCATAACAGCCCTTTATATCCCTTTTAGATTTACTTTATTATGATATTGTCTATAAGGCGCGTAGCCCCCACTTTTGCAGCAACTAAAGCGATCAGTCCATCTTCATCTTTCGACTTTGCGGGCAACAAAGTGTTTGCATTACAAATCTTGAAGTATTCTAATTTAATCCCTTCTCTGTTTTCTAAAAAGCCGGCAGACTGCTGTTCGAGCACTTCGAGCGTTGACATCGTGAAGTTACGTTTGGCATCCAGCAACGATTGTGACAACGCTAAGGCCTGCTTACGCTCTGTTGCTGAAAGGTGAATATTCCGCGAACTCATCGCCAATCCATCCGCCTCTCTCAAAATAGGGCACATTATAATCTCTACAGGCATTTTGAAGATTTCAACCATCCTATTAATTACCATAACTTGCTGATAATCCTTTTGGCCAAAAAACGCCTTATCAGGACTCACTACATCAAACAGCTTTTTCACGATCTGCGTAACGCCCTGGTAATGCCCTGGCCTAAACTCGCCTTCCAAAATATTTTCCAGATATCCAAGGTCAATATGCCATGTTTCATTGGCAACATACATCTCGTCCGTTGATGGCAAAAACAAAACATCACACCCTTCATTCTTCAGCTTTTCAATATCTGCCTCAACCGGCCTCGGATATTTTTCCAGGTCTTTAGGGTCGTTAAATTGTGTTGGATTAACAAAAATGCTGCATACAACTGTATCACAGCTCGCTCTTGCAATATCAATTAAGGACAAATGCCCCTGGTGTAAGGCTCCCATAGTTGGGACAAAGCCTATTGTGTTGCCTTGGCTCTTTAGGCCAAGCAAATAAGCCGATAAATCCTGCTTTAGTGTAAATATTTTCAAAGTGCAGTTATTCCAGATTTGGGGCAAAGGTGTGCATTAATGAAAAAATATCAAAGAGATTTGCATAAATCATTGATATATCATAAGATAATGCTTATATTTGCAGTCCCAAATTCTATTTTTCTAAATTTTTAATTGGAGATGGCAAAAACGAAGTTACTGTTTATTACCCACGAGATGTCGCCTT